>NZ_JBXVVI010000019.1:0-58303 GCF_057219155.1 Roseovarius sp. YIN77
GCCCGGTTCGCACCAGCGCGACCATTTGATCCCTGAATTCCGCAGGGTACGGGTTCCTCGTTCTCGGCATGAAAAACATTCTCCTTCATCGATAAAAAGTGTCCATCAAACCGGGGGAACTCCAAACGCTTTCTCTGCGACAGTATCAGCGATTACTTCTAGTTCGCTTTCATGTGTATTCAGATATACTCCCGCAACTACTAGCGCCCGCAGCAAATGAGCTAATTGCAAGTCGATTGAACGTTTAGGAACAGAGTCGAATGCGACGAATGGTAGAACCCGCATTGCCGACCTAAACTCAATCAATGTCAGTTCATCTTCTTCGAGTCGTTCAAGCAGTCCTATTATCTTTACGTCATCCATTGTTTTTATACTTTTCATCTCCATCGCTGGATCATCAGTGAGTGACTCTTCCCACCTTGACCAAACCCCAAAACCCTTCCATATCCCGCAGTCATGACAGACCTCGCACATATCCGCAATTTCTCGATCGTGGCGCATATTGACCACGGGAAATCGACGCTCGCTGACCGGCTGATTCAGGAAACTGGAACAGTCAAGGATCGCGACATGAAGGAACAGCTCCTCGACTCCATGGATCTGGAGCGCGAACGCGGGATCACCATCAAGGCCAACACGGTGCGCATCGATTACACCGCCGATGACGGGCAGGATTATGTGCTGAACCTGATCGACACGCCGGGCCACGTCGATTTCGCCTATGAGGTCTCCCGCTCCATGCGCGCGGTTGAGGGATCGCTCTTGGTCGTCGACAGCACCCAAGGGGTGGAGGCCCAGACGCTCGCCAATGTCTATCAGGCCATCGAGGCCGATCATGAGATCGTGCCGGTTCTGAACAAGATCGACCTGCCCGCCACCGATTGCGACCGTGTCGCCGAACAGATCGAGGATGTGATTGGCATTGACGCCACCGGCGCCATCCGTGTGTCGGCCAAGACCGGTGTCGGCATCCACGAAACGCTAGAGGCGATCGTCACCCAACTCCCCGCCCCCACCGGCGACCGCACGGCCCCGCTAAAGGCGATGCTGGTCGACAGCTGGTATGACGCCTATCTGGGCGTTGTGGTACTGGTCCGGATCATGGACGGCGTGTTGAAAAAGGGCGACCGCATCAAGATGATGCAAACTAACGCGATCTACGGCGTGGACCGCATCGGTGTCTTCCGCCCGCAGATGGACGTTATCAGCGAACTGGGCCCGGGCGAGATCGGCTTTATCACCGCCTCGATCAAACAGGTGCGCGACACCAAGGTCGGCGACACGATCACGCATGAGAAAAAGGGCGCGACAGTCCCCCTGCCGGGCTTTAACCCCTCTCAACCCGTGGTCTTCTGTGGTCTCTTCCCCGTGGACAATGCCGAGTTCGAGGACCTGCGCGACGCCATCGAAAAACTGGCCCTGAATGACGCGTCGTTCAGCCATGAAATGGAAACCTCTGCCGCGTTGGGCTTTGGCTTTCGCTGCGGGTTCTTGGGTCTTCTGCACCTCGAAGTCATCCGCGACCGGATTGAGCGCGAATACGGGATCGACCTGATCACCACCGCGCCCTCGGTCATCTATCACATCCACATGCGGGATGGGTCGATGATGGAGCTTCACAACCCCGCCGACATGCCCGACCTGACCCATGTGGATCATCTGGAGGAGCCGCGCATCAAGGCCACGATCATGGTGCCCGATGAATATCTGGGCGACGTACTGAAACTGTGCCAGGATCGCCGCGGCATCCAGTTGGACCTGACCTATGCGGGCAGCCGCGCCATGGTGGTCTATGATCTGCCCCTGAACGAGGTGGTGTTTGATTTCTATGATCGCCTGAAATCAGTGACCAAGGGCTATGCCAGCTTTGACTACAACCTCGAAGGGTATCGTCAGGACAACCTGGTCAAGATGCAGGTGCTGGTGAACGAGGAACCAGTGGATGCCCTGTCAACCATGGTGCACCGCGACCGGGCTGAGATGCGCGGCCGCGCGATGGTGGAAAAGCTGAAAGAACTGATCCCCCGCCACATGTTCAAAATCCCGATTCAAGCGGCCATCGGCGGCAAGGTGATTGCCCGAGAGACGCTATCGGCCATGCGCAAAGACGTGACCGCGAAATGCTATGGCGGCGACGCCACGCGGAAACGGAAACTGCTGGACAAGCAAAAAGCTGGGAAGAAAAAGATGCGCCAGTTCGGGAAAGTCGATATCCCGCAGGAAGCGTTTATTAATGCGTTGAAGATGGAGTGAGGGGATTCGACTTCACTTTGTTCCAAAAAATTTTTGTGCTTAAGTAGTTGTTAGCCGTTGAAAAAACCATTTTGATCCCTCAAGCTGATCGAATGAATGGAGAAGCTCAGTTTTATCAATTCCTTCAGCAAAATCGTATTCGTTTGGCAGAACTGCGAGCAGATACAGACTACGCGCGAGCTGTTATATATGTGAACAGCGCGATTGAGGCCGCAGAACAATTTGAAATTCAGATCTCAGGGCTATCCAAACTCCAAGTGCGCAGCATCAGGTTAACCGAATACGATAAGGAAATGATATTCGATCATCTGTTTCGGTTGGAACAATTTGTAACCGAATTACAGTCCCGTAACATCTTCATAATCGATGGAAATCTTCGGCGTGATTTCGTGCATTTAGACGAAGATTGGCGTGCAAGGGCGACCACTTATCTTGGCCACATTAGAAAATGCGTCCAGGAAGCTGAAGTTGAAGAGTTGTTGAGAGAAAGCATATTAAGAAAACTCAACACCCTCCAATCTGAGGTAGACAGAAACCGCGCGCATATTCACACATTTTCTGAAACGTTCTTAGTGCTAACAAACGCTGTTTCGGAAGGTGCTAAAAAACTTGATCCAGCTGTGAAGTTAATTGAGAGAATTGCTGGAGCAGTGTACGGACTCCAAAAGATTGAGAACGAAGATCAAAAAAAACAGCTACCACCTCCTGAGCGGCTAGGGCTACCAGAGCCAGAAACTGATGAAGAGAGTGAGAAAAAAGATCGTTCATAGCTCTGCTTGCCCATTTCTACATCAAATGTTTGAGCCTTCTACTTAGAGATCCACCCCCGCCCGGCATCGCCGGGCCGCGCCGACCCGCCCCATGGGCGGCGCGATTGCGCCACCCCGGGTCGGTCGCGGCCCTCTGTTGCACCGTCCCAACGCCGACCGTTCGTCTGATGGAAACGGTGCCGGGCTGAAGCCCGGCCTACGCGCCCATCCGTAGAGCGGGGTTTCACCCCGCCAATTCCGGCTCCGATCCGGCTCCAACATGGTGGAGTGAAACCCCACCCTACGGCCAAATCCCCATTCGTTAACGCGCCCGGCCCCCTCGCCCCACTCACCGTCGCAATACCGATAAAATACCGACGTAATACCGACGTGCCATTTGGCGTTAACGATTGCGCCGCGGGCCCGGGCTTGACCCATGTCAAAGCCGCGTGCCCTAATAGCCCTCACACTCCCTCTGACGACCGATAAAGGAGACACGGAATGGATATCGCCAAATATGAGGCGGCGCTGAGGGCGCGGCGGGATGAACTGGCCGGGCACCTGATGAAGGTCGAACACAGCCTGGATGAAACCCCGTCCAAAGACTGGGAAGATCGGTCGTCGGAACGTCAGGGGGACGAGGTTTTAGAAAGCCTTGGCCATGTTGAACTGGCCGAATTGCGCCGGATTGATGCCGCGCTCAACCGGATTGCAGAGGGCAGCTATGGCGAATGCGCAAAATGCAGCGACGATATCTCTCAGGCGCGTCTAGACCTACTGCCCGACACACCGTTTTGCAAGAATTGTGCGGTATAACAGAGGCTTAGATCAACCCGTCATCCCCATCGCGGCGTTCCAAGACCTCGTCCGTGATCACCACGGCACCTGCCCCCACGGCCACGGCGCAGCCTGACAGCGCGGTGACAGCGATCAGGGCGGTCAGCCATCCAAATTTACGCATGCTCGTTCCTCCTCGACCCCCGTATAGCAGGGCGGAACCCGCGCGTCAGCCAGCAAGTTCGGCCGGGGGGATCAGCACAGGATTTTCTGCCGCTTCGGATCATAGGGCGTGCCCATGGTGACGCGGGCGGTGCAGGTGTCGCCAAAGCTTTGCACCGTCAATTCGACCCCGGTTTTTGCCAGCTCTGTCGGCAGATAGGCCAGCGCAATGGGCTGTCCCAGCGAATAAGCAAAGTTGCCTGACGTGGTCTGCGCCACAACGCGCCCGTCATGCATCACCGCCTCCCCTCCAAACACAGTCAGCGGTTCGTCCAGCAACAGCGCCGCCAGCTTGCGCGACGGGCCAGTTTCACGTTGTTTTTCAAGCGCTTCCCGCCCCAGAAAATCCCCCTTATCCCAATCAATCAAGAAGCCCAATCCGGCCTCGATCGGGGTATAATCGGAATTGATGTCCGACCCCCAGGCGACAAACCGTTTTTCCAACCGCAGGCTGTCGACCGCGTAGTAACCCATGTTGATCAAGCCTTGGGGCGCCCCCGCCGCCATGAGGGTTTCATAGGCGTATTCCAGATATTCGGTCGGGATATACAGCTCCCATCCCAGTTCGCCGACATAGGTCACACGGTAGGCCAGTGCCGGGGCATAGCCCACGCGGATGTCCTGCGCAGACATGAAGGGGAAGGCATCATGACCAAGATCACTATCGGTCAGGGTTTGCAGGATATCGCGCGCCTTCGGTCCCTGAATGTTCAACACACCATAGGCAGAACTGATATCGCGGATTGTTATCTGCGGATCATTCACATGTGTTGACCTTGTCCATTGTTCGCCCTGTGACTGCCAGATTGGCGCACGCTGTTGTTGAAAGTTCGCAAGATTCCGGTCGATCCAGTTGCGATCCCGAATGCCCAGGGCAGAGCCGGTGATCAGCCAAAAGCAATCCTCGGCGCATCTGATGATAGTGACATCAGCCTCTATCCCGCCACGCTCATTACACAGCTGCGTATAGACCGCACCCCCCACGGGTTTATCAATGTTAGCGACCGCCAGATATTGAAGAAAGTCACAGGATTTCGGGCCAGCGATTTCAAACTTGGTGAATGAGGTCATGTCGGTGACAACCGCAGCCTCCCGCGCTGCGCGGTGTTCGCGGCCAACCGTTTCGGCCTGCCCCGGACGGTTCCAGCCGAATTGTGGTGTGGGTGGGATATCGCCATGGGCAAACCAGTTGGCCCGTTCCCAGCCGAATTTTGATCCCATCACAGCGCCCTGGTCCTTCAGAGCCCGGTAAAGCGGCGATCGGCGTACACCCCGGGCGCTGTCCAGCTCCTCCCCCGGCCAGTGGATGTGATAGTATTTGGTGTAACTTTCCACAGCCCGGTCGTGCAGGAATTTCTGCCCCGATTGCAACGGACCGAAGCGCCGGATGTCAAACGCCCAGAGGTCGAGGCCCGGATCGCCCTCCAACAGCCAGTTGGCCGCGGCCTTGCCAACCCCACCAGAGGCCGCAATACCCGACGTAAAGGCACAGGCGGCAAAGAAATTGTCCAGCCCCGGCACTGGACCCATGACCGGCTCCCCATCCGGCGAAATCGGGATCGGGCCGTTGACGATGGTGCGTACACCCAGATCGTTGATCAGGGGCAGGCGGTGGGCGGCGGGCAAAAACACCTCTTCCAGCCGATCCATATTGGCATCAAACAGATGCCGGGCATTTTCCCATGGAAAGCCGTCGCGCGGGTTCACGGTGTCGGTCGTCAGTTCCCATCCGCCAATGGCCAAGGCACCCGGTTCTGGTTTGGCGTAATAGCGCCCGTCCGGATCGCGGAAAGCTGGCAGATTATCGGGTATCTCCGGCGTCTTTTCGGTAACAAAATATTGGTGCTGCACAACACCTGCGGGCAGGTCGACACCCGCCATCCAGCCCAGTTGCCGCGCCCAGAGGCCCGCCGCATTGACCACAATGTCGGCCTCGATCGTGCCGTTATCTGTCACCACATGGCTGATCCGGTTGCCCTGCCGGACCAGATCGGTAACCATCACCTGTTCACACACCCGGCCCCCATATTTGCGGATGCCTTTGGCATAGGCCTGGGTCAGGGAATAGGGATCGACATGGCCGTCCTCGGGGATGAACGCCGCGCCAACCAGATCATCGACCTGCATCAGCGGATAGATATCCTTTGCCTCTTTGGGGGAGAGGATATCCATGTCAAACCCGACCGCCCGGGCAGACGAATGCGATTTCAACAGCTCCAGCCAGCGATCCTGCGTGGACGCGATGCGCATGGAGCCGACCTTTTTCCAACCGATGGCCTGTCCGGTATCTGCCTCCAGCGTATCAAACAGACGCACGGAATCGTTCATCAGGCTCATCAGGTTTTGCTGCGACCTAAACTGGCCAACCAGCCCCGCCGCATGCCAGGTCGCACCCTCTGTCAGCCGGGTTTTTTCCAGAAGGACAACATCGGTTTCACCCGCTTTGGCCAGATGATAGGCGATGGAGGTGCCGATCGCACCGCCTCCAATGACGACAATGCGTGCCGCGGAAGGAAGAGTATTGGTCATTTTGATATCCTGTCAGATCAGGCGCGGACCTTACGGCGGCGGCTGGTGCGGCGTTCACGGGTTGCGGATTTGTGTCCGACATCAAGATGCTGCCAACCCTCGGGCAGAGAACTGTCGCCGGCGACAATGCCGGGGAAATAGGCCTTGATCCGGGCATCAGCCTCTGCCGTCAGGGCAGCAGGGTTGGGCTGGCGGGCAAGAATGCCCATGGATTTGTTCAAGGCGCGCTGATGGATGGTGGAGGAACCCTCCTCCTCCCATGTTTCACGCAATTGACGATCGGCGAGTTCCGGCATGAACGTGCCAGATAGCATCCGTTCCAGCGTCATGGGTGAATCTGCAAAGATACCCGCGGGACCGATACGTTTGATGTCTTCCAGACCCAGCTCTGCCTCGCTGAACTCTACCCCGCCGCGCACAACCTTGATCATCTTGGCGATCTCGTTGTCGATGGCGAGTTGGCCGAAATCAAGCGACATCAGCGCATCCAAAAGCCCCCCCATGACGACAAAATTCACGCCCGACAGCGCCCCCAGCAGGGGTGACATACCCTTTTCAAAGCCTGCCTGCGCGTCAGAGACTTTGGAATTGGTCAGGCCCAGATAACCCCCAGCCGGAGCGTTATAGCGCCGCGCCATCTGACAGACGATGGAATTCATCATGCCGACCTCAATCGCGCCGGGGGCATAGGCCCCATCCCGTAGATCAGCAAAGACCGGCAGGAAGTTATAGATCAGTTCGGTTCCCGCCCGCGACATCTGCGCCAGACACATGGTGGCCAACCATTCGGCATTGACCATGGTCATCATGCCGGGCAACGACAGCGGCGTATTGATGCCCCCCATTGGGGCCACGGTGCCATAAGCGGTGACACCGTTTTCGGCAAAGAACATCAGGTTTTCGGTACTGTCGAAATCCATGGTCAGCGGCGTCACGATGGAACAGTAGCCAAAGTTGATAAAGGGACGTTCCCAAAACGCATCCTTGTCGCCTGCAATCAGTTCACCCAGTTTCAGGATTTGCTTTGCCTCATCAACACTGACGACAGAGGTACGCACCGGTTTCAGGCAGTTTTTCAGCGCCGGATAAAAGCGTGACAGGTTGAAATGCCCCTCTGGCGCGTCATCGGCGAGGACAGAGATAGAGAAGACGTCAAAGCCATCCAGCTCATTCACGATATGCCCTAAACGGGCAATATCGGCAGAAGTTGCCCGCCGGGTGATGCCGGTCACCGGGTCGACGATATCAGGGGCCGAGCTGGCCGTTGCCACCACCGGTAATTTGCGCGGAAAGGTCACATCAAATTTCGGATCGCGCCCACGCAGGGTGATGGTTGGTGGCACCAGTTTCAGATAACGCATCACCACATCTGACGGTATCCGCACCCGTTCATTGGCCTCATCCACGATGGCCCCATGTTCGGCAAACCGGTTGCGGGCCTTTTGGTTTCGAACCAGCAGGCCGACCTCTTCTAGGATCTCCAGAGAGGCCTCGTGAATTCGATCTAGTGCGCTGTCTTCGAGGAAAGAAAAATACTGCATGCTGACGCTCCCTGTATTTCCGTTGAAAGGTGCGCGATTGCCCTCTTGCGGTCAAACGAGCTTTCATGCATGTTCGCATTAGAAAACCTTATGTGAATAACTCTTATGCCACGCCGCCCGCGCCTGAATTACCTCCGCGCCTTTGACGCGTCAGCGCGATTCCTGAGTTTTTCGCTGGCAGCACAAGAACTTAACCTAACCCAAGCAGCGATCAGTCAGCAGATCAAACATCTGGAGGACGCGCTGGGGACAACGCTGTTCGTGCGCCACAATCGATCTTTGACCCTCAGCGAATCCGGCAGGGCCTATTATCAGGTGGTCCGCGAAGTCCTGGATCGTTTGGACACTGTGACAGACCAGCTGTTTCCAGACGCACAAAAGGCCATTGTCACCGTGCATTGTACGCCATCAATTGCGACCATATGGCTTGCCCCGCGCCTGCGGGATTTTCACTGTCAGCACCCTGAGATCGAGGTGCATTTGCGAACCACAGACAGTCTGCCCCCCCAATATCGCGGTCAGGGCAATGATCTGGAAATCTTCCGGCTAGCCAATGACGCCAAGCCCGATGATACGATGGATAAATTGTGGGATGCGCAGATTATTCCTGTCTGTTCGCCGGACTTTCTGGCGCGATACGGGCCCTTTCGGTCACCCGAACATTTGTGCGAGCAGGAATTGATTCACACGCTGGGCTATGAAAACGACTGGCACCGTTGGGCACGGGTATTTGCCCGGCCGGACATAGAGCTGAGATCTGGGTTTTCGGTGGATGGCTTGTTGATCTCGATCGAGGCAGCCTGCCGGAGCGAAGGCATAATCTTGGGCCGCAGACCACTGATCGATGGATATTTGCAGGATGGGCGCCTGACCGAAGCCCTGCCCGGCAATCTGGGACTATCATCCGGGTATTTCATTCGATCTTCGGCGCCAGCGGCGGGCCGACGATCCACCAGAATTCTGGCCAACTGGATTGTAGAACAAGCCCGCACAGCCCAACGGCAAACAGTGTAAGGCAAGATTTATCGGTGTCCGTTCAGTTTGATCGGTTATGCAAAATCCGCCCGATCAGGTTCATTAACACCTGCGCGGCCAGAACCGCGGTAGATCCTGTTTGGTCATAATCCGGCGCCACCTCGACCAGATCGATGCCAACAATGTCGCCGCGCTTGGTCAAACCGTCCAGAAATTCCAACACCTCGTAATAGATAAATCCGCCATGGCTGGGCGTTCCCGTCCCCGGCGCGATGGATGGATCAAACGCATCAATGTCGATGGTCACGTAATAGCGTTTTCCTGCAGGCACTCGTTCCAACACGCCCTCGACCCCCAGCTTGCGCAGATGCCGGACCGACAAGATATCAGACCCCATCTCGCGCGCCTGTTCGTACCCCTCCTTGGCCGTTGACGACACATTGCGGATACCCAGCTGTGTCAGTCCCGTCACATAGGGCTTCTCCGCCGCGCGGCGCATCGGATTGCCATGGCCGTAACGCACGCCGTGGCGTTCATCGACAAAATCCAGATGCGCATCGATCTGGACCACATGGATCGGGTCCTGATCATCAAAGGCATTGATGCAGGGGATATTGATAGAATGGTCGCCACCGATCACCACCGGCAGGGCGCCTGACTTCAGGATCGCGCGAACGCCCACCTCGATATTGGCATGGCTTTGCATCGTGTCGGTGTGGATGATGTCTGCATCACCAATGTCGACAATTTTGGTGCTTTCGGCTGGCAAGTAGGTGACATCATCCTCAAAATCATAGGCCCCGCCATGACCGAAGGAAAAAAGCGTTGAGGCCTCCCGCACCGACCTTGGCCCAAACCGGGCACCGGACCGCCACTGACAGCCAAAATCAAACGGGGCGCCCAGAACGGCAACATCGGCATCAATGACATCCCAATCCTGAACATAGTCCCCCTTGGCAAAGGTGCAGATCCCGACAAAGGGCAAATTCAGCCGCCCACCTTCATATCCATGCGTGCCCATTGGTGCGTCTCCCCCATCTGATTGATTGTTTTGTCAACGCTACCGCAGTGCAGCAGGTTGGGAAACCATAAGATGCGGGTGCGGCCGCCTAGCGGGCACAGTCAAAAACAGGCCCCAATAGGGGCCTGTTCAGGATCATGTGAGTGGTGGTGGAAATCAGAGGGTTCGCGGCGATCTACCGTTCAAACCCGCCAACTTGGTCATAAAATGTTGCGCCAAATCCTGCGAGCCCTTCACGAACGCCGCCCTCTGCCGGGCCAAAAACAATCAGGCCGGTGGGCGTGACCGCAGTCAGGAAGCGTTCGGCAAAATTGGCGCCAAAATTGCCCAGATGGATACCGGCATCCTCGTTGGTTTCATAGCGTTCCAGAATTTGCACCGTGTCGCCATTGCGCAGCCATTCATAGGTTTTGGCTCCGGTCTCTTCGCGGGTTGCACCGACCATTTCAGCCATCAATGCGTTAAAGGCCTCATTCTGCCCTTCATTCACGGCAACGGTCAAAACCCAGGTGATATCGTCAGAGGCATCGTTGTGCCCATCGGCCAGGGCCGGCTGTGTCAGGGAACCAGCAACAATTGCCGCGGCGAAAGCGGTGGTTTTCAAAGTGTTCATCAGCATCATTTCGTTTCCTTCTTTGTCCTTCGTAATTTTGAAATCAGTGGAATTTCTGCGCCAACAGACCCAGCAGGCCCGCATATAGGGGGTCACCCGCCCCGACGATGTCGCCCTTGGAATTGGCCCAATCCGACGACCATTCCACAAAGGATTGCCCCGTCGCCGTCACCGGCGTAACCCGTGCCTGACCGATGTAGCCTTCGAGCATGTCTTTGCTGAACACATCTGGCCCATCATCGATGGAATAGCTAAAGCAGCGTGCCTCATCGTCGAAACTTTGCAGGGTTTCGCGGATAGCACCGTTGATCATGCGCACGGCGCCGACCTCTGTCCCGCTTTTGCCATTTTCGGATGTCACGCTTTCGACAATTCCTTCGGCCCAGCTCATGTCGTTGAAATTCCTCAACGTGGCCCAAACCTGATCGGCGGGGGCATCAACGATGATCGAATTGTAAAGTGGCATCATGTCTTCCTTTCACTGTCCCGAAGACGGTGGATGTCTTCGTTAGTAAAAGGTGCCAGAGCCGGACCTCCCCATGTATCGGGAGGACTCCCTATTTTTTGCGGGAAATATCCCTAATCCATGACAATGCCATGTTCCATAGCGAACAAAGCCAGGGCCGGGCGGGCGCGAATATCGGTTTTGTTATAGATATTCTGGATGTGGTGATCGGCGGTTTTGGGCGAAATTCCAAGCGCCTCGGCAAGCTCTGCCGTGGTTTCTGACTTTGCCAATCGCGCCAGAACCTGTGCCTCTCGCCGGGTCAGGCCACAGGGCAAGGCGGCCTGAGCATCCCGAACCGTATGGCCCGCTGCTTGCAGAACGGCGGTTACGGCGGACAGAACAAACCTGCGCTCTTTTGCGTCTTTTGTCAGATGCTCGGCAGCGGCCTCTGCCGTCAACGCTGCGCGCCCAGGTACCGCGTGTGTCAGTTCATCATATTCATTCGCGGCAGCAAGGATATTGCAAGCCAGATCAGACATCGGTGCGCGTCGGTGATAGCCCGATCCATCGGCGCGCTCATGTGCGCAAGAGGCAACATCGGCCCATTCCCGAAAGGGGTTGCCATGAGACAGAAAGAACAGCGTCTGAAAGGTATGACGCTCCATCTCCAACCTTTCGGACACTGACAGGGATGTCGACTTGTTCCAGATCCGGTTGGAAATCGCGCATTTCCCGATGTCATGGACAAGTGCCGCCAGCCGCAGATTGACTGCGTCTTCCTTGGGCAGTTTCGCGATCTGCGCCGCCTGTGCAGCAAGCCCGGCCACCCGGCGGGAATGGCTGCGGAATGTGGGTGCCTTTTGATCGGTCATATCTGCGGCGATCTCTGCCAGAGCTTCGCGGCATTTGGGGGTCAAGCTCACCGGGTCCCCAGGTTCTGCATTGATGAAAGCCTCAAATTCTGGTGTACGGCGGGCAGCCTTGAATACCTCGTCGGCATGTTCCAGAAACTTTGCCCCCAAATCAGGGTCCAACTCATGACCCAGCTTTGCGGCGATTACCGCTTTGGCGCGAGTCGTGTTTTCCATGCGCCGGATAAATTCCGCCAATTCGGTGATCCGCACCAACCGCGAGAGGTACGGCACATCGGCGCCGCCAAATGGCAACACCTTTTTATCCCAGCGGGCATAGTAATATGGGATACACTCCAACACAGTCTGCGACAGGGGCAACCGGCTGGCCAATAAAAACGACTGGCGGCAATGGGCAGCTGTGAAATCAGGGGCCGCTTCGGGCAGGATATCGCACACATAGTCAAAGGCCGCATTGCGGTCTTCTTCCTCTGCCTCCAGCGCCACGAATTCGTTCAGGTATTTTTTCAAGTCGTTGCGATCCGCCCAATCCCCAAACATCGTGGCCACGGCAAAACCCTGATCATCGCCCATCGACATCATACCGGTTTCGAAACTGGTGATCGTGCAGCCGATAAACCGGACAAGCGCCAGAAAATACGCATCTTTCTGTGTGCTCAAGTCATCGCCCATACGTTTGGAAAACTCTGCCGCCACAATCGCCGCGGTCAGGCCAGACCCTTTCGGCCGCCCGGTGGCGGCATCAGCCGCCATAGCCAATACGCCAAGCCCCTCGGAAATTGCTGTCATTGCCGTCCCTCAAAGTGCATGTCAGGTGACAGATGTCGGATTAAAACCGGTCACCATGACTGCACATACCCATCCTGTAGGAGAGGTTATGCCGATCCGGGTCGTAACTGCAAGATTTCTAGTGGATTTCGGGGTTTAGGACACGTGCGGTTACACGACCGGCATATCCACCCAGTCATTGATCTGGTTTGATCGCAACGCTGCAGTCACGAAACACATGCCCGACACGCCATCGCGTAGCATCGGCGGCGACATCGCATCCGCAGACCGCACAACACCGTCGCGATGTGACATGATCGCCTCTGCAAATTCCAGATACAGATTGGCCCAGGCATCACTCAGCGCCTCTGGGTGGCCGCGCGGCATGCGAACCAGACGTTCGGCCTGGGGCAACATCCCCGAACAGTGCCCGCGTGTCAAGGTTTGCGCCGGCTGACCCACTTGCAAGAACTGCAGAACCTCTGGCTCTTCGGCATTCCAATCCAACAATGCCTTGGTCCCCGCCACACGAATACGCAACCCGCACTGGGTGCCCGCCATCGCCTGACTGACCATCAGCGTGCCGGGCACTCCGCCGGTCAGGCGCAATTGGACAAAGGCTGTGTCCTCCATCGATTTGGCCGCCCCCGTGACATGCAGATCGGCGCGGACGGCCTCGACCTCCAGCCCGCTGACGAAACGCGCCATATGTTCGGCATGGGTACCAATATCGGCCAATGTCAGGCTGGGCCCGTTCATGTCCTGATTGAACCGCCACGGGGCGTCGCCCCCGGCGTCGGTCACATCGATGGCCCAGTCCTGAAAATATTCCACATGGACCTGACGAACATCCCCCAACATGCCCGCCGCCACCATCGCCCGCGCTTGCCGGACCATGGCATGCGCCGAATAGGGGTAAGTCACCCCATAGATCAGCCCGGTTTCCGACTGCATTTGGATCAGATCTTCGACCTCTTCCAGATGCGCAGTCAGGGGCTTTTCTGAAATCACGTGAATGCCTTGGGCCATGAACGCCTTTGCCACCGGCGCATGGAGCGCATTTGGCGTGACAATCGCAACAGCGTCGATACCATCGGCGCGCGCGGCTTCCGCTTGTGCCATTTGCTGATAGTCGGGATAGCTGCGCGCAGGGTCCAGAAACCATTCCGCCGCCAATTCCAACGCATAGCCCGGGTTCGACGACAACGCACCCGCCACCAGATCCCAACGATCCGACAGCCGGGCACCATTGGCGTGAACACGCCCGATCAGCCCCCGACCACCCCCAACAAGACCAAGGCGAAGGCGACGCGAGAAACCGGAATTGTCATTCACTGTCATGTCTGTTCCCTTCGGTCTGCTCTATGCGGCTTTGAATGCCCGCAAGACTTGCCGTGTGGCGGCCACCAGCGGATCATGGGTTTCCTTCAGTATCTGCACGCGGTCAAACCGGTCCGGGTCACGATTCACGGCCTCCCGCATTGCATTGCCAAAGGCCATGCGCAGCTCTGTTCCGATGTTGAACTTGCAGATATTCGATCCCCGCGCCAACGCGGTGCGCTGCGCCACCGGCACCCCCGATCCACCATGAATGACCAATGGGATATCCGTCACAGCCTCGATCGCGCGAATGCGGGGTTCGTCCAGTCCACCCTCTTTGTCCTGTTGCAAATGCACGTTGCCGACAGAAATCGCCATGGCATCCACCCCGCTTTCACGGGCAAAGGTCGCGGCCTGATCCGGGTCAGTACCGTTGGACCCTTCGCCGCCGGAATATCCGACAAACCCGATCTCCCCCTCGCAGGATATTCCGGCCGCATGGGCCATTTCTGCGATACGGGCGGTTTCATCAATGTTTTGGCTCAGGGGCTTGCGAGAGCCGTCAAACATCAACGAGGTAAAGCCACTATCCAGCGCCTCTTTGCATTCTTCAAACGTATATCCATGATCCAGATGCGCGACGACAGGGACAGAGGCGTTTTCGGCCAGATACCGGAACATCTTCCCCAGGATCGGCAGCGGCGTATGCGCCCGGCAAGACGGGCCCGCCTGCAGGATGACAGGCACATCTTCGGCCTCCGCCGCGGCCACATAGGCGCGCATGTCCTCCCACCCCAAGGTCACCAGGCCAGCCACTGCATATCCGCCGTGTAGGGCGGGTTTCACAACATCCGATAGGGTAGCCAATGTCATTTGAACTTCGCAATCATATCTTTGATCCCAGGAATGGTTTCCAATTGCGCGGCGTGGGTCGGTTGGAAATATTGGACAAGGCTGCGCTGCGTCAGACCACCCAGAATAGTAAAATAATACATCTCATACCCCGGCAGAACGCAGCAGGGGTGATAGCCTTTGTCGATCAGCACGGTGGAGCCATTGACAATGTGATAGGCGTCGCCGGGTTCATTATCGACACGCTGAAGCATTTGCAGCCCCGATCCGTAATCCGGGCGAAAGCGAAAATTGTAGCATTCATCATGGCGGGTTTCCTGCGGCAGACGTTCGGTGTCATGTTTATGACTGGGAAAACCAGACCACCCCCCCGCGCCCACGGCATAAAGCTCACTGACCAGCAAGCGGCCGACCCGGTCATGGTGTTTTTGACCCAAAATATGTTTTATTTTGCGATGGGTTTTCGTGTCGTCCGATCCGTATTGCACCAGATCATGTTCACGCACATCAAACGGATCAAGCACCTTGTCATACCGCGCCCCGGCGATGAACACCTCTGCCATTTCAGACACACACACCATCTGTGCCTTGGCCCCGCTAGGCACATATGCCCCTTCTGGATCACCATCCCAGACATCGACGCCGCGTTTGCCTAATGCAGAAAAACACACGCCTTCGATATCCACATCCACCGTGCCGGTCGCGGGGAGGATACAGGTTTCATAGCCAGGCACCTGATACTCGAACGCATCACCGCGTTTCAGCTTGACGATATTGAAATAGACCAACGGCACATGGGCATCATCGGCATCCACGATGGCCTTATTTTGATTGTCAAAAGGGGCGATATGCATGATGCGTCCTTAAACGTCAGTGGGACCAGGGTGAGAGGACAGGAATTGATCCAGTTGCGCCGTCGTGGGCATCGCAGGCGCGCATCCGGGTTTTGACACCACAATCGCCGCGCAAGCTGACCCGCGCAAAACCGCCTCTTGCATGTCGCGCCCTTCCGCCAAGCCGGCCAAAAGACCCGCCATAAAACTATCCCCGGCGCCGTTGGGTTTGACGGCTGTGACCGGATAGATGCCGGTGCGGTGTTCCTCTCCACCTGCGAGGGTGATCGCGCCCTCAGAGCCCATCTTGTAAATCACGATCCGGCCCTCATCGGCCAATGCGCGGGCCTTGTCCAAACCTTTGTCCAGACCACCGGCCATAAAACCGAATTCCTCGTCATTGCCGACGATCAGGTCGCTCTCATCGCCAGCACGCGACAGAACCTCTGCCGCGACTTCAGCTGAAGGCCAGGAATAGGGCCGGTAATCTATGTCAAAAATCACCGGCAAACCGTGAGTGCGCGCGTGTTCAAAGGCCCGAAACGTGGCGCTGCGTGACGGTTCCGCGGCAAAAACAGTGCCCGCCGTGATCAGTGCGCCATAGTCGCCATAAGACACCTGATCCATGTCGTGATCCGTGACCTGAAAATCGGCGGCCCCATTGCGATAGATGACGTTCTGGAAATCCTCAACCGTGCTTTCGTAGACGGCAAGTGATGTCCGTGCCTCCCCTCCGACGGCGCGGACATAGCGGGTGTCGACGCCATAGTGGTGGAGGCGATTGACGCAAAACCGGCCAATCGCATCATCAGAGACCGATGTCACAAGGGCCGCTTCCGCCCCGAACTTGCACAAGCCTGCACAGATATTGGCAGAGGACCCGCCAAGATCGGCATGAAAAGTGTCTGCAAGTTCGCTTTTGACGCCAACCGGGGCCGCGTACATATCCATTCCGGCCCGACCAAACACGACAAATTTGTTTTTCCGGATACCATCCAGGACTGCGTTCATGGGGTGCTCTCAGATTTATTGACATTGGCGCGCGCGATTGGGCCTTGCACGCACCCTTCCTCAAGGATACAAATTTTGCAACCGGTTGCAATTAAAAATTTGACGTGCAATCGTTTGAAAAGCTGATTCAGGTCCCAAACCAATTGTCGGCGGTTGCATTTTCAATCCAACCTTCGGCAGGAATGCGGGTGTCAATTTACCCGCGGGCGATCAGATTTGGCTTGAACACTAAACGGGCCTGTCGGGGCCGTTTGGCTTTGATCTGATCGGACGGGAGGGTTTTCATGTCCAAGCTAAAATGGGGCATGATCGGCGGCGGCGAAGGCAGCCAGATCGGACCAGCGCACCGTTTGGGAGCTGGATTGGATGACGCGTTCGAATTTGTCGCGGGCGCCCTGGACCACCGGCCAGAGGCCGGACGGGATTATGGGCAGCGTCTGGGTCTTGCTGCGGACCGGTCTTATGGTGATTGGCAGGAAATGCTGGCGGGCGAAACCGCGCGTGACGATCGGATCGACATCGTCACCGTCGCAACCCCGAATGATACCCATTTTAAAATCACCAAGGCCTTTCTTCAGTCCGGGTTTCATGTCTTTTGCGAAAAGCCGATGACGATGACGGTGGAAGAAGGCGAAGAGATTGTCAGTCTGGCAAAATCATCCGGTAAGATATGCGCCGTGAATTACGGCTATTCGGGCTATTCGCTAGTGCGGCATATGCGGGCCATGGTGGCACGGGGCGATCTGGGTCAGATCCGATTGGTCAAGGCAGAGTTTGCGCATGGCCATCACGCCGATGCTGCTGACGCCGACAATCCGCGCGTGCGCTGGCGCTATGATCCGGCACAGGCGGGCGTATCGGCCCAGTTTGCCGATTGCGGAATCCATGCGCTTCACATGGCCAGTTTTGTCATCGGGCAAGAGGTTAAAACTCTGTCGGCTGACACCGTTTCCTGCATCCCAAGCCGGGTTCTGGAAGACGACGCCATGGTCAACATGCGCTTTGATGGTGGGGCTGTGGGGCGCCTTTGGACAAGCTCTATCGCGATTGGCAGGCAACATGGCCTGACGCTACAGGTGTTTGGCGAAAAGGGCGGGTTGCGCTGGGCCCAGGAACATCCCAACCAGCTGCACTGGATGCCGTTGGGTGGGCGATTGCAAGTGATCGAACGTGGGGAGCCGAACCTGTCGCCAGAAGCCGACCGAACCAGCCGCGTCACCATCGGCCATGCCGAGGGGATGCCCCTGGCCTTTGCCAACATCTACATGGACCTGGCAGAGGCAATTCGCGCTGAAAAACAAGGGCGATCGATGAACCCAGCCGCCAATCTGTATCCCCGTGCCGAGGACGGATTAAGGTCAATGGCTGCTGTCTATGCTGTCGCCGAAAGTGGGCGCAAGAACGGGGGCTGGGTTGATGCCCGTCCACCCATGTTCCGCTAAGCGACAGACAAGGGCGGCTGCCTAAGCGCTGCGCAGCGTGCCCCGTTCGATCAACCGGGTCGAGAATGTCCGGTTTTCGGGGTAAAACTCACTCTCACTTTGCAGGATCGCAGAGATCAGATCGACCGAGGACGAGACAATCTTGTCGATCGGTTGCTGCAATGTCGTCAGATTGATACTGTCCCAGGCGGCCATTTCGATATCATCAATTCCCAGAATACCGACATCATCAGGCACACGCAGACCGTGGCTTTCCAAGGCTGACATGGCCCCAATGGCGATCATGTCTGCGGCGCAGAAATACGCTTGTGCTCGTCCAGCATCCAACATCTTCATCATGATGGCGCGACCGGCAGCATAAGAGTAGTCATCCGCAAATTCGGCATCAAATGTTAACTCGGGGTGCCGGCCCATCGCCTGCGCGAATCCGTTGTAGCGATCCAGGCTAGAGGTCGCGCGCTTTGGCCCGCCAACAAACCCTATATGGCGGTAGCCCCGGTCAATCAGGATATTGGCGGCCTTTTCTGCTGCGGCCACATCATCTACACCCACGACGTTTTCTTCCAGGTGGTCAGAAAACCGGGTGAACGAATAGACCACCGGCAGGCGCACCTTTTTGAACGACTCAATCAGTTGCGGATCCACAGTGGCAGAAGCAACAATGACACCGTCTACAGAATATTGACGCAACATCTGCGCGGCCCGGTCGGGATCATCCTGATCAGACACGTTGACCAGCAAAGGTCGCAAGCCACGTTTCTGCAGTTCGGACGTGAACCGATCAAACGCATGCAAAAAGAAGGTGTTGGTAAAGTTATCTGCCACCAGGCCAATCAGTTTCGTGCGTCGCGTTGTTAAACTACGGGCCAGAAAATTCGGCTGATATCCCAGATCGGCGGCGGCTTTTTCGACCTTGCGCCGCATCTTGGCAGAAACGGACGCCCCATCGGTAAATGTTCGCGACACAGCAGACCGGGAAACACCGGCGCGCTCTGCGACATCTTTCAGGGTTACGACCATATTCTGTCTGCTCTTGTTCTTGGGCAGCCTTCTCTTAGACGAAATTTCACTGCCTTGCAGTATTCACTTTCAAAATGATTTTTGCAACCGGTTGCAAAATGAATGGATTCGTGCTTTGTTAGCCGCGTTAGCGCCATCACAAGGCGCAGGCACAGAATTTGGGAGGATCCATGAACACTTTTCTGAAAACAACTTTGGCCGCCGCTGCAACATCTGCCGCGCTAGCCACTTCTGCGCTGGCGGCGGACATCATCGTTGTCAGCCATGGTCAGGCCTCTGACCCGTTTTGGTCGGTCGTGAAAAACGGTGTGGAACGCGCCGCGCAGGACACCGGCGCCAATGTCGAATACCGGGCACCCGAAACCTTTGACATGGTCGCGATGAGCCAGTTGATCGACGCGGCCGTCAACCAGGAACCTGACGGGCTGATCGTTTCGATTCCGGATGCAGACGCATTGGGCCCATCGATAGAGAAAGCCGTCGCCGCAGGCATTCCGGTGATCTCTATGAACTCTGGCGGAGACGCTGGTAAAGCGCTTGGCGTTCTGCTGCATGTTGGTCAGTCTGAATATGACGCTGGTAAAGCGGCTGGCGCAAAAATGGCCGATCTTGGCGGGACCAAGGCGATCTGCATCAACCACGAGGTTGGCAACGTATCGCTGGATGATCGCTGTGCAGGCTTTACTGAAGGCTTCGGTGGTGAAGTGACTGTTCTGCCAACCAACAATGACCCGTCCGAGATTGAGGCCAAAGTCAAAGCATCGCTGGATTCCGATCCTGACGTGGACACCGTGATCGCACTGGGTGCATCGCTTGCGGGTGAGCCTACGGTCGCCGCCGTTGCTGCGGTCGGCCGCTCAGGTGATGTGCGGGTTGGATCTTTCGACCTGTCAGGTGGTTTCCTGCAATCTGTTGCGGATGGCGATGCAGCATTTGCCATCGACCAGCAACAGTATCTGCAAGGCTACCTGCCGGTTGCTTTCCTGGCGCTGCATGCTGAATACGGCCTGATGCCCGGTGGCGATGTTCCGTCTGGCCCGAACCTGATCACATCAGACAAGGCTGCACAGGTGATTGATCTGTCATCCAAAGGCATCCGCTGATCTGACATAAATCGATTGCGGGGCGTGTGCGATCCGCGCACGCCCCTTTTTATAAAACTGGAGGGCACCATGGCGACCGATAATTCCGCTGCCATTGATGAACGCATAAAAGACGAATCCTTCATGACCCGCATGATGAAGCGCCCGGAACTTGGCGCGATTGCAGGGGTCATCCTGGTCACACTGTTCTTTCTGATCACCGCCGACGGGGCGATGTTCACACTGGCTGGCTTCATGAACTTCATGTCACCTGCCGCGCAGCTGGGCATTTTGGCGATTGGCGCCGCGCTGTTGATGATTGGTGGGGAATTTGACCTGTCTCTGGGCTCCATGATCGCCTTTACCGGTTTGTTCTTCGGGGCCTGTGTGGTGACTGTTGGCCTGCCGCTGATTTTTGCCATTCCTTTGACCTTGGCTTTCGCCGCATTGGTCGGGACATTTAACGGCCAGATCGTTCTGCGCACGGGGCTTCCCAGCTTCATCGTGACGCTGGCGTTCTTGTTCATCTTCCGCGGCCTGTCACTGGTTGGTCTAAAACTGGCAACAGGTGGTTCCACCCAGTTGCGCGGTGTTCGCGATGCGACGGAAAATGATTTCCTGACCCCCTTCTTTTCGGGTGAGGCCTTCCCGGGTCTGTTTCGCTGGTTGGCCGATGCCGGCATGATCGACACGTTCAAAAACGGCACCCCCAAAGTTCAGGGCATTCCCGTTGAAATTCTGTGGTTCATCGTGGTCGCACTCATCGCCACCTATGTGCTTTTGAAAACCCCGTTCGGAAACTGGATCTTTGCCTCTGGTGGGGATGCAAATGCCGCATCCAACTCTGGTGTGCCGGTGCGTCGGGTCAAAACCATCCTCTTTATCATCACCGCCTGTTGCGCCGGCCTTGTGGCCATCATCACGGTGCTGGACAGCGGATCAACCGATGCGCGTCGCGGGTTCCAGAAAGAGTTTGAGGCCATTATCGCCGCTGTCATCGGGGGCTGCCTGCTGACCGGTGGGTATGGGTCTGCGATCGGGGCGTTCTTTGGTTCTATTATCTTTGGCATGGTGCTGATCGGATTGACCTACACCAATATCGATCAGGATTGGTATCTGGTGTTCTTGGGCGGCATGCTCTTGGTGGCTGTTCTCTTCAACAACATGATCCGCAAACGTGTAACGGGGGAACGCTGATATGTCTGATCCAATCATCCATATGGAAAAAATCGAAAAGCATTTCGGCAATGTCATCGCGTTGGCCGGGGTCAGTTTCGATGTGCGCGCTGGCGAGTGTCATTGCCTGTTGGGCGACAATGGCGCGGGCAAATCCACGTTTATCAAAACTATGTCAGGCGTTCACAAACCCACGAAGGGAGAGATCTTTTTCGAAGGATCTCCACTCAGCTTTGACAGCCCCCGCGATTCGATGGAGGCAGGCATCGCCACTGTCTATCAGGACTTGGCGATGATCCCTTTGATGTCGGTAACGCGCAACTTCTTCATGGGGCGCGAACCGACCACAGGACGCGGACTGATGAAGCGTTTCGATGTGGAGGCCGCCAATAAGATCACGATCGAGGAAATGCGCAAAATGGGCATCAACCTGCGTGGGCCAGATCAGGCTGTTGGCACCTTGTCCGGCGGCGAACGGCAAACCGTGGCCATCGCACGGGCGGTCTATTTCGGGGCCAAAGTTCTGATTTTGGACGAACCGACATCCGCACTTGGTGTGCGCCAGACGTCTAACGTTTTGGCAACTATCGACCGGGTGCGCAAACAGGGCATTGGCGTGGTGTTCATCACCCACAATGTGCGTCACGCGCTGGCCGTGGGGGACCGGTTTACCGTGCTCAATCGCGGCAAGACGCTGGGCACCGCCAAACGCGGTGAAATCACGCCCGAAGAGCTGCAGGATCTGATGGCCGGTGGTCAGGAACTGGCCTCTCTGGAAGGCAGCTTGGGCGGCACCATCTAAGCCAAGATGTGGCATCCGAGAGCAAAAAAAACGGGCGCCTGAGCGCCCGTTTTTATTTGCCTGGTCAAACGACTGTGGATCAGGTCGATGAACTGCTGGACCACGTAAGCCGAACATTTCAAATCGCGAACAATTCGCGAAGAACTTTGACCAATCAGATCGCCTGATTGGTCAAAAATTTCCCGTCACCAACAGTGCCAATCCCCGAAAAGTATTCTAGGATTGTCGGAAAGGTGCGAATTGGCTTTGAGAGCTCATTTTAGAATGCAGACCACACTGCAGCGCGAAGCAATCGAGATAGTTTATTTATTATAATTAAAAAACTGATACTTACAGAATTTTTTAAACCACCTTGGTACAATTATATCTATAAATATTTCCTATGGATGTGTAAATATTATCAATTTTTCTTCGGAAAAATTTCTGTCAGTGTTCACACAGCTGTCATGTCCCAACAATAAATCATCCGCTGATGGACATGACTCGCACAGAGGAGGAATTATGAAACACATCAGCAAACTTGCAGCTTGCGCAGCGCTGTCAGCGATTGCCACAACGGCGGCTGCACAAACCGAATTGACCGTCTACACCGCGGTCGAGGCCGAAGATCTGGCGCGCTACGCAGAGGCGTTCAACGCAGAACATCCCGACATCACAATTAACTGGGTTCGCGATTCCACCGGGATCATCACGGCAAAGCTGCTGGCCGAACGTGACAACCCGCAAGCCGATGTTGTCTGGGGGCTGGCGGCGACGTCGCTATTGCTTCTGAAATCCGAAGGCATGCTAGAAGCCTACGCGCCGGAAGGTGTCGAGGCGCTTGATCCGAAATTCGTCGATGGCGGCGATGTTCCCAGCTGGGTTGGGATGGATGCCTGGGTGGCCTCTGTCTGCTACAATACAGTCGAGTCCGAAAAACTGGGCCTGACCCCCCCGACATCCTGGCAGGACCTGACCGATCCTCAGTACGAGGGCCACGTGATCATGCCGAACCCGAACTCATCTGGCACCGGCTTTCTGGATGTGTCCAGCTGGCTGCAAATGTTTGGCGAGGACGGCGGCTGGGCCTATATGGACGCGCTGCACAGCAATATCGCTCGTTACACCCATTCCGGCTCCAAACCCTGCAAACTTGCTGCCGCTGGTGAGATTCCGATCGGTATTTCCTTTGCCTTCCGCGGCGCGAAATCCAAGGCCGCTGGCGCGCCGCTGGACATCATTGTTCCAAGCGAGGGCGTAGGTTGGGATATGGAAGCAACCGCAATTGTGGCTGGCACCGATGATCTTGATGCAGCTCAGGCACTGGTTGATTTCTCGATCACCCGCGGTGCCATGGAGATGTACAATGTCGGTTACGCCGTTGTCGCCATGCCCGGTGTTGCCAAGCCGGTTGAGCATTTCCCCGAAGGTCTGCTCGATGCGATGATCGAGAACGACTTTGAGTTTGCTGCCAACAATCGCGCGGCCATTCTGAAAGAATGGGCCGATCGTTACGACGGCAAGTCTGAACCCAAGAGCTAATCTCCCGTACCTGTGGGGGGCTTTCGGGCCCCCTTCTTTTCTGGCGCCGATAGCCGCGCAGGACATGAAATGCTCCATCAACAACTGACCACAAGGACGATCCCCGTGACCGAGGCGACCGCCACCCCTGACTTGTATCTGAGCATCAACAATCTCTGGAAGGCTTTCGGAGATTTCCTCGCGCTCAAAAACATCTCGCTCGATATCAACGAGCGTGAATTCATCTGCTTTCTCGGCCCATCAGGTTGTGGGAAAACCACGCTTCTGCGGGCCATCGCAGGGCTTGATCTGCCCACCAAGGGCTCTGTCATGCAAGCTGGTAAAGATGTCACCAACCTGCCGCCATCCGAGCGGGACTTTGGCATTGTGTTTCAGTCTTACGCCCTGTTTCCAAACCTGACGATTGAAAAAAACATTGCATTCGGTCTGGAAAATACCGGCCGCAGCAAGTCAGAAATTGCCGTGCGCGTGGCCGAGTTGCTGGCCCTTGTCGGCCTGCCCGAGCAGGGCAAGAAATACCCGGCACAACTGTCTGGCGGGCAACAACAGCGGATCGCACTGGCCCGCGCGATTGCCACCAATCCCGGGCTGTTGCTGCTCGATGAACCGCTATCCGCGCTTGACGCCAAGGTCCGCGTCCATCTGCGCCACGAGATCAAAGAACTGCAACGCAAACTGGGTGTGACCACCGTCATGGTGACCCACGATCAAGAAGAGGCGCTGGCCATGGCCGACCGCATTGTGGTGATGAACCACGGCGTGATCGAACAGGTTGGCTCCCCGACTGAGGTCTACCGCAATCCGGCCTCTTTGTTCGTGGCTGATTTTATCGGCGAGATGAACCAAATCCCAGCCCTTGCCGGGGCTTCTGACAAGGTTCAGATCGGTGGATCTACCTTGAAAAGCAAGCACCATGAATTCAAACCCGGTGACCGGGTGATTGCGGCCATCCGACCCGAAGATGTGATCCCCCATGGTGAGGGCGCCCGCTCCCCCGGTGCCCCCGACGAAGTCACAACGCCTGAAAATGCTTTTGAGGTTACGGTTGCCGAAATGGAATTTTTGGGGTCCTTCTGGCGCTGCCGCCTGACACATCAGATTTTCGGTGACGCGGCATTGATCGCCGATTTCTCGATCAACGCCGTGCGTCGTCTGGAACTGGCCAACGGCAAGTCCATGACCATTGAACTGCCGCAAAACCGGCTGATGGCCTTTGCGCAGGCAGAGGGGTAAGGGCAATGGCCGACATATCCACAAACACGCTTCCTGACGGACCGATCATCAGGGGCAAACTCAGCCGAGATGACATTATCATGCGCTTAGGCATGCTGGTGATCGCGCTCTACTTGGTCGTCACCATGGTATTTCCGCTCTACGCCATGCTGTCCAAAAGCTTCTCGACCTACCAGTTTGATCTGTCTGCTTATGAGCTGCAGGTCAGTGATGAGGATGGCCGTTACAGTGGCGAAATTCTGACACCCGCCCAATTGAACACCGAACTTCAAATTCTGGCGGATCGTGACCTGACCGCGGGATCGGACAGCCGCATGGGCCTGACCCAGCTCTTCCCCGATTTCAGCTTCCGTAGTCCGGTCATGTACCAAATCAGAAACACCACGGAAACCGGGCGGTTTCTGGTCGGGTCTGAGCTTAAGACCGGAACCGGCTGGCTGGAACTGGACAGCAACACTTTTCGACGCGTGCAGATGCGCCCGGTCAAGGAACGTGGGCTGGGCAACTTCGTGAGTTATTTCTCCACGCCGGCGCTGTTTAACTCGATCAAGAATTCATTGTGGATCTCAGTCATCAGCACGGTGATCACAGTTTCCCTCGCCTTTTGGTTTGCCTATGCGCTGAACCGCAGCTGTATGCGCTTCAAGGGGTTCTTCCGTCTGGTCGCCATGGCCCCAATTCTGGTGCCATCGCTATTACCGGGGATCGCACTGGTGTACCTTTTCGGCAATCAAGGCATGATCAAGGAGCTTCTGTTCGGCGCCAGTATTTATGGCCCGATCGGGATCGTGATCGGATCGGTCTTTTTCACTTTCCCGCATGCCTTCATCATCATCTCCACAGCGCTGGCAATCTCTGATGCGCGGCTCTACGAGGCGGCGGTCAGCCTGCGATCAACCCCATGGCGAACCTTCTGGACCGTAACGATCCCCGGCGCTCGCTATGGCCTGATCTCTGCCGCCTTTGTGGTGTTCAACCTGGTGATCACCGATTTTGGTTTGCCCAAAGTGATTGGCGGGCAGTTCAACGTGCTGGCGGTGGATATCTACAAACAGGTGATCGGCCAGCAAAACTTCGAAATGGGTGCTGTGGTGTCTGTTGTTCTGGTCATCCCGGCGATCCTGGCCTTTGGCATTGACCGGCTGGTGCAATCCAAACAGGTGGCGTTGTTGTCAGCGCGTTCTGTGCCCTATCAACCCAATCCAAACGCCAAAACCGACCGCATATTCCTGATTTACTGTACGGCTGTTGCCCTGTTCATTGTCGGCATTCTGGCGGTCTGCCAATTCGCCGCCCTGATCAAGTTCTGGCCCTATGACCTAAGTCTGAGCCTGAACAACTATGACTTCAACCGCATGGATGGCGGCGGTTGGGGATCTTACGCCAACTCGATCAAACTGGCACTTCTGACCGCCGTGATCGGCACATGTGTGGTATTCTTTGGTGCCTATCTGGTCGAAAAAACCAACGGGTTCCGAACCGGCCGCGCGGCGTTTCAGATGGTGGCGATGCTGCCCATGGCGATCCCGGGAATGGTATTGGGGCTGGCCTATATCTTCTTCTTCAACAACCCTTCCAACCCGCTGAACGCGATATACGGCACCATGGCCATCTTGGTGATCTGTACGGTGACGCACTTCTATACGGTATCTCACCTGACAGCGGTGACCGCGCTGAAACAAATGGACAGGGAATTTGAATCCGTCTCCGCCTCGCTGAAACAGCCGACACTGAAACTCTTCAGCCGCGTGACCGTGCCGGTCTGTCTGCCGGCGGTTCTGGATATCTCCATCTATCTCTTCGTCAACGCGATGACGACGGTATCAGCCGTGGTATTCCTTTATTCGCCCAAGACAACGCTGGCCTCGATTGCAGTCCTGAACATGGATGACGCTGGGGACATCGCGCCGGCAGCCGCGATGGGCATGATGATCTTCTACACTAACGCTGCGGCCCGGATCATTCACCTGCTGGTGACAAAAGGCGTCCTGAAACGCACCCAGGCTTGGCGGCTTCGCTAAGCCCAATCCCTCCCGCATTCCGTCAATTTTGGCCGGGATGTGGGACGTTTTGCTCCTGCCCTCGCACGATCCAAATCAGACACAAAACCACGTTTTATTCACGAATATCTTTGGTTATCTTGGTTCTGAGGGTCCTAAGCACAAAATTCGCGCCTCAGCCTCCAAAAGACGTCACATACAAACCAATAGCCATTGGATAACTACCGTTGATTGACAATGTTCTTTTCATCTCTATCGAGGATTTAAACGATTGGATTGAACCTCTTAACGGGCATCCTGATACACGCACACCCAATCTAACACGGCTGGCCAACAAATCGGTCGTATTCCAAAACGCCTACTCCCCTGCCCCGGCATGTTCACCTGCTCGGACCGCTGCACTGTTTGGCAGCTACCCGTGGACAACGGGCGTCTACGCCAATGAACACAAATGGCACGATTTTTTTGGCGCAGGAAAGCGGCAATCCTTAATCGGTCGTATAAAAGATGCGGGTTGGGACACGATTGGCGCCGGCAAAGTTTTTCACAACAAACCCCAACAATTTGATCATTCCGATTGGACAAAATATCGCGACGATCGGTTGGATTCGTTTCCACCTCAGTCCCAGTCGCAACGGAATTGGGCAATCGGATCAAATACAGATTGGGGGCCGGTGCCGGATGATGCGTTTCTATATGACGAACGCAACGCAAACTGGATGCTGAATCAGATTACACCAGGCGCGAAAGGCAAGTTTTGGGCGCTCGGCCTTTATCGACCGCATTTGCCGTTCATCGTGCAACAGAAATATTTTGACCGCTTTCCCGCGATTGTTGCCGACCCTCCCGGATTGGGACTCAATCAGTTTTCTGCACATAACACGCTCAGACAAGCCCCTCTGGGAACAGTTGCGACCCAAATGGCGGACAAATCCCGCAGATTGCGACGCGCCTTGGAACAATCTGGAGAATATAACAGCTTTGTTCGGTCATATCTGGCCTCCGTTAACTATGCCGATGAATTGCTAGGTCGTGTCATTGATAGGCTGGAGGAATGCAAGCTCTGGGATCGTACACTCATCATACTATGGTCCGACCACGGCTGGCAGTTCGGAGAAAAGCTAGCATTCAGGAAATTTACACTGTGGGAACGTGCTCTCAGGATCCCCTTGATGATTTCCGGATCGGCTATTCAGCCCAAATCTTGTCGTGCACCGGTCAGTTTGGTTGATATCGCCCCAACTTTGTTTGCCAAACTTGATCTCGATATCCCAAGCCAGTTTGAAGGACAGGATTTGTCGCCCGTATTGGATAATATTGGGGACCTAACCAGAGCATATGCACCTTCGGTTTGGGGAATGGGGTTTCACACGGGTCTACCCGAACTATCAGCCACCATCAGATCACAAGATCACCGATATATTCTCTATCATGATGGAAGTGAGGAATTGTACGACCATCGCATAGACCCTTGGGAGCACAGCAATCTTATTACCGGCCCGGCCGGATTTTCAGACAAAGTGCTCGACGAGATCAGAGAACAGCACCTAAACATGATGCCTTCAAATTTTTGCGATCCGGTTCAACCACAGTGAACGTGTGGTCTACTCTTTAGAGCAGTTCCATATCAGCACACCAGCTTGGTGGAAGGTTCGCGCCATACTGCGCATGACAGAACGTATATTGATCAGACAGAGCTCGCACCAACCGGCGTCGTTGCTCGCGGTTTAGATGATGCTTTGGGGAATCGTTAACCCTCTTGGTTAGATCAGGGCTCATAAATGGTATCCCGACAAATGCGCAGAACTTTTTGATCCCAGGCTCGGTCAGGAAATTCTCGAAAAACTCGATATGAACATTAGCACCAAACACATTTCGCAACCTCAAAATTGACGTTCGGTAGTCTGATCTAAACTTGAAATTTCGATCTGACAACGTCTGCGAAATAACCTGATCAGGGTTTTGGTTTTCCAGTAGCCCTGTATTGAACCGGACCTGAGACCAGAACCGATCAGCCGGATTTCGGAGAAGAAAGAATGGTCGAACATTGGGAAATTGCGCTTTGATTCTGGCCAGTTCTGCTTCAGGCAGCATGCTATAGGCCGGGGTCAGATCACAAAAATGAGTTTGCTCAGCCATCCGGGATGAGAAAAATTGTACGTATTTTTCAGTATCATGGCCAAATTCCAGACGCTCCGAGATATCTCGAACCCGCGCCTCGTCTTTCTGGACTTGAACCCGGTGCAAGGCAAGCTGCCGTTCAAAAAATGCTCTCGGCCAACTGCCGTTCTCGGGATAGTACCGAAAAAAATGCATCTCTTTGATCGACGAAACAAACACCTGCGGATGGCGACGCAGGTATTGCGCAACCCACGTCGTCCCCGACTTATGGGCGCCGAAACCAATGATCAAAGTGCGCGAAGCAAGAAACTCAGTCGGCGTCAATTTGACAAACTTTCTTCAGGTATACGCATCCTAACCGCATTTTGCTCCAACGCCACAGCACATTGCCCTAAGGAACAGTCGCTCATGCAACTGTGGTCTTCCCGATTTGTGCCATCGCAACGCTAAGCTCTTGGCTAATGACATCCCACAGCCTGTTCAGCCCCTCTTCTCCTGCTGCCGCGATGGCGAATTGCAGGATGCGGCCCAAAAACACGAAATCCGCGCGGGTTGTGAGGGCTTTCAGGACATCCTCGCCGGATCGGATGCCGCTGTCGTAAAACAATGGAAACTCCTCTCCCACTGCTGCACGAATATCGCTAAGACACTCAATCGGTGCCGGGGCGCTTTGCACTTGCCGTGCACCGTGGTTGGACACCTGTACCGCGTCCACCCCGGATGCTTTCAGACGGGCCGCGTCACCTGCATCCAATACCCCTTTGACCACCAGCTTGCCCTGCCAGATGTCGCGTAGTTTCTTTAGTGTCTCCCAATCTGCGCAGGCACGGCTTTCGGTGCGATCAAACGTAAAACCAGGTTTTTGAAAGTTTGCCATCTCCGGGCGACCCATCAGGAGCGTCGCAACTGACCAGCGTGGATGCATCGCAAAATCAAAAAACTGCCGGGGACCGATACGAAACGGCATGGTGAACCCGTGGCGCAGTTCGCGTGGGCGGCGACCGATTTCCGGCACATCGACAGTCAGGACGATGGTTTCATACCCGGCAGAGGCCGCCCGTTCGACCAGTTTGAATGTCCCGGACCCATCGCCACTGAAATAAAGCTGAAACCAAGCGTGGCCCTCTGCCTCTAGGATCAGATCTTCCATCGGAGTAGAAGCCACCGTCGACACCCCCAGTGGCACAGAGTGTTTCCCCGCCAGACGGGCCAGCATCATATCCGCCCCCGGCGCTGACAGGTTGCACATTCCCATCGGTGCAATGCCAAACGGCCGTCCGGCAGTTTGACCAAACAACGTGGTTTCCAGTGATCGCTGGCTGACGTCACGCAGTACCCGAGGCTGCAGGCATACCGCATCCAAAGCGGCCCGATTTCTGGCAGCACCTGTTTCGTTGCCCGCCGCCCCATCAATATAGTCAAACACCATCCACGGCAGGCGTCGCCGGGCCAGCCGGCGCGCGTCTTCACTGGAATGGATCTGCGCCGCCCGCGACACGGATCAGGCCTGTACCGCTTTCATGAAACGATCCCTGATCACGACAGGGTCCATGGTGATGACCGGCATCTTGGCATTGCCGCTTTCGCATTTGGCCACGATGATCGTCATTTGCCGTGCATCCAGCGCCTCTTGCAGCACCCGGCCTGTGTCTTCCGCCCGACACTCGATCACCCGCTCACAGCCACAGGCCTGCGCCACTTTGGCCAAGGAGGTTTTCTGCCCCGCATAGGTCGGTTGATCCCCGGTGGAGCCATAAGACCCATTGTCAATAATCAGCAGGATATAGTTATCCGCCACGTTGTTAGCGATGGTTGGCAATGTGCCCAGATTGGTCAGGACCGATCCATCCCCATCAATGGCAATCACCGGTTTGGGCTGCGCCAGCGCCAACCCCAATCCAATGGAGGACGACAATCCCATCGTACCCAACATGTAGAAATTACTGGGCTGATCATCGATTGCGTGAAGTTCCTGGCTGGGAATACCAATATTGCAGACCACCAGCTGGTGACGCAGGATCGGGGCGATTTCTTTCAGAATTTCAGAACGGATCATTGGTCGCCATAGCCTCCCCAAAAATTGGCATCGGTCAGAATGGCGACCGGTTTGTTGCACATGAACGTGTATTTCAGGATGTTATCCAATTCCTCGACATCCTTCTGCCAATGGAAATGGAAGGTCGGGATGTTCAACTGCGCCAAAAGCGCCTTGGTATGCACGGCCATTTCCACCTGGCAGGCCACCGGTTCACGCAACTCCCCGCGATAGGAAATCAACATCGGCAGCGGCATCCGGTAATATTGTATCAGCGTTGCCAAAGTGTTGATCGTCACGCCGATCGCGGTGTTCTGCATGATGATGGCCGGACGCTTGCCCCCCATCCAGGCACCTGCACACAGCCCCATGCCCTCATCCTCTTTGTTCGACGGAATGTGAAAAACCTCATCCCGTTGATCAATCTCTTCGATAACACCGGCCAGTTGTTTGCACGGCACCGTGGTTACAAAAGAAATCTCATTTGCGACCAGATCATCCGTGATCTTCTTGTCTAAATTCATAGTATCCCGCTTTCAGCTTTGGCGACGTGACCGCCATTTCAATTTCTTGCTTATGCGCGAAGCACATGCACAGCACATCCGGCATGCCGCACAACGCGCGCTGCAGTGGATCCCAGCAGGTAATCACGCAGACCGGGCTTGTGTGATCCAACGACAATACAGTCGACATTATTATCGTCTGCATAGTCGATAATGGTACGTGCCGTGTGCCCCTTGGCCATGATAGCGGTCACGCCTTCGGCCCCCGCGATCTTATTCTGCAGCCGTTCACGTGCAGTCTCGTATCCGGCCTTCACCGCCTCCTCATCCAGATAAACACTCACCGATGCCTGCGGTGCCTCATAGACATGCAAAGCGATGATTTCACCGCCATCGCTGATCAATGCTTTCGCAACTTCCATCGTCTGCGGTGAAATTCCATGGTCCAGGGCCATCGGGACAAGTACTTTGCTATACACAAGAATTCTCCGTTCATTTTTGGGCCGATCAGGCCCAGGGTTCCAATACTATCTTAGGCGACATCACGTCCCCCTGACGCAGGGCCAAAAACGCCTCTGCACCGGCAGAAAGGGGGCGGGTTTCGACCCAGTCCAGCGCCCCCAACCGCCCATCGAAAATCGCCTGTGCCGTGTTCCTGAAATCATCAGCAGTATAGGTGTAGGTGCCGATGAAGGTGATCTCCTGCAGGGTCATCCTGCGAATATCCAGACCGCCGGTATCCTCCCCCAATCCGATATGCAGGATCACCCCGCCAGGACAGACATGGGCAGAGGCGGTTGCGCGTGTCCCCGCAAAGCCCACCGCATCAACCACCAGGTCAAACTGTCCATTGGCTGTATCAATCGTTCTCTGACCGCAACGCTCTGACAGAAATCTTCGGCGAGCTTCGTTGGGTTCGACAATAGCAACCTCCGCCACTCCCATCGCCTGCAAGGCCAAAGCAGCCCCCAATCCAATCGCACCACCACCGATCACCAAAGCACTCGGCGTGACATCCCCGGGCAAGGCTTGCAATCCCAACCGCACCGCATGCCAGCTTACCGCCAAGGGCTCCGCCAGCGCTGCACGCGTCAGCGGAATGTCATCAGGCACCGTCACCAAATTGCGTACTGGTACCGCGACATATTGGGCAAAGGCCCCCTCGCGCGGTGGCATCGAAATGATCTGCCGGGTCGCACACAGGTTTTCCCGCCCTGCCCTGCAAACCGGACATGTGCCACAAGTGACCAAAGGATTGATCGTCACGCGTTCACCTTCGCGCGCGCTCCCTACAATAACACCAGCGGCCTCGTGTCCCAGGATCAGCGGTGCGGGGCGCCGTTCGTCATGCCCCAGATAGGCATGCATATCCGATCCGCAAATCCCAACGGCCTCCACCCGGATCAACTCTTCATCCTCGGCGGGCTGTGGCACAGAGACTTCCTGCAAAGCCAACGTTTCAGGGCCATCGTAAATCAGCGCCTTCATTTCGCTGTGAACCCCCCGTCAACCATCAACACCTGACCAGTGACATAGCCCGAGGCATCCGAGCACAAAAACAGCAAAGGGCCATCCATATCAGACATCCGACCATTGCGACCCATACAGGTTTGCGCGGCGTTGCGTTCCGCACGCCTCGGGTCATCGAACACAGCTTGTGTCAGCTCTGTTGGGAAAAACCCGGGACCGATGGCGTTGGCGGTGATGCCAAACGGTGACCAGGCTTCGGCCATGGCGCGGGTCAACTGGCCAACACCTGCCTTGCTTGCCCCATAAGCGATCCCACCCGGAAAAGCCCGGGTTGTTTGCAGAGAGGCAAAATTCACGATTCTGCCCCAGCCTTTTTCCTTCATCGTTGGTACCAACGCTTGAGTCAGAAAAAACGGGGTTGTCAGGTTCAGGGCGATGGTCTGGTCCCAACCTTCGGGCGTCACCTCATCCGCGGTTTGCCGGGTGTTGATGCCAGCGGCATGAACGACGATATCCGGTGCCCCGAACGGTGCGGAAACGGCCGCGGCCAGCTCCTTGACATCATCGCGATCCGCCACATCCGCCACGACAAAGGCCGCGTTGGTCCCGACCTCTGCCTGCCAATCCATCAATGCAGTATCCCGCCGCGCAACGCCGACCACCTGCGCCCCTGCCGCAACCAGACAGGTCGCCGCATGACGCCCAAGGCCAGAGCTCGCGCCCGTGACGCAAGCAACCCGACCGGTTAGGTCAAACAGTTTACGTGGATCAGCCATCTGCAGTCAGATCAAACTCTTCATCCGGGAAGTATTTTGCCAATCGTACATCAGCGGCGCGTGCATGTCCTTCCATTCCTTCCAGACGGGCAATTCGCGCGGTCGCTTCGGCGACGGGTTTTGATCCTTCGCGGGTGGCGCGCTGCCAGGTGACGATCTTCATGTATTTGTGCACGCTGAGCCCCCCGGTGTAACCGGCAGCCCCCGATGTGGGCAGCACATGGTTGGTGCCTGCGGCCTTGTCGCCATAAGACACGGTGGTTTCCTCGCCCAAAAAGAGCGACCCATAGCAGGTCAGACGTTCCAGCCACCATTCCAGATCCACCGCCTGTACTGTCAGGTGCTCCGGCGCGTAATCATCTGATGTTGCCGCCATTTCCTCGCGATCTGCACATAAGATCACCTCGGCATAATCGCGCCACGCCGCAGCAGCATTTTCGCGGTTCACCTCTGGCAGATCGTCAATCAAAACCGGCACCAGTTCCATCACCGCTTCTGCCAGTGGTCGGTCGTCGGTGACCAGCCACACAGGCGAATTGTACCCATGTTCCGCCTGGCTGACCAAATCCGTCGCCACGATATGTGCGTCCGCCGTGTGATCGGCCAAGATCAGACTGTCTGTCGGCCCCGCGATCATATCGATCCCGACGCGACCAAACAGAATACGCTTGGCTTCGGCCACGAACTGATTGCCGGGGCCCACCAGAATGTTTGCCTTGGGCAGATCAAACAGGCCAAAAGTCATGGCCGCCACACCTTGCACGCCCCCCATCGCCATAATCTTGTCCGCCCCGCAAATATGTGCCGCATAAATGATGGCAGGGGCCACACCCACATCGGGGCGCGGCGGTGAACAGGCTGTGATATGTCGGCATCCTGCCACCTTGGCCGTGGTGACCGTCATAATCGCGCTGGCAATATGGCTATAACGCCCGCCCGGCACATAGCACCCTGCCGCATCCACCGGGATCGCCCTTTGCCCGGCGATCAGCCCGGGCACGACCTCATATTCGAAACTCGCAACCGTTGATTTCTGCTGCTGGGCAAAGCGTTTCACATTGTCATGGGCAAACTGAATGTCCTGCTTAATCTGTTCCGGGACCAAGGCACAGGCGGCCTCGATCTCTTCTGCCGATAAAATGACACTGCCGTCATATTTGTCGAACTTCGCCGCATAACCCAACGCCGCCTGATCACCGCCCGCCTCGATATCGTTCAAGATACTTGTGACGATCTCGTGCACGTCAGACGCATCGGATTTCGATGTCAGCGATGCTTTCTTCAGGTATTCTCTTGCCATTTCCAGCAGGTCCTATTTGTAAATATCAGGCAGTAAAGTGGTTGAAATTGCGGGGATATAGGCGATCAGCAAAACCACCACAAACATGCACAACACAAAGGGCACGGCCCGCGCGGCAATCTTCAATATCGATTCCCCCGTGATCCCCGACACCACGAACAGGTTCAGCCCCAGTGGCGGCGTGATAAACCCAACGCCCAGCGCGGTGATCATCATGATACAGAACTGAATTTCATTCATGCCAATGTTGTCGGCCAATGGCATCAGGATCGGGGCCAGGATCACGATATTTGGCGTGGTTTCCATCACGCAGCCCGCCGCGATCAAAATGCCGATCATCAGCAGGATCAGCAGATATGGATCATCGGTCATCGAGGTCACAGAAGTCACGAAACCTTGCGGCACACCCATAATCGCCAAGGCCTCTGCCAGGGGTGCGGAAAAGGCGATGATTGGCAGGATCACACCGTTTACCTTTGCCGAACTTAGCAGCATTGCCGGGAAATCTGACAGCTTCAGCGTCCCCAGGATAAAGCCCATGGCGATCGTCACAACCACCGCCGTGGCGCCAGCCTCTGTCGGGGTTAAACGGCCAGAGAATATCCCGTAAAAGATAATGCCGGGCACGATGAACGCATACCAACCCGATTTCAGCGAAGCGCCTAAATTGCCAAACCATTCCGACGCCGACATATTGCCGCCGCCCTCATAGGCGTAAATGCGGTTCATAATCAGGTTGGTGATCAGGATGGCCGCCAAAATGGCCAGACCCGGGATCAGGGCGGCTAAAAATAGGGTGGAAGCTGAAATTCCCAGCACTAGGCCGATAATAATATAGGCGATAGAGGGCGGGATCAGGATGCCGGTACAGGCGCCTGCCGCAACCAATGCGCAAGCATAAGGTCGCGGATAGCCGGATTCCACCAGACGGTCGATTGTCATCCGGCCCACGGCGGCAGCACCCGCAGCATCAGAACCTGATATCGCCGCAAACATCCCGCAAACCAGAACCGTGGCTGATCCAAATCCGCCTTTGGCAAAGCAGGTCAACGCCTCTGCCACATCCAGAAATTTTCGACTAAGACCGGTACGGACCAGCACGTCGCCTGTAAGGATAAAGAGCGGGACAGCGGTAAGCGCGAATGCATCAATGCCCGTAAACAGCTTTTCGCCCACAAGGCTAAGCGGCAGGGAACCATCCATCACCAGCATCAGAATGGCGGAAGATCCGATCGCCGCCCAAACCGGCACGGCCAGCGCGATCATCGCGACGAACAAAAGGACAGGCAAGTAGAAGGACCAGCCGAGCTCGACAAGTTGTGCAGCTTGTTGGAATAACATCTTGGTCGTCCCCTTTAATCGAACAGCTTGTCGCCTTCGAAAACGGGTGTCCCGTCTCGAAGCGCGCGTATGTCACGGCGGAAAGATTGCAACAGGCGCCAGACCATCAAGGCGAACCCGGCAGGCACCGCCATCAAAAACCAGACTTTGGAGACACGTAGCCCATCAGTGACCGAACCAAATTTCCAAGAAACGTGTACGGCTTCCCAGGACCAATAGAGCGCGATGATCGCCACGACGAACATGACCAGATCACCCACGATATACAGCACCGTTTTCGCGCGCGGGGGGAGATAGTGCATGATGACATCAATGCGGATATGCGCGCGCTCCTTGGCGGCAGCGGCGGCCCCGATCCATGCCAGATAGATAAATGAATACCGGACAATTTCTTCGCCCCAGATCGACGAATAGGCAAAGACTTCACGCCTCAGAACCTCGATCGCCATTGTGATGACCAACATCACGTAGAAGGTCAAAAGAAGCCAGCGTTCGGCATTCTTATCAATTTTTCTTAGCAGGTCAGGCACGGCCGCCTCCTGGTTGCAGGTGGGAACCGGGCCGGTTGCCCGGCCCCGTTAACTTTTGATGTGGAAATCGATACCGTCGGGATACCGACGCAATACCGACATATTACCGACTGCGATTTAGGCGTCGTGGACGTAGTATTTACCTTGCGTACTTGCTGCTTCTTCCAGCTTGTTGAACGCATCCATGGACCCGGCAAGCTCTACCTTGAACTCATCCCATTCGGACCGCTGATACCCGCCAGCCGCTTGCCATTCGGTCAGTTGATCATCGCTAAGGCTATGGAATTCCACGCCATTTTTGATCAGCTCGGCCATTGCATAGGCACGTGAGGTCGGCACAGTCGCAAGGTTCTGGTGGGCGGTCATTTCAGATCCCCAAACCACACCATCCTGCACACCAGCGGGCAGGCTGTTGAACCATTCCAAATTACAGGAATAAACCTGACTGTCCGGCACAGCCTGAGTGAACGTCACATGGCTGAGAATCTCGCCAAACCCAAACACATGCAAAGCGCCTACAGAAGGATCTAGTGCATCTGCCACACCCTGTTTGATAGCCGAAGGCGTTTCCCCCCAGGCAACCGGGGTCGGGTTAGCACCTACCATGCGGTAGTATTGTTGTAGCATCGCAGAACCCGGCACGCGGAACTTCACGCCCGCCAAATCACCTGGGGTAAGCACGGCACCGGCACCGCCTTTGCGCACCGCCACAACGCGCGGATCGATATTCACATAGAACAGCGCCTTGAAACCAGCGGCTTCGACTTTTGGATGCACTTCAGTTTTCCAATGATCCGAGTTCACCAAATTGGTGAAACGCTGGTTCGACCCACACAGATAAGGCATGTTGATCAAATCAACAGTGGAGGCAAACGGAGCAAAGTTTGACAGCGAATGTTGCGCTGCCTGAATAGTGCCGCCTTGTACCGCCTGAACCAACGCACCACCGGCACCCAGCTGCCCGCCAGGCGCAAGCTGCACGTAGACTTTACCATTGGTCGCGTTTTGGATGTTTTCCTTAAGGTTCAGCTGCATGATCGGATAACTACGAGAGGCTCCAATCACATAGGCTGTTGCGAGGATCAATTTATGCTCCGCAGCCTTTTCGCGCTCGCGTTCTTCATTGGCGGTTTGCGCAGCTGCCTCAGATGACCAAAGCATTCCTCCGGCACCTGCAACCATAGCTGCGGTAAAGCTCCCTCCAGCTGTCAGTTTCAGAAAACTCCGACGCTCCGCCGATTTTAATTCATTACGTTCGTTGTCCAAACCAAGTCCTCCCATTGGACTATCAGCCGCCATTTTTTTCATCACGGTCGGCTTCTTTCTTAAGAATGGCCACGACGAACACTGCCGAAGCCGCAAACAGAACCAACATTTCCCCGACATCGCCCATGAATGGCGCACCAGTCGTTGCGCCGATGAAGACGTTCACCGCAAAAATCAAAAACAGGAGTGTTGAAATAAGCAGGGCCACGGCTTGCATCCTTTTGTCGGAATCGGTCTGTAGTCACAATGTAAACGCTTACATCAGCAAAATGCAAGCGTTTACATTTGCAGTGAATGTAGAACAAAGCCATACTGGCCAACAGCACCATCCAATCGTGACGAATTGAAAGCCTCAATTGCCCGTGAACCGTCCAGCCCCAACGCTCCATGATGTCGCCAGAGAGGCAGGTGTCTCAACCGCGACAGTATCGCGATGCCTCAACATGCCGGACAGAGTGATTGACAGCACGCGCGTGAAGGTGATGACCGCGATTGAAAAGCTTGGATATTCGCCCAATTTCGGCGCCCGCGTGATGGCCGCACGCCGCACCAATACCATCGGCGCAATCATTCCAACGATGGAAAACGCGATATTCGCCCGTGGCCTTCAAGCTTTCCAGGAAGAACTCCGCAGCCACGGATATACCCTTCTGGTCGCCAGTTCGTCCTACCGGCCAGAAATCGAAGAAGAACAAGTCAGAACGCTTGTCGCCAGAGGTGCAGAGGGGCTGCTTCTTATTGGCTATGATCGTGATCCAAGAGTGTATCAATTCCTTGACGCCCAAAACATCCCGTTCTTGATCGCCTGGGCATTTGATGCCTCAACCGATGCGCCTGCGGTGGGGTTTGACAATCAAAAATCCATGCGCGCCTTGGCAACCGAAGTGATTGCAAAAGGTCACAAAAAGATAGGTATAATTTCTGCCGAAACAAAGACCAATGATCGAGCCCGCCTACGGGTCGCAGGAATTCGCCAAGCGGCCTATGCAGCTGGCCTGAATAGCGCCAGCATTCAGGTTGTAGAAACGCAATACGGGATCGAAGCAGGTGCAGCAGCATTGGAAATGCTCTTAGCGCGCGCACCGGAACTCACCGCCATCATGTGCGGCAACGACGTGCTCGCGGTGGGCGCAATCAAGCAAGCTCGGGTAATGGGCCTAGATGTTCCCCGCGACCTTTCCATAACTGGTTTTGATGATATCGAACTGGCCAACGTGGTATCCCCTGCCCTGACCACAGTGCACGTGCCCCATCGTGAAATGGGACGCAAAGCGGCGACGACACTCATCAGCATGATGGACCAACCACATGAAGGTATGAAAATCGAGCTCGAAGCAAAGGTCCGCCTAAGACAATCACTCGCCAAGCCACGTAGAGCAGATCGATGAATACTTTCGGGGGTATTGTCAGTTTGATCAATCGATTCTCAACTGGCAATGGTGAGCTTGACCCTGTGCAAACTCCAAGTTTATGTGACTAAGGACGGATAGATTCTTAGCTAAAATAGGTTCCGCTTTGACTATAGGGTTGTTCAACATTGTGAAGTGACAGTGTGACCCTAACGTAAATTATGATCGCCGAGCGAATGATTTCCGGTCGTGTTCTAAAGCTGCAAAAGAGATTGGGGTTTACCTTTGTCAGACACCAGAACAGCCCTATGGCGATTCAAGATTTCACTAATCTGACAATATTGCCCCTAACACTCCTTCGCCCTATGAAGCAGCTCCCAGGCAGAACGTTTTCAGCGCCGAGGCGACGTTTGCCATATAGGCATCGTCGTACCCGGAGTCGTTTTCCAGAACACTTTGATACGCACAAGAGATGTTGTTCTTGTAATCCACCAGCAGGAACTGGCCACCATAGCCCGCGTGTCCGATAAATTGGCCATCCGTCATGATATGATTTGAATATCTCAACCAATCTTTGGGCTGGCTCATGGGCAATGCGTATCGTGTTAGCGTAGTGTCCAGAAAGTCCCGGTTTGAAAATACTGCCCCATTAACACCAACGCCGCCACGACCGAACAGCAAACCGAACCGCGCCAAATCGCGGGAGCTTAGGCATCCCCCGCCTGAAAAAGCGGGTTTTTGATCAGGTGACAAACTAATGTGAAAGGCATCCTCGTATCCCGCTGCATCAGCAATTTCTTCGATCTCTTTGATAAGAGAATGTGGCGCGACCGCGTCACAAATCAGGGTCAGAACATCTGTGTTGGCTGATTTGTAAAGGATTGCATCCAAATGGGTATCCGGTCGATAGCCTGATATGCTGGCGGTAAAGTTTGAAAGACTGATTTCTTCAACACCGTCTTCAGGCAAGCGCCACCCCAGGGCAATTTCCTCGGCGTAGCAATCCGAAAGCGGGTCATCGTAATCTTCGGAAAAATCATTATCGACCGCCATATCCAGCAGATCCTGTACTGGCGCTGATGCATAGCCCGACCCGATATTGGGCAGGTAATAGCTGACGGGTTTATTCAGGTCCAATAGCCCCTGCACAATCAATCTGCCGACAATCAGATGGATGTGCAGTTTGGTCACGGATTGGATGGAATGGGGTTGATTGACGGAAAAATCCGCGGCGCAACGTTCGTAGATTACGCGATTTCCCTGCACGCAGGTCACTGCAGAAAAGGCAGGATGTTCGACCAGTCGATTTAGTCCGTTCACGTGGTCGCCGGTTGCACATGGCTCATCAACAAGGTCCAGCACATGTCGAGCGCGCACCATATGTGTTCTACGCATCAACCGATGGGCATTGTGAAAACCATGACGTCGGTGGTTGGGTTGGTTCCAACGTTGTTTATTGTCTTCTCCGACATTTAGATCAGGATTGGGATGCGTTTGGAAAATCTCCATCAGCTTTTGACCTTGTGTAACAACGCATCAACGGCGACCACTCCGTCAGTGTAGACAAACAGTGGGTTTACCTCAATTTCCGCCACTGATGCACATTCGGCGAGAAATGCCTGACATAGGCTGTGCAGGCAGTCCGCGATCCGATCCAGATCGGCCTTGTCGCGCCCCCGAAATCCATTCAGCAATTGCCCGACCTTTAAGGCCATGATCGCCTGTTTAATCTCTTCTGGGCGGCACGGTAGCAGCAGCGTTTTTGCGTCCCCGATCAGTTCGACCAAAATGCCGCCGCTGCCCAAAGTCAGGGCGGCACCGAATTGGGCGTCGCGGCGCAATCCGACAATTAACTCAGCCAAGGGTGCTGGAGACATTTTTTCAACCAAAAATCGGTCAGTCACCGCAGCAGGAGAATGGGCGTTCACACTGGCGCGCATGGCTTCGACTGCAGACAGCAATGTGGCATCATCGTTCAATCCCAGCGCAACGGCGCCCGCCTCTGTCTTGTGGGCCAAATCCGGGCTCATCATTTTGAGGGCCACTGGATAGCCAACCTCATGGGCAACAGACAGCACCGCATCGGCCCCGACGCAACGCCCTTGCGGAACTGGTACGCCATTTTCAGCCAACCACAGTTTGCCAACGTCTTCCGTAACTATCTGGACTTCTTGCGGAGAACCGGCAACAGGCAAGGCAGAAGGAAAGGATTGCAAAATGCGCTCTCGGGCCGTGTTCCAATTGACCGCTTGGCTTATGGCATTCAGCGTTTCATGAATGCCTTGCATCGGCGCCACACCCTTGCTGATTAGAAATTGACGCGTTTCTGCATCCATGTTTTCGGGGATCGTCGCGCAAATCGCCGCGGGTAGTCCATGTTCACGTGCCGCGCGTGCGAAGGCGCCAGCATCGCTCTGGTAATACACTTTGGAATCGTCGATGCCGGGTGCAGGGTAATCCTGAACCAATACAGCGCAATCGGCGTTCACCGCCTTCATCGCTTCGGCAAACACTGGGTATGTAATCTCTGGCTGCCCCCAGATCGGTGTGGTGTAGTCCAGCGGATTTGACACGGTGGCGATGTCGGGCAGCAAATCTGATAGTGTATCAAAACTTTCCAATGCCACCTTGGGATAGCTGAGGCCGATTTTTTCACTGTGATCTGCCAGCATCGTGGCGCCGCCACCAGAACACGTAAAACCTGCAACTTTGTTGCCCTTCGGCGCGTCAACCACGCAGAGAAATTTCAACGTTTCCAGCATCTGCGAAGGGTTGGAAACACTGATGACGCCCGTGCGTTCAAACAAAGCCTCATACAGTTCATTTGACCCCGAGAGGGAGCCCGTGTGGCTGATCGTGATGGTTGACCCAATGGTCGAGGTTCCGGTTTTCAGCGCGACAACCGGCGTGTTGTTTTTTAACGCCTTCAGGGCCGCTCTTTCAAAAAGGGAAATGTCGCGCAAGCCCTCGATGTGTAGGCCGATAGCGCGCACGGCAGGATCTTCGCTCAGCACATCAAGATAATCCTCCAGCCCCATAACAGACTGATTTCCTGCGGAAATCATATAGGCCATAGGCAGCGATCGCTGACTCATAGTGATGTCAGATGAAAACATGCCAGATTGCGTGATGATCGCGACGCCATGACCTGGCGACCACCCACCATGTTCAAATGGCCAGAGCGCAGAATTTCCAATGTAATTTATGACGCCATAACAATTTGGGCCGATCAGCGCCATGTCGCCAACTGCTTTGATCAGTTCATTTTCTGCAGCGGCCCCCTCTTGGCCAGCCTCCTTAAACCCTGCGGCATAGCACACAACGCCCCCAGCCCCGATACTGTCCAGTTGCCTGACAGCATCAATCGCCGCGCGGGCCGGAATGGCAAGAAACACCGCATCCGGTACTCCTGGCAGGTCATCCAATGAGGGGTAACATGTCAGACCCGCAAGCGTTTCGCGTTTGGGATTAACGGCCCACATCTCACCTGCAAAGCCGCGACGGCGTGCTTCGTTAATCGCAGTGATTGCATCGCGACCACCGACAAAGGCAATGGAGGCAGGATACAAAAGCCGGTTAAAGTTTTTGCGCCGTTGTGGTGTCATGCACCTAATGGCCTTAGGATCGAGCGCGTGATGATGTGGCGTTGAATTTCACTGGTGCCGTCCCAGATGCGTTCAATCCGGCTGTCACGCCAAAGGCGTTGAATGGGCAGTTCTTCCATCAGGCCCATGCCGCCAAAAATCTGCACAGTATCGTCCGCCACTTTGTTCAGCATTTCAGAGCAGTAGACTTTGACCATCGCCGCATCCCGATCTTCCATGGCACCCGCGTCAGCGCGGCGCACAGCATCTGCCACCAGCAAATCTGCCGTGCGCAATCCGATCGTCATATCGGCGAGCCTAAAACCTGTTGCCTGAAAGCTGCCGATCGGTTTGCCAAATTGCTTGCGGTTCGCCGCCCAATCCGTGGCCAGTTCGATAATCCTCTCTGCTTTGCCACAGCAGGTGGCCCCAACCCAGATGCGACCCATGCCCAGCCATTGACCAGCCAGATCAAATCCCTTGCCCTCTTCACCCAGGACCTGACCGGGCCCAAGGCGCACATCGTCAAAAATCAGCTCATAGGTTTTGTAACCACGGTTCGACACACATTTGTTGCCCTCGCGGAATACTACGCCCGGAAGATCACGATCGACCAGAAAGGCTGTGATCCGTTTGCGATTGCCGCGTGGGGTTTCATCCATGCCTGTCACCGCAAATACAATGGCAAAATCCGCCATAGTCGGGGCCGAGATGAAGTGCTTGGAGCCATTCAATATCCAATCGTCCCCATCGCGCCGCGCATTGGTTTTCATCCCCATGGCATCGGACCCAGCCTCTGGTTCTGTAAGGGCAAAGAGTTCACGCTTTTCACCGGTTACACATGGGTCCCGATATGTCGCAATCTGATCGCCCTCGCAGGCCATCAACAATTCTGTCGGTCGGGCGATCCAAGAGTGCAAGGCGTGGCTGGTGCGGCCAAACTCGCGCTCAACCAATGACGACTGAGTATAGTTCAACCCGCCTCCACCAACACTTTCAGGAAGGTTGCAGGCGAAAAGGCCAAGTTCTTTTGATTTGGCTTCAATATCGCGACCAATCTCTTCGGGTACTTCACCCAGCCGATCGGTGATTTCTTCGTGTGGTATCACCTCTTCGGCGATAAAACTACGTACCGTATTTTGAAGAAGCTCATCTTCATGCGAAATGGTCATATTCATTTCGTCAGCCTCCGCTAAAGCGTTTCTATTTCAGGTGTTTCCTTGGGCTGCACTACGACGCGACAAATAGGCCGAGATCGCGAAAGCCAGAATTGTAATCATGATCAAGACCACCGCCGCGGCGGCGACAGTCGGGTCAGTGTTTTCTCTAATCCCGTTCCACATCCGACGTGGCAGAGTGTAGACGCTGAACTTGGAGATGAAGAGCGTCACGACAATCTCGTCCCAACTGAGGATGAAGGCAAACAACGCCCCGGCAAAAACGCCTGGCTTCACCGATGGCAGGATCACGCGGCGCATCGTGGTCCAGTTGGATGCACCCAAATTTTTTGAGGCCTGCTCCAGTTTGGGATCAAAATTTGCTAATGACGCACTCACTGTGATCAAGACCATTGGGGTTGCCAAAATGGTATGCGCAAGGATTAGACCTATATAGCTGTCAATGATCCCCATCGGAATCCACAGTCGGTAAAATGCCATGGCCGAAATGATCTGCGGGATGATGAGCGGCAGCAGCAGAAAGGCACGCACCACTTCGCTGTATTTTGATGACACACGCCACAGACCAATCGCGCAAAGCGTTCCCAGTGCGGTCGCCAAAAGCGAGGTCGAGATGCCAATCACAGCACTTTGGAAAAAGCTCGACATCCATTCCGGGCTGGTAAACAGTTTTTCAAAATGGCGTAAGGATAGCTCTCCCTTCGGCATTGACAGAAAACGCTTTGGCGTCAGCGACACAGGGATGGCAATCAGCGCCGGTGTCACAAGGAAAAGCAGTAACACCCATGCACCCGCGCGGTTGAACCGTGAGAAAAATCCGCCCTTCATCACGAACTCCCCCCAAACACAGTGCTGAGCTTCATAAACCGCGACATGATATAGAGCATTGCCAATACACCAAACAGCATCAGCCCCGCGAGCATCGCCGCCGTTCCCCATTTCAGGGTGACGAGCAACTGCACCGAAATGTATTCCGCAATCATCAGCACTTTACCGCCTCCCAGCACCGCCGGAGTAACGTAAAACCCAAGACTGAGGATAAAAATCAGGAGCGCAGACGCGACAACGCCAGGCATCGTAAGCGGCAGATACACGCGCCAGAAAGTTTGTGATCCAGTAGCGCCCAAATTGCGCGAGGCATCCATGACCCGCATATCGAGCGACTGCATGTTCACCAACAGCGGCAGCACAGCGTAGGGGATCATATAGTGGATCATACCGATCAACACGCCCAACTCATTGCGCATAAAGGCAATAGGCTCTGCAATCACGCCCATACCTTCCAAAGCATTGTTGACGAGGCCACGGTGCCCCAGCAGCATCAGCCACGCGAAGGTCCGCACCAGGATGGATATCCAGAAGGACACCAACAACAGTGTCAGCATGTAATTCTTTTGCTTTTGATGACAGTGCACCATCGCATAGGCAATTGAGTACCCCAAAAACACGCTCCCAACTGTGGTGATCAGGCAAATTCGAATGGTCGTCCACAAGATGCGGAACAACGAGTCGCTTTCGAAAAGCTTTTGATAGTTGCCCATGCCGGGCTCGGGATCAGTAACGCTGAGCCAGAGGATATTCAGGATCGGCCCCAGATACAGGGCCATAACCAGCAACAGGAAAGGCGCCACAAGGGCCCACCCGGGATGAATATGTCGTCTGAGCGCAAGCATGATGGCACGGATCCACGGTTGGAATATTCATGCGTCTGCCCAGCAAGATTTTACCGGGCAGACCAATAATCGATCAGCTGATCGCTTCGAGGAAGGCGTTAACAGCATCTCCGCCATTTTGACCCCACCAAGTCGGATCATTGAAGGCCACACCATCGATATTCATCGCTGACGTGATCGCATAAGGCTGCTGGCTCTCTGGAATCTGGGCAAATGCCGCAGGGTTCGAAGGCGTCATTCCCAAACAATCCAACAGTTCCAACTGCGCACCTGGATCTTGCGCCTGCGCAATGAATTTCATGATCTCTTCACGACCGGCAGGGTTTCCTTTGGGCACGATATAGGCCCCAGGCATGGCAAGTGCCTGGTTCATCACCAACTTGTAACGTCCGTCCGTGTCAAACTCGATGTTCTTGCCGCGGTTTTGCCAGACCATACCCATGCTGACCTCACCATTCACGACCATCGAATGCGCCTCGGAACCAGAGCCCCAGTAAAGGCTGTCATCCTTCATACCTTTGATTTTGTTTAGTGCGCGGTCCATATCCAGCGGATACAACTCATCCTTGGAAACGCCGTCCGCCATCAAGGCTGCTTCGAGTGAGCCGTTCGCCCATTTGTAAAGCGAACGTTTGCCGGGGAATTTCTCGGTATCAAAGAAATCTGCCCAGCTGTTTGGCGGATTGTCGCCATACGCCTCGGTGTCATAGACAAAGGCATAGCCGTACAAGATGATCGATACGCCATGCTCCAGCGCGTAGTTCGGCAATGTCTTATCTTTGCTGACGACGCTGTAATCGATGGCTTCCAAATGACCTGACGGCCCAAGCGCCACTGCATCAAACAGGTCCGCATCGCACACATCGGCGGTCACATTGCCACTGTCGACCATCTCTCGGATTTTGCCTTGCAGAGGACCGGACGTGTCAAAGCGCAAAGGCAGACCGCCTGCTTCTGCGTGTGGCTTACCGATCGCGTTGCCATGGCATTCTTCCGACTGGCCACCCCAGTTCCACATCACGATGTAATCCGCCGCTGCTTCTGCACCACCTGGAAAGCTTGCAGCCGAGGCAAAGCCCGTCATCGCACAAAGCGTCAGGAATGTCCTGCGGCCCATTTTACCGTCCTTAAAGGCCTGAGCCCCCTCGATCAGTGTTTCACGCATGAACTGCTTATCTTGCATAGTCAGTCTCCTTGTTGGTTGCCGGTTCTTCGGCTTTTAATGAGCGGCGTCATTTGTTTGACGCTCTGTTGGTCGTATTTTCTGGTCAGCTGTTGAGCTTCACAGCCGCACCTTTTTCCCAGTAGAGATCGGCCTTGTGGCCCTCTTCCAAGGGTTCCTGATTTCGCCAGGAATCAATGTCCACTTCAAGTTCTTCACCATCTGCAGACAAAAACATTATCCGCTTCATCGAGCCAAAATAGGTGACTGATTGGATTGTACCAGTCAGACGGGGTTCACCCGTACCAGTGCCCGCCGCGACAATATCAATCTTTTCGGGACGCAGCGCGTAAACACCGTCAGCCCGGCGCAGAAAATTACTTTTGCCTAGAAACCCAGCAGCAAATTCATTGGCAGGTTTTTCGTAAAGTTCGTCCGGCGTGCCAACCTGCTCAATAGCACCATCGCGCATAATGACGATGCGGTCCGACATCGACAACGCCTCTTCCTGATCGTGTGTCACGTAGATAAACGTAGTGCCAACACGCTTGTGAATGTCTTTCAACTGGTCCTGCACCTCAACCCGCAGCTTTTTATCAAGCGCACCTAAAGGTTCGTCCAAGAGCAAAACCGGGGGTTCAAAACACAGGGCGCGCGCCAAGGCGACACGCTGCTGCTGACCACCCGAGAGCTGTTTGGGTTTACGGTCAGCAAATTCGGTGAGCTGTACGAGATCAAGCATTTCATCGACTTTTGCACGGATCTCGTCGAGGGGCCGTTTGCGAACACTCAGTGCATAACCGATGTTTTCTCGCACTGTCATGTGCGGAAACAGGGCGTAGCCCTGAAACACCATGCCGAAATTGCGTTTTTCCGCTGGCACGCCTGAAATCGACGTACCATCCAGGGCGATATCACCGGATGTAATGTCCAGAAATCCTGCAATCATCATCAACAGGGTTGTCTTGCCCGATCCCGATGGTCCGAGCAGGGTCAAAAACTCCCCACGCTGAATTTCAAGGTCAATTCCGTTAACGGCACAGAACGAGCCAAAATACTTTGATACGTCCCGGACCTGCAGACTGCCTTTATCGCTGTTCGCTTCGAACATATCAGCTCTCCGCGCCTCGCAGTTTCAGCTTGTTTCGGGCCTCCTGAGGGGTGACGGCCCGCCCGCCCATACGTTCGATAATTTCAATGACCCGGGTCACCAATTGGCCGTTGGTGGCCAGAACGCCACGATCAAGAAACAGGTTATCTTCAAGACCGACACGGACATTCCCGCCCATCGCCACGGCGGCGGCGGCCATAGGCATCTGCATGCGTGAAATACCGAACCCAGCCCAGCTTGCGTCGTGCGGCAGGTGGTCTTTCATAACTTTCATCGTGTCGACGCTTTGGTCTGCCCCCCACGGGATCCCAAGACAGATTTGAAACATCGGCGGATCGGCGATCAGGCCCTCTTTGATCATCTGACGCGCAAAGCGAATATGGCCCAGCTCGAACACTTCTAGTTCCGGCTTCACGCCCCACTCGCGCACTTTTTCGGCCATGTGGCGCAATGTGGGTGGTGTTGAGATATAGATGTTATCTCCATCACCAAAGTTCAGCGTGCCGCAGTCCAACGAACAGATGTCGGGGCGGCATTCTTCGATGTGAATCAGCCGCTCTTCTGCACTGATCATATCAGTCCCCGGTCCAGGCATCGCTGGATTGTCGGCGTCCTGTATCCAATCACCACCCATGCCTGCTGTCAGGTTGATAACCACATCGGTGCCGCTGTCACGGACGCGGTCGACCACCTCTTTAAACAGTTTGGGGTCGCGGGAACCTTGCCCGGTCTCTGGGTCGCGAACATGAATATGTGCGACAGCAGCGCCTGCCTTGGCCGCCTCTATCGCGGCGTCGGCTACTTCTTTCGGGGTCACTGGTACATGTGGACTCCGCCCAGAGGTGTCCCCGGCTCCCGTGACCGCACATGTCACAACAACATCGTAATTCATGAGGCGCGTTTCCTTTTTCTTTCTTCCATTGTGATCAACGGAGGGACAAAATAATTGTCGTATATTCGCCTCATTTTTGATATTTGTGGCGAAATATTGCACCATTCGATTGGTTTTCAGGAGCTTCAAATACGTGGAATTAAATTTGGAAATCTCTGGTGCACGCGGACAGACTCACGCTGTTTTCGTAGTCGTCCCCCGATTCAATCTGGGCACTCTGGTCAACATGATTGAAACCATGCGAATTGCAAATTACCTCTCGTCGCAAAAATCGTTTTCATGGGAGGTCGTGTCGTTCGATGGGGCGTCTGTTGTGACCAGCAGCGGGATCCCCATCACCGCAGCGACCGAGATCGAAAAAATCCCGACGGCGGATTATGTCTTCGTTCTGGCCAGCTGGGGGGCTGAACACTACCAAAACAGAAACCTTATCTCATGGCTCCGCCGCCGCGCCCGACAAGGGGAAACGATCTGCTCCATTGAGCTTGGTTGCTATCCTGTTGCTCGGGCCGGTCTGCTGGAAGGAAAAGAGGCCACAACTCACTGGTCTTGGATGAACGGATTTTTGGAGACCTTTGACAGTATCGACGTCAAGGAGCAGGTCTTTACCGTAAACAACCGCGTCATGACATGCGCCGGTGGCACGGCTGTGATTGATCTGATGTTACATATCATTGAAAACCTACACGGTGTTGGATTCTCGGGCGAAATCGCTGATCAGATGATGGTGCATTCAATCCGCGAAAAAGAGACTCCGCAGCGGCGAACAATGGGTCATGGGACGGCTGCGATGCCACCCGTTATCCGCGAAGCAATTGCCCTGATCGAACGAAACATCGAAGACCCGATTAGAGTACCAGAAATTGCAGCGGCACTCGGGATCTCTCAACGCCAGCTGGAACGTACATTCAAGAAACAGATCGGCTGCACCGTGGTTCAGTTCGGCCTGTTGCTGCGTCTACAACGCGCACGACTTTTGCTGATCTCAACTGATCTAAGCGTAAGAGAAATTGCAACCGCCTCCGGGTTCAACACCCTATCGCATTTTGCCTATTCGTTTGGAAAATTCTTTGATCGGCGCCCATCTGAATACCGCGAAGCATGGCCGCAAGATGAAGCGGCCCCAAGCTGGCCTGGCACATTGTCAGAGTTTCTGGTGTCATTGCAGATGAAGCAACGAAACCGAGAACGCTCTGCCGGTTAGGTGCCGGCAGAGGTCACAGGGTCATCCCTCGCCGCGCGACGTTCTGAGCGCGTTCAGTAGCGCCACAATCTCTTTGTCGCGTTGCGCCGCCATGTCCGAGAAATGTTTTTCTCCCGCGATCTCGTTGCAGCCATCAACCATCCGGTCGCGCAACTCTTGCGTCAGTTCCGGTGCCTCCAGCCGTGTCCAGGGTAACTTTAACGCAGGGCCGAACTGATCCAGATTGGTGGCCATGCCACCTTCGCCACAGGCCACGTGAAAGGCCATACATTGCCCTTGGGCCATCATCCGCGGCGCCGGGCCGTTCATCAGGGCGATGTCAATATCGTCAGGCGTGGCCTCGCCATTGGCAACCATGTGCAGTGCTTCGCGCCATAACGCCTCTTGCAAACGTGTCGCCACGAAGCCGGGGATTTCCTTCTTCATCAATAAGGGTGCTTTGCCCGCGATCCGGTAGAATTCTCCGGCCCATTGAACGGCCTCGGGGGCGGTGTTGTCACCCCCAACAATTTCGACCAGCGGTAAAAGATAGGGGGGATTAAACGGATGACCGATCACCGTCCGTTCAGGAGTTGCGCATTTCGCCTGAATGTCACTCATCATCAGGCCAGAGGTTGACGACCCAATCACCACATCCGTTGGCACGACATCACCCAGCCTGCGATACAACTCTTGTTTCATTTCAAGATTTTCGGGTGAGCTTTCCTGAATAAAGTCGGCACCTTCCACTGCCTTTTCGATATCCGTTTCAATCGTGAGCCGGTCCAGAGAGGCGCCTTCGGCCAGGCCCAGCGCCGTCAGGCTGATCCAGGCCGTATCCAGAATGGTGCGAAAGGCAGTGATTTCGTCTTTGCTGTGCAGATAGGCGGTGACGTCGTAGCCACGCGCCAGAAAATGCGCGGTCCATCCGCCTCCGATCGGTCCGCCACCAATACTGGCAACACGGTGCACGGCTTTGGGATCTCTGAACATACTATTTGCCCTTAAACTTCGGTTCCCGCTTTTCGACAAACGCGGCGACACCCTCTGCCGCATCATCTGACTTCAGCATTTTACGGTATACGGGCATCGGATCATTTCGCATTTTGTGAAACGCATGTTCCAGGGGAACGCATTCAATGGTGCGTTGCACTTCTTTGACGCTCTGCATGGCCAACGGGGCAGACCATGCCAGCGACGCTGCCCATTCGCGTGCCGTCTCCATCAACTTGTCCTTTGGAACCACCTTGTTGACCAACCCGTAATGCGCAGCTTCTGCCGCAGGCATCCTGCGTCCCAGATAGAACATCTCCATCGCGATATTGTGCGGAATGCGACGCGGTAGACGTTGAAGTGCGCCAGCATCTGGCACGATGCCCAAGGGCATCTCTGGCAGACCAAATTCTACGTGATCTGCTGCGATCAGCAGATCACAGGCCAAAGCCATTTCAAAACCACCGCCGATGGCAAGCCCATTGATCGCCGCAATTACGGGTTTATTCAGGAACCAGTTTTCGGTCAGGCCGGTAAACCCGCCATCACCGTAGTCATCAGATTCCCACCAGTTATCAAGCTGCATTTCCCCCGCATTCAGCGCCTTGAGGTCCCAACCTGCTGAAAAGATTTTGTCCCCACCGCAGGTGAGGATGGCAACTCGAAGCTCTGGATCGTCATGCAATTCCTTGAAGGCCGCGGCGAGGGCCTGAGATGTGGCGACATCAATTGCATTGACCTTTGGACGGTCCAAAGTGATCTCTAAGACATGTCCATCGCGCCGGGTTGTGACACCTTCTGTCATGGTAATTTCCTGTTCTGCCGTTGTTACGTGCGTTTCTGATCCGACCTTAAGAAAAGGCAGGTATGACCTTGTCACAGAATAATTCGAGAGAGCGTTTCTGTTCTTTGTGACCCAATCCCAGGCTGGCGTAGTAGATGAAGCTATCAACACCGATCGCCTGATATTTTTTTAGTTTTTCGATGACCACGTCCGGGGTGCCGAACATCAGATTTTCGGTCATCATGTTGGCTTCGTATTCGGCCCGGTTTTCCAAGCTTTCCAGCGGAATTTCTTTGGCAAAGCCGTTCTCCACGTCACCCAGGTTTTTGTAGTAATTTTCGAATTGGCCAAGTTGCACACGAGCCGCTGCCAGCGGCACGGCCACGTCTTCGGGTTTGTCGTAAAGTGCGGTATGGCGCATCATCGCAATATGAGGGCGCTTACAGCCGGGATTGTTATCCACCGCCTCTTGCAGCCGTTCCATGTAAAGTTCGGCCTCGCTCATCGGGCGGGTAAAGGGCCAGGATTGGATATTGCAACCATTTTTCACCGCATAGTCAAAGGTGATCGGTGCCCGGGCTGCAACCCAGACAGGAACTTCTTTTTGCACAGGTTTGGGCACTGATGTTGACTTCGGATAGGACCAATATTCGCCGTTCAACTCGTGATCTCCAGCCCAAAGCGCGCGCACGGCTGGCAGCATTTCCTGCATGTAGCGCCATGCATCAGACTGTTTCAGGCCCGGGTGCATGCGGTCAAATTCTCGCTGATAAGCGCCCGATCCGATGCCAAATTCAAGGCGGCCATCGGTCAACAAATCGGTCATCGCCGCCTCCCCCGCCAGACGTATCGGTGACCAGTAAGGTGCCACTGCAACCGCCGTTCCCAATCGGATTTTGCTAGTATGCTCCCCCCACCAGGTCAGCAGCTGAAATGGGTTCGGGGCAATCGTCATTTCCATGGCATGGTGCTCAGCCGCCCAGACGATATCAAAACCGCCCTGCTCGGCCATCTTTACCATGTCAAGAGTGTGATCACGGACCACCTTCATATCAAGGCTTGGGTCCATACGCTCCATGTTGACTGCGAGTTGGAACTTCATTGGTGGTACTCCGTAATTTGCTGAAATCAGCGCATGACAAATGGATTGGCCATCGGTTCATCCGATGTGTTCATCCAGACCGTTTTTGGTCTGGTATAGTCGTAGATCGCTTGGAACCCGGCTTCGCGCCCATAGCCAGAGCCTTTGTTGCCACCAAACTCTGCCATAGGTGACACCATGCGGTAGGTATTGACCCACACAATGCCAGCCCGCACCGCGCTCGACATACGCAAAGACCGCGCGCTGTTTTGCGTGAATATCCCGGCAGCAAGCCCATGCTCGCTGTCATTGGCCAGCTTCAGAACCTCTTCTTCGGTTTTGAACCGCTGTGCGCTCAGCACCGGCCCAAACAGTTCCGTATCAACAATCCGCATATTCTGACGTGGGCATTCGATGATGGTGGGTTCATAGAACAATCCGCCCAGCCCGTCGGGCTGTTTGCCACCCACCAGAACTTTACCGCCTTCTTCCTGCGCAAAAGCCACTTCTTTTTTGATGTGATCCAGTTGGCCTTGCGTACACAGCGGCCCCATCTGCGTTTCTTCCGCCAAAGGATCGCCAATCACGATATTGCGTGCCAATTCTGTCATGCGTTCCAGAAACTCGTCGGCAATATCTTCGTGCAAATACAGCCGGGAACCGGCGACACAGCTTTGCCCCGTTGCCCCGAATATCCCGGCGATCGAAGCGTTGACCGCACTTTCGATGTTGGCGTCATCAAAAACGATGAATGGGGATTTTCCACCTAGCTCCAACGAGACCTCTGCAAAGTTCTGTTTGGAATTTTCAAGCACCAGTCGCGCTGCGTTGGGGCCACCGGTGAAGGAAATTCGCGCGACCAAAGGATGGCTGGTCAACACTTTGCCGCACGGATCACCATGCCCCGACACAATGTTAACCACACCTGGCGGAAACCCTGCCTCTTCAATCAACGCGCCAAACTCCAGCATCGCTGCAGAGGCATGTTCAGAGGCCTTCAAAACCACAGTGTTGCCAGCCGCCAGTGCCGGGCCGATCTTGACCGCCACCAGGAACAATTGCGAATTCCACGGCACGACTGCCGCCACCACGCCCAACGGTTCGCGTTTCGTAAACACAAACATGTCCGGTTTATCGATGGGTAGTGTTTCACCGCTGACCTTATCGGCGCAGCCTGCATAGAAATGGAAATACTCGGCGATGTATTTTGCCTGCCAACGGGTTTCCTTGAACATCTTGCCGCTGTCGATGGATTCGGTGCGCCCCAGATCCTCTGATTTTTCCGCCAGCAAATCCGCCAGCCTGCGCAGGCAGCGGCCACGTTCCGTCGGCGTCATTGACGCCCAGGGGCCATCATCAAAGGCACGATATGCGGCCCTGACAGCACGATCCACATCTTCGGCGGTCGCCTCTGGGACCCGGCTCCAAACCTGACCGGTTGCGGGATTGATGCTGTCAAACGTTGCGCCATCCGATGCGCTGACCCATTCGCCGTCGATCAGCATTTTGTAGGTTTGAATGTCGCTCATCTGGTCGCTCCTTTTCGTCCCATGATTCTCATTCTCACGGGTTCAATTTGCTTAACATGCGTAAATTCGCCGTATTGTGTCGAATTTTGGTAACGAAGCGCCCTGAAACGGCGTCTAACCTTTCCACAAGGAGGCGACGAAATGGCGAACACAAAACATATCATCAGCGTTGTGTTGGAAATCGGAGGTCAGCTTTTACCCCTGCCACCAGCATTTGAGACGGTCGATTTTGGATCAATTTTCACCCGACGCTCAGCAGAGGTAACCGGATAAGATGTCGTCGTTTGCGCCTGATGGCACCGCTTATGAGGTTTGCGGCCCGGAAGAAGCCCCCGTTGTGGTTCTGATTCACGGGCTGGGATTAAACCGTGCTTGCTGGCAGTGGACGACGCCAGCAATTCGCGACAAGTTTCGCGTCTTGAGCTATGATCTCTTTGGGCATGGCCAAAGTGCCGCGCCAACTGAACCCCCGTCCCTAAAGATGTTTGCCCGCCAGCTGTCAGAATTGCTGGATCATTTGGGATTCTCAGCTGCGTCCATTGTGGGATTTTCCCTGGGCGGCATGATTGCGCGCAGATTTGCACAAGATTGGCCTGTCAGGACAACGTCACTGGCGATCCTTCATTCACCGCATCAACGCACACCCCAAGCACAAACCGCAATATTGAAACGCGTCGAGATGTCCTGCGAACACGGGCCCGCGTCAACTGTCGAGGCCGCATTAGAGCGTTGGTTCACTGAACCTTTCCGTCTGGCCAATCCGGAAATGATGGATCTGGTGAGGGGATGGGTCATCGCAAACACGGTTGAGGTCTACCACACGATCTATCGGGTTTTGGCCGATGGGATCGATGAAATAACTGCCCCAGATCCGGCTATTTCCTGCCCTGCACTGGTCATCACCGGGGATGAAGATTTTGGCAACGGCCCAGAGATGACCCAAGCAATCGCTGCGGAAATCGACGGTGCAGAGGCGCTGATCTTACCGGGTCTTAGGCATATGGCACTGGCAGAAGACCCCGCAGCGGTGAACACACCTTTGCGCCGCTTTCTGGATACGCACACCCAAGGAAACGCGACATGAGCACCCAGATTCTAAAAGGATTGCGGGTACTGGACCTGAGCCGCATGTTGTCCGGCCCATATTGCACCATGATGCTTGCCGATCACGGCGCCGAGGTCATCAAGATCGAGGGCAAAAGTGGCGATACCAGCCGTAACAACGGCCCCTACCGGGACGACGATCCCAACCACAACTGGGCCGGTTATTTTGTGAGCCTCAATCGCAACAAGAAAAGCGTACAACTGGATCTAAAATGCGATGCCGGCAAAGACGCATTTCGCAAACTGGCCGCCACCGCGGATGTCATTGTCGAGAACTTTCGCCCCGGCGTGATGGAACGATTGGACCTGTCTTATGAATCGCTGACCGAGGCCAATCCTGCCCTTGTTTATGCGGCAATTCGTGGATTTGGCGATCCGCGAACCGGCGATAGCCCCTACGCGAAATGGCCGTCTTACGATGTGGTCGCTCAGGCCATGGGCGGATTGATGGCCGTAACTGGCCCAAACGCGGACACCCCGACCAAAGTTGGTCCCGGCATTGGGGATGTTTTTGCGGGGATGATGATGTCCTTTGGAGTGATGGCAGCTTTGCGCGAGGCTGAGGCCACAGGCAAAGGCCAGTTTCTGGACGTCGCCATGTATGACGCGATGATTTCGCTTTGCGAACGTGCCGTCTATCTGCATGACATGACCGGGGAAATTCCCAAGCCCGAGGGCAATGGCCACCCTCTGTTGGCCCCATTCGGTTTGTTTCCAACCCTCGACGGATCGGTGGCTCTGGGCATCGTAGATGATGTGTTCTGGCAGGTATTGACCGCTGCCATGGGTGCTTCGGAACTTGGCACAGACCCGCGTTACGCGACCCGTTTGGCCCGTTCCGGAAATGCAGAAGATGTGAACCGCATGGTCGGGGAATGGACAGCATCCCAGACCAAGGCACAGCTGACAGAAACCTTGGGTGGCAAAGTGCCGTTTGGCCCCTTGAACACGATTGAAGATATCTTTCACGACCCACACGTGGCCGCCCGGAATATGTTGGCAAAGGTGCCTCATCCCGATCCCACCCACGCCCCTTGGACCGTCGCCGCAAACCCGTTGAGATTTGGTGGGCACCCGGTCACGGAGTTTAACTCCCCCCCGCGCCTCGGGGAACACACGAAAACCTGTCTTGAGGACGCCACGCGGGCACCAATAAGCGACGCGGAAAAACGATCCTTGCGGGACGCCTTCGGAACATTTGCCACCGGTGTGACCGTGGTGACAACCCGACAAAAGGACGGCACGCCGCGGGGCTTCACGGCCAATTCATTTACCTCGGTATCGCTGGATCCACCGCTGTTGTTGGTATGCATCGCCAAATCGGCATATAGCTGCGATACATTTGCCCAGGCTGATCATTTCGCGGTCAATATCCTGAGCGAAGACCAAAAGGCCGTCTCTGGCCTATTTGCATCACGCGCGCCCGACAAATTTGAACAGGCGGACTGGCACCCAGCATTTGCCGACATGCCCGTACTGGACGGCTCTTTAGGCAGTTTTGTCTGTGAACGTCACAAACTTGTCGATGCTGGTGATCATCTGATCCTGATTGGAAAGGTCAGAGAACACAGCAAGAAAGACAGCCAGCCTTTGGGGTATTACCAGGGCTCATACTTCTCAATCGGTCTAGAGGAGCCTTTGGTCAATGCCGCCGTTGCCGGGGGAAAAGTGACGATTGGTGCCGTCATGGAGAGAGATCAGAAAATCCTCCTGCAAGAGCGTGCAGAAGGCGGGTATTGCGTACCGCATTCCGCCGATAGCGACAGCAGCCTTGATCAATTGACTGACATACTCAGAAGTAAGGGGCTTTCGCCGCGGCTTGACCATCTTTATGCCATCTACCGCGACAGCGAGACCGGGAAGCACGGGATTTACTACCACGGCACGGTTTTCGGTGAAGCCCCTGAAAACATGAAGTATTTCACGCTTTCAAATTTGCCCCTTGATGACATTCGCAATGCGGCGGAACGCAGCATGCTGAGCCGATACCGCGATGAATACAAACATGGCAGCTTTGGCATCTACCAAGGTGATGAGGCCTCAGGGCTGGTTCATCAAGTTGCCGGACTGCACCACTCAAAACACTAACCTGGGATAGGACCACGCCATGCTGCCAGAACTGAGAAAAGTTGTGACCTTTGACGAAGATATCTTGTCTAGCCCCTTGTTTCAGTACCAGTGATTTGCGGTTTGTCTAAAAGGGTTTCTGGGACTGGTGGGCGCATGTTCAGAGCATGATGTGGTCTGATCTGGTTGTATTGTCTGAGCCACGTATTGA
>NZ_JBXVVI010000002.1:0-311388 GCF_057219155.1 Roseovarius sp. YIN77
GTCTTTGCCGATCACACTCTGCATATCATCACCACTTGTCAGGCGGGCCCAATGGCCCATCGCACGGCAGAGGCCTTTGCCAAGCAAGGTTTTGCGAATGTGAACTGGATCAAAGGTGGCACCCAGGCCTGGTTCGACGCCGGGTATGAAACTGTTCGGTGAAGATCCATTGACTTCCCTCGCCAGGAAACTGGCGGGGGACAAGACGCACGTCCACAATGAGAATTCTTATGGAGAAAAAAACAATGTTAAACTCAAGTGTTGAAAATCAAATCGCCAATTCTGTTCTGGATACAATCGGAAATACGCCGATCATTCGTTTGAACAACATTGGTCCTGATCACGTCGAAATCTTCGTCAAATCTGAGGCATTCAATCCTGGCGGATCGATCAAAGATCGCTTGGCGGTTAGCGTCATTGAGCGTGCTGAGCGCGAAGGCCGCCTAAAACCCGGTCAGACCGTTATTGAAGCGACTTCGGGAAATACCGGCATCGGATTGGCCATGGTTTGTGCTGCAAAGGGGTATCCGTTCGTGGCAACCATGCATGATGGATTTTCGATTGAGCGACGGAAGTTGATGCGTTTTTTTGGTGCAAAAGTAGTGCTGACCCCTAAGGAAGAAAAAGGCTTCGGAATGTACAACAAAGCCAAGGAACTTGCTGAAAAGAACGGTTGGTTTCTTGCCCGTCAATTTGAGACCGATGCAAATGCAGATATTCATGCTGAAACGACCGCTCAAGAGATTATTGCAAGCTTCGAAGGAAAGCAACTGGACTACCTGTTTGCTGGGTATGGGACCGGTGGAACCATCACAGGCATTGGCAGGGTTCTAAGGCAAGTGAGATCTGATGTTCAAATCATGTTAACCGAACCCGCCAACGCCCCGGTGATCGCATCTGATCGTCCAACGCCCCGAAATGACGATGGTTCACCAGCCAAAAGCCATGAAGCCTTTGAACCACACCCAATCCAAGGCGTGACACCTGATTTTGTCCCGCTCGTCTTGCAGGAGGCAGTGGATGGCAAATACTTTGATCGGGTTGTTCCGGTAACCGGTTCGGATGCCATCGAGGTCACCAAGTTGCTGGCCAGAAAAGAGGGTATATTCGTTGGGATATCTAGCGGTGCAGCGCTTGCAGGGGCTCTCGAGGTTGCCAAAAACGCGCCAGCAGGAACGGTAATGCTCGTTATATTACCCGACACCGGCGAGAGATATCTCTCTTCTCCTCTGTTTGAAGGCATTCCAGAGAATATGTCTGAGGAAGAGTTTGAGCTTTCTCAGTCCTGACGCATCTCAAACGAAAATTACTAACTTCAAAATCCCGGCTCCAACACACCGGACTCCCGTGCAGGGGTCTGCAGGATGCCCGCGTCACCTGCGTTCAATGCTCACCAATCCAAAGGAGAAACAAGAAATGCTACCTCAAATAATCAAACCAAGATTCTTCGACACTTTATCTAATATGACTGGTCGATATGTGACGCCAACTCCATACCACAAGGCAACTGGACTCACTGCAGAAGTCTATAAACAAGTCATTGAAGAGTTCTTCATCAATGGGCCGCTAACGACACATGCTGTTTGCCCTCCAGTTCTTGCAGGCGTGTGGATGGCAGAGCGCGAGATAATGCTTACAGATCAGTTTTTGACTCGTGAGGACAAAGAAGCTCTTGGCGTAACAATTTCACAGGTAAACGAGTGTACTTACTGTGAAGATTTGCTCAACAGTGTTGTTTATGGATCAGAGCAAGGAGAGCTTGCCGAGCAGCTTCGTTATCATCAGCATAGTGAAATAAATGATACAGTAACGCGGGATCTTCATATTTGGGCGTTGAATAGCTACGATGCAAACAGCGATGTTCTTCGCAATCCCCCCTTTAATAAACAGAACGCGCCAGAGGTCATTGGTACAGCTTTTATGTTCAATTACTTCAATCGTTACGTGAAAGTATTTTTCGCGGGCACACCTCTTAAGTCGCCGTTCTCGTCAAATGCGGTCAAGTCGGCATTGTATCGCCTGACAGGATTGGAGCTGCGAGAATCTGTAACGCGGCGTCTCAGACCCGGTCGGTCACTTGATTTTCTGCCAAACGCACCACTACCAGAAGACCTGAAATGGGCCGAACCTAATCAGTTCATTGCGGCTGCAGTGTCACGTATGGCAAATGCCATAGATGGAGCCGCGAAGGATTATATCTCGCTGGAAGTACGTGAACGCGTTGAGAACGAAGTTTCTCAATGGCGAGGTGAACCAATGGGGCTAAGCCGTGCTTGGCTGGAGCCAAAGGTTAAGGGCTTGAACGAGGCTGATGCTGCAGCATCAAGTTTGGCTCTGCTCACTGCCCTGTCACCTTCACAGATGAGCGATGATGTGATCACCAATTTCATGAGATACCATTCGGGAGATGAAAAGTTGGTAATGACAGTTGCGTGGGCAGCGTTCACGGCCGCCAAGCGTATCGCCAGTTGGCTTTCCGATCAAAGTGGGCTCTTTGATCACAGTTTGTCTGAAAATGCAGCTTAACGCTTAAGTGGATCTTCTCAATAGCTCCGTGGGGATGAAGGGATTGAACATATCCGAGTCTCTAGAAGTAGCTGACTAAAGAATGGTGTTATTTTTATTGCAATGACTACCGGAAAACGGATGGATGTTGAAAGGCGGACAGGTGACTGACCAAGGTTGCCATCCCCGGTCATTGGAAAGCCCGCCAAAATCCATTCACTCAAAAGTGACGTGACAGTTGGAGCGATAGATGGCTGTCATTCTCAAATCGCTGAGCTGGATCAGTTGGGTCATCCTGAAAAAAGATTTGGCCCACTGCTTCGATTGACCAGTTTTCTCCCAATCGCCGTTCAGCCTCAATTCGCAATGCGGTCGGCCCGGTTTCAAAATCGCTCAACAATCCCGCAAGAATTGAGGTGTCAGCAGTGTCATTGAACGCCAATCGAGCTCCGAGAAATACATCGTTGTTATAGATCGCTGGGAACACCGTGTCATCACGCCCATCATGCGTAAGTTCAGTGATTAGGCCAAGATCCATACTACCGCCACCTATCTGATAGCGTGTGTATTCAAACCCGGCTACGGCCGCCCCAAAGGTGCTGCCTTGGCCTTGGCGCACTAACGCTTCGAGTTTCCAGAGCCATGCATCTTTGGTGTATTGAAGGTCAATTCCGGCCTGGGTGATCATCGGATAGTGTGGGATCAGTGCGTCCCCACCACCATTCATCGTCAGCGTAGGTTCACGGCTTGTCCCATGAAACACATGCAGGCCGATATCCACATCATCGATGTAGTGTGAATAACGCAAAGCAACATCAATGTGGTCCTGGCCTTCGCTACTCTCAAATGTCGCTGCATTCTCATCCACGGGAATGGCGGGCCGCAATCGGCCTTTCTCCCCAGAAAGGTTGCGCTCGCGGAATCCGGGCATCAGGAACAGATCAAACCGGCCTATGTTGGTTTCCCGCCCAATTTGCAGCATTTGTTGGCCGAGATAATCCTCTTCATCGACATCTTCGACACTGTCGATTTGGTTGATCACATTCACCAGATGGCGGGATTCGGTAACGCCCCAGAAAACACGATTTACCCCGGCAAGTATGTCCCAGTCGCCGTTGGAGTATCGATAGAACGCCTCTCGTATATCAGCATGGCTCCTTTCGTCAACTTCGCTGTCTTCGCGCAAGAAACCGATAAAGTTCAGCTGATGCTGCCCGTCATCACTGCGCCACTTTATTTCCGGGGTCAGCGCAAAAGAATACTGCCAATCGTCCAGTTGACTAGGATATGCGGGCGACTCTGCGAAATATCGCGCTTCGACAGATATCTCTCCGCCGAAATCCAACTCACCTGCCGCTGCCGAAGAAGTTGCCACTAAGCAGAGCAAGGCTCCGGCGCCAAAGCGCCGAATTCTTGGTTTTGTCAAACTAAAGTCAGTCATTTTCTTGTTCCTAACTCAGGCGGTCGAGCGCGGACTTTATAAAGTCGCGATCCCGCAGGCCGATACCGAACTGAAACTCTCCAAAGCGAAGTTCGGTGCTTTTTCCAGTTTGATGATTGACCATCTTCTGGACCAGCGGGCGCCAGAACTTACCGTTGTACAGTTTGTAGTTCTCGAAGGTCTGCGTTTTCAAAAGTGCGCCACGACGATCGTAGTATTCCAGTTTGCGCGGCTGATGATGGGTCTGATCCACCCATCCAACTTGCCGGGCGTAGCCGGAACTCGCATAGCGTGGGCGCCGTTCCACAACATCGCAAGTGAAGGAGCCACATTTCTCTGCTCCCAGCCAGGTATATTCATACTTGTTAAGCTCCTGACCGGTGATGTCTTCAAACGCGAATTCGGAGCCGACGAATGGACCGGACTTGTTGGCCGATGAAATCCTCTTTGTCCGTTTAAGGGCAGGCAGATAAAGCCACTGATTGTCGGGTTGCAAAATCTGGGCATGCGACAGCAACGCGGTTCCGTCGATATCCCTCGGCGAGGAAAACAGGATCAGGCTTTTGTCACCGACGTTTTCATCCGGCAGCTCCAGCGTGGTAATTTCCAAAGTTCGAGTTGCCGATTGACCGCTCGCGTTCCGCAAAACCATTTGCAACGTTACCCGACTGTCGCGAAACCCACGATCTGACCGGTCTGCCTGGGCAGCGACCTCGTAGCCCCTCGCCGCAGCATCTTGTGCGTTGACCGGAACTATCGGCAGCACAGCCGCCATGACGGCAATTGCGGTTGCAAATTTAAGCGCTCTGGATTTGATAAGATTGAACATCAGTCTTTCCTTTCATGTGTTTAGGGTTGGTACGAATTAGAAGAAGGGCGGGCAGCAGGATGAAATCCACGACCAGCGCAACAAGGATTGCCAGCGCTGTCAGTACGCCCATTTCAGCGGTGATCTTGAACGAGGACAGCGCCAAGACGGCAAAGCCCAGGGACAAGATCATCGCATTTGCAGCGACCGCTGCACCGACCGTATTCAGCGCATAGCGGACCGCATCTGTTGGGTTCAGCTCTTTTTCCAACCGGGCGCGCCGGTATTTGGTCAAGAGGTGGACCGTGTTGTCTACGATGATGCCCAGAGAAGTCGCCGAAACGGTTGCGGCGGCGGTTCCGACTTGGCCGACAAGAATCGCCCAGATGCCAAATGTCATTGCCAAAGGCGCAAGGTTGGGTACAAGGCTGAGCATTCCCAATCCGACAGACCGCAGGGCGCCCATCATCACCAGCGCGATCAGACCAACGGCCACGATATTGCCGCCAATCATGTCTGAGATATTGCGCTCAGAGATGAAGGAGAACAGATAGGTCGCCCCGGTGGCATATTCCTGAGTATCCGGTGACCGGTTGTCCCACCATTCTTCAACCTTGGTCAGGAACTCACGGGTTTCACGCGTGGAGATTTTCGATAGCGTGACCGTGACGCGCGTTGCTGATTTGTCGATGTCGATACGATCATTGGTGTCCAAACCAAATGGCAGCGACAGCTCATACAGCAGCAGATATTGCGCGGCGAGTTCGCGAGACTCGGGGATAGCAAAGTGGTCGGCCTCTTCATCGTGCATATTGCGATTGAGGCGTTTGATGATGTCGGAATAGGCGTAGACATGCGCGACCTCTGGTTGGCTCCGCAACCACGTTGCAAAGGCCTCCAGATTTTGGAGGTACTTCGGGTCACTGATCGCACCAACCTCACTCGCCGGAACAGCATATTCCAGAGTGTAGAGACCGGTCAGGTGCTCCATTGCGAAATCAGCGTCGTTCCGAAATTCAACGCGATGGTCAAAATAGTCGATCCACTGATCATTGAGATCGATCGTTGGAATGAATGCAGCCAACACACCGATGGTGAGCACGGAAACCACGAGCGCCCGCCGGACATTGGCGATAACCCATTCCCCGACCTTATTGATCAATTTCTGCATCGGCCCCGAACCACCAATTTCTCGAGCGCGGACATTTAGGGGTACCAACGACAGAAACGCTGGGAAAAAGGTCAAGGATAGGAACCAAGCAGCAGCGATGCCTACCGCAGCGATATTGCCAAGCGCATTGAACGGAGGCGCATCAGAGAAATTCAGCGCTAGGAAGCCGATTATGGTCGTCACGCTGGTAATCGTGACTGCCAAAAAATTGACCCGCACAGCTTCGCGAATGGCGGAATGCCTGTCATCTCCCTGCCGCATACGCTGTACCACAGTCAGCAAGATGTGGATTGAATCTGCAATCGCCAATGTCATGATGACTACCGGGGCGCTGCCGGAAAATGGTGACATGGTGATCCCGATCCAACCAGCAAACCCCATTGCAGCCACAGTCGAATTAATAATGACGAAAACGGTTCCTAGTGTCCCGAGATAAGTGCGAACGATAAGCCAAGAGATCAGTACGAGCACCAGAAACATCGGTCCAAACAATGTCATCGCATCATTGACCGTAGCCTCGGCGAAGGCATCGTTTAGGGCTGTTACACCGGTTACTGCAATTTCAATCGACGGATACTGAAGTTCGAATTCTGCAGCCAATTCGCGAGCAAAGGTCATGGACTCCGGAACTTCTGTTAGACCGATGTCGGGAAAAGTGAGAGTGACATTGACGCCGGTCGCTCCCGCGTCCGTGGCTATCAGTCGACCAGAAAGTAGTGGTTCCTCAAGCGCGATTTGAACTGATTGCTCTGCGTCCTGCTGCGACATAGATGCGGCGCCAGAGACCAGATCTTCAACGATCAAGTCATCGTCCAATCCAACTGTGTGTTGGAAATTGCTGATTGAATCGACGCGGGTGTTGTAGGGAATTCCCCAAGCCCGGTCGGTCAGCTCTTCGACAGCCAGCAGAATCGTAGGATCCGCAACATTGCCATCCTTTGGCTTAAGAACAAATAGGATATTGTCCGCCCGGGTAAATGTGGCCTCAAAATCTTCTAGCGCATTAAGGTCCGGGTTCTGATCGCTAAAGAAGACGCGATAGTTGGTTGAGACATCCAACTTTGTCAATCCAGCTGCAAACACCGCGACCACAACCAACGAGAACAAGACTGTTGCCCATCGAAATCTTAAAACAACGTCGACCCATCGCACTGCGAACCGGTCGATTGCCGAGGTAATACTCCGTCGCCCAATATAAGAACGATCATTCTCCTTATAGGGTGAGTATTTTTGTGTTGTGATTTGTTTTGTCATTGTTATCTCCAGAATGAGAACGATTGTTCTCCAATCAATCAAAAAAAATCACTTCATGCGCGATGTGATTTCTTTCAGGGCGGTTTCCGTGAATTGTTTAATGATTGCGCTGTCCGTTTGGGCATGGGCCATCAATTGCAATGACTGCAAGACACCCAGATAGTAGATTCCGAGCTTGTGAGAATCTACTTCATCCAACCCAGCTTTTAGGAAACCTCCTTTCAACAACTCGATCATGAAGTTGAGATAGCTGTTATAGGCATCGCGGATCTTACTGTTTCGGATCATTTCGTCGGCGGCGGTATTCGCCATAAAGCATCCCTGCACCAACTGGCCGCTTGCTGCGAGGTCTGAAAGCCAAAGCATCATTTTGTGTATATCGCCGAGTGAGACCTCGTCTTTTTGGAGTGTTCCGAACATCATTGGGATACGGGTTTTGCAATAATGTTTGAGCGCTGCAAGAAACAACGCTTCCTTATCGCCAAACACCGTATACAAACCCTTACGGCTGACGCCGGTCCGGGCGACGAGATCATCATAGCTCGTCTCGGCAAAACCTTTTTGCCAGAATACGTTCATTGCCGCATCCAGTGCTTCATCAGGCTCAAATGTACGTGTCCGTGGCATTTGCCATTGCTCCATAAGAGAATAATTGTTCTCTTATATGATTTCGTGAATGAACTGTCAAGCAACAAGGAGGTCAGCGGATCACAAAGGCAAATAGATTGCTTTCACGCGGGCCCCCCAAATTGTATTTTCTCCCGCTCCTTGACGCCTACGCGCCCGTCCCATGAATCCACACTCGCATTGGGCGGAGTAGCTCAGATGGCGAATGCCGTGCTCCAAAACATTTCCGCTATCGCTATACGACAAATTCCCAGTTGAGAGGTGAATTGGGCTTTTGTCTGGTCAAATTCACGGCTTGATATAGTATTTGCTTGGATAGAGATCCGATTATTCTAAAGGCTAATTGCCATCAGCGACGACAATCCAAAAACACTGTCTATCATGACAATCACCGCGTTGCTGCTCGCCTCAGCGCAAGCGCCTTTGGGCTCAACGCTGATTGCAGTAGCATTGCCGTCCATCGGAAAGAGTATCTCGGTTGATCTCGTTTTTATTACCAGCTTACTTGTGACCGGGTACTTGGTCGTCAGCGTGATTTGTCAGAGCCCAGCAGGCAAGATCAGTGATATCGTAGGCCACCCCCGCTTTTTGAAAATTGGAATATCCATATACACGATTGGTGCGTTAGTTGGTTTTGTCGCGCAAGGAATGTCGCAATTGGTTCTGTCGCGATGCGTTATGGCTATGGCAGGTGCGATTGTTATTCCCGCAACACTCGCGTTGCTCCGATTGCATTCCCCAGCACAAAAGCGAGGTAAAATATTTGGTTTATTCGGTGCAACAATGGGGATTGCGGCGGCAGGAGGACCAGCATTAGGAGGTGAAATCGTTAACTTGTTCGGATGGCGGGCAATTTTTCTGGCCAATATTCCGTTTCTCGTCTTGGCATCATTCCTGCTTTACAAATATCCAATTCCTGTCGCCAAGGAGATAGTAAGAGAGAACAGGCTGAACAATATTCGCTCTCTTGACTTTGTAGGGTTTTTCTTTCTGGCGATATCTTTGACATTGTTGATAATTTCCAGTGAGTTGGCTGGTGGGATGCGAGTTGCAACCTTTGTAATCTCAGCATTGGTGGGGTTCGGTTTTGTTTGGTGGGAAAGAAGAGCAAGACAACCGATGTTGGACCCAAGCTTGTTTGCTTATCCTGCATTCGCAGCAGGAACAGCGATCATTGCGTTACAAAACTTCGCAATGTACGGATTGCTTTTTGAGCTTCCACAGTATTTCACAACTTTTCGTCCATCTTCCCCACGCGATGTTGGTTATATGCTGTTTGTAATGATGGTCGGAATGGTCGTTGCTTCACCAATCGGTGGTCAGTTAACCGATCGTCTTGGCGCCCGAAGCGCTGCTTTGATCGGTGTTTCACCATTGCTGATCGGAATCTTGCTTATGTGGCGACTTAGCGAATTCAACGCCCCACATGACGCATTGTTGCCTCTTCTGATATTTGGTTTGGGAATGGGGCTTTGTGGCGCTCCGGCTCAGTCGGCCTCAATGTCTGTTATCGCACCAGAGCAAGCCGGGATGGCTGCTGGGGCAAGTTCAACAATGCGTTACATGGGCAGTATCACCAGCATATTGGTCATGGGCGTAGTTCTGGGTGATGATGCTACGGTAAGTATTTGGCGCCACCTTGTCATGATCAAGCTTTTTACTCTTATGATTGTGTTATCCGCATTTGCAAGTACCCGGCTGCCCGCTCGAATTCTTCATTAGATCTTTGGATTTCATTTATGATCTTTCCTTTGTCGTATTGTTGACCGGCAAAAACATAGAAAATTGACAGATGGTTAGCGCGTGCTAACCTGCTTGGTGTCTTCAAAAAATAGTAAACAGGTTTTTGACGAACCCGGGGGGCTCACAATGGACAATACGTTATCAGCGACATCATTGAAATTTGAAGCACCTGGACCTGGCAGTTGGACAACCGACAACGTCCATATGCCAAAGCCATGGTCTCGTGCGCATATTGAAATATTTGTTCCCAATATCGCAAAGGGCTTTGTTGAGACTGCTAGACGATATGGTTTTCTGATGGATGCTGTGGAGTACAAGTTCATTCATGGTTTTGGATATTCTACCGTAAAGCCAGCAGCAGATGACGAAATTCCTGCCCGGTTTGAAGCAGCGCAAAGAGCTTTTGAAGGCAAACTTTGGCGAGATGACTTGGCGCGTTGGGACAATGAAGTCAAACCGGCAGCGATTAAGGCTCACAAAGAATTGCAATCTGTCGAACCCGACGCTCTGTCTGATGAGGAGTTGCAGGCTTACATTCAAACCTGTCGTGATCATCTGGGCCGGATGATCAAGCAGCATCACCAGTTCAATGGGGCTGCTCTGGTTCCAGTTGGCGATTTCATTGCCCATGTTTCATCATGGACCGATCATCCCGTTGGAGATTATCTCGCCCTCACAAGGGGTGAAGCTCCCGAGTCCGCTGGTTCATTTTCAGAGTTGGATAGTCTGGTAACCGCCATTCGCGACGACAAGAATGCATCCGAGATATTGACGTCTTCTCTGGTCAGTGCAGTCAAGTTGGCCAAACTTTGTGATCGTTCTGGTGCTGTTGGCGAGGCAATGCAGGCGTATCTCGACATCGTAGCCAACAGGTTGCTCGACAGCCTCGATACCGGAGAGCGCAGAGTGATCGAAGCGCCGGATGTTTTGATCAACGGCATCCGTAATGCAGTCGAACAAGGACCGCCGGCGGCAAGCCAATCTTCTGATGAAGAAGTATCGCAATTGCGCAGCAAAATTCCGACAGAACATCATGATACATTTGACCAACTTTTGGCGGAGACACGCCATATGTCAAAAATGCGTGACGAACGTGGATTGTATAGCGATGTTTGGGCCGCTGGAATCTATAGACGCGCGTTAATCTCTGCAGGCGAACGACTGGTTGCCAAGGGCCTTATCGAAAAAGCGGAGCATCTGGTTGAGGCAGACTTTGAGGAACTCACTCAACTTATTACGACTGGCCAAGGACCAACGGGAGAAGAGTTGGCGACACGCGCGTTATTCAGAGCAAACAACAAGGTATCCGACGCACCCCCATTTTTAGGTGATCCTCCATCTCCACCACCACCGCTAGACGGATTGCCTCCAGCAACAGAACGAATGATGAAAGCCATCGGTGCTGCTGTAAATGCCCTGTTTCAGGAAAGCGAAGCAAAGAGCGAGGAGAAAGTAATTCGGGGAACTGGTGCAAGCCCAGGTTCATATACAGGAACCGCTCGTGTCATAGCTGGGCCTGATGACTTTGGTCTAATTGAGAAGGGTGATGTCCTTGTCACCCCAACGACCACAGAAGCCTTTAACATCGTTATTCCAATGTTGGGTGCAATTGTCACTAACTCTGGCGGACTATTGTCCCATGCAGCAATTGTCAGTCGAGAGTTTGGGATCCCGGGAGTAGTAGGAACGCGAAATGCCACGGACCTGATCCCAGATGGAACGAGGGTTACGGTTGATGGTGCAACAGGTGAAGTTCGGTTGCTCCAATGAGTTTGCTGCCTTTGCGCAATGCCGGAGATGCTCTTAGATTTGGAGGCAAAGCCGCACAACTTGCAAAGGCCTTGGCCTCAGATTTGCCAGTCCCCGATGGTATTGCATTGTCTTATGAATTCGTGGATTCCATTATCGAAGGAGACAAGATCGCGATAACGCAATTGAGCGATGAGTGCGCTTCGATTGCGGGTCCGTTCGCAGTACGTTCATCCGCGATTGGTGAAGATGGCGCAGCAGCAAGTTTCGCCGGCCAACACACGACAATATTGAATGTCGTTGATACGCGCTCTGTACTGCATGCAGTCAGATCTGTATGGGAGTCCGGCCGATCAGAATCGGCCATCGCCTATCGCACTCGGATGGGTACCGCCATGGACGTGCAAATCGGGGTGGTCATCCAGAAACAAATTCTGGCAGATGTTTCAGGCGTGTTGTTTAGCCGAAACCCAATGACCGGGGATGCTGAACTATTGATAGAGGCGAGTTGGGGGTTGGGCGAAGCGATTGTTCAGGGGCTGGTTATCCCAGACAGGTTTCGTGTCAGCCTCGATGGCAACGTCTTGGAACAACGCACCGGCGTCAAAGATATCGCGATTAAGCCGGATGGAGCTGGCAATGTACAACAAGTCCCAGTCTCATCTGACTTGGTGGAAACGCTTTGCCTTGATGCAACGAAGCTGAACGCTCTTCGAGAACTGGTTTTTCTTTGCGACGAAGTTTTTGGAAAGACACCCCATGACATTGAATGGGCAATTCAGAACGATCAACTCTTTCTATTGCAGCGCCGACCAATAACAGGTCTCTCGTGATAGAAACTTGAAACACTCGCATTGAAATCTCGTATGGGGTTGCCGGAGATAACAAGATCGGGTTCACCCACCACTTTCCCCCTTGACGCCTCCCTTACCCTCCCATAAATCCACACTCGGTTTGGCGGAGTAGCTCAGGTGGTTAGAGCAGCGGAATCATAATCCGCGTGTCGGGGGTTCAAGTCCCTCCTCCGCTACCAAATCCCTCTTTCAGTTTCGATTAGGCTTGCCAGTAGTCGGCCCATTCTGTTCGATAGGTATTTATTGATGGTCGAGATGAAGAGGATTCCTTTTGACCGGTCGATGCTGTATTTGAAAATTTTTACCCAAATTTGATTTGAAACCCTTATTGATCTTATCCGGGCAACAAAATTGTGGTCACGAATGGGTAAAACTATGTTCAAATTGCGGCACAATTTATCAACTAATTGATTTCAATTGCAAATATTTGCCGTAGCCGTGACTTGTACGAAAAGACAGGTTCGACCAACCCGCCCTGTGCTGCAAGTTGAATTTAGTTAACGCGTATCAGAGTAACGATTGGAAAACAGAATGAAACTTACAACAAATTCCGGGTTGGATACCTGCAAAGGCATCTTTGGCTTATACCACGCAGAACTGGCCATTGGCCTCTTAACGGCCTCTTTGATCACCATGGTTTGCTGTGTTGCTGCGACCGGGTCTGTTGGTGAAAATATCATCTATGACGTGAATTTGATTTCGGGACTGCCAAACTAGCCCCGAAACTCTCATCCGTTGCCGTTTAGCCGATCCCAAATTTTAAAACAGTAACGATTGGCGGCTCACTGCCGTGAAAATCTGTACCCGCTATTCAAGTATTATTAACAAGTTCCAGAGGTAACCCAATGACATACGAGCTTTCAATTTTTATGCTATTTATGTTTGCTGCAATTTTTATCTGGACTGCGGTTCGGCTGATGCGGAGTTTTTGGTTGCTAAAAGAAGACAAACAAGACGTTGCCCAGTTCGACGCTGCTCTCAAAAAGATGATGACACGTCACGCCGCAGAACAAGATGAGGATGCTTCATTTGCGGACGTGTTTGTTGGTCGGCTGAACTGAGGAAGTCAAAATCTGTGGGGAAGCCGGGTGGTACTCCCTAGGGGAATCGAACCCCTCTTTCCAGGTTGAAAACCTGGCGTCCTAACCGATAGACGAAGGGAGCACCGTTCGGTGAGCGGGTATTTAGCGTTAGAGAGCGGAACGCACAAGAGATAAAATGGAAAATTTCTAGGCTACCCTCAAAATATTTCCGGGCCAGATCTTAGGCGATTGCCGCGTCTTCCAATCGCAGTTGGGCTTTGCTGCGCCCGCCCCAATCATTCAGCTCCAGGCGGCCCGACAAATGAAACAGCTGACCACCGTGATCCATCAGCGTTGATCCAATCGTGGTGTCAAAGGCGCCGAATGCGATCGCATCAACACGTGGGCCATTTGCCTCCCCAAAACTCAGCTTCAAGTGCGACTCGCCAACACGTTTGGCAAAATGTATGCGCTGATTTGCAAAGGCAAAACGCGGGGCAGGGGCGCCTGCGCCAAATGGTCCGGCGGAGTCGATCATCGTGATCAATTCAGGTGTGGCTGCACTAGGCATCAACAGGGAATCGAGGCGTAGATCAGCAGGCCCCGCATGACCGGCACCTTGGCGGGCTAGCATTTCTGAGAGACGTTTCATCGCGGGGAGTAAGCTCTCACGGCTGACAGTCAGCCCAGCCGCCATTTTATGCCCACCGCCCTTGGTCAACAACCCTTCTGATGCCAGCATCTGGATGGATGCCCCCAGATCGATCCCGGCAATGGAACGACCGGATCCTTTGCCCTCGTTGCCATCAAAGCCAATGACGACCGCGGGTCGACCGGTTGCCTCTTTCAGACGGGAGGCCACGATTCCGACCACGCCCGGATGCCAGCCATCACCCGCCGCCCAGATCAGGGGGGCGTCAAATCCTCTTTCCTCGGCTTGTGCCATGGCCGCATCGCGCACGTGGTTTTCGATCTCTCGGCGCTCAGAATTCAGCTGGTCCAGGTGTTCTGCCAGTGCAGCGGCCTCGTTATCATATTCGGTGATCAACAGACGGGCCCCCAGATCGGCCTTGCCAATTCGTCCACCTGCGTTGACACGAGGTCCCAACAGAAAGCCGAGGTGATAGGCCGCTGGTGCTGAATTCATCCTTGAAACATCTGCCAACGCACGCAAACCGGGGCGGGCGCGGCGTGACATCACCTTCAACCCCTGCCGGACTAGGGCGCGATTGACCCCGATCAAAGGTGCGACATCGGCAACGGTCGCCAGCGCAACCAGATCCAGCATAGCCAACAGATCGGGGCCATTTTCCCCGGCTTCACGCAGCTGACGCCCAGCCTCGACCAACATCAGAAACACCACCCCTGCGGCGCAGAGATGGGCAAGCGTTCCATCCTCGTCCTGCCGGTTGGGGTTAACCACCGCCAAAGCGTCGGGCAAGGATTCGCCGCCAAGATGGTGATCCAGAACCACAACATCGGTACTGCCCGCGGCAGCGATTGGATCATGAGACAGGGTGCCACAATCCACGCAAACGATCAGGTCATGATCGTACGCCAGCATTGCCATTGCCTCTTCGTTGGGGCCATAGCCCTCATCAATCCGGTCGGGGATATAGAGCGTTGCCTGATGGCCCATCTGACGCAGCCAGCAGATCAGCAGAGCCGCCGATGATCCACCGTCAACATCGTAGTCGGCAAATACCGCGATGCGTTCGCGATTTCTGCAAGCTTTCAGAAACCGCTCTGCCGCAACCTGCATATCTTTTAGCGACCGGGGGTCGGGCAACAAGTCACGTAGCTGCGGCGTCAGATATGGGTGTGCTTCGTCAGCTGATACGCCAAGCCTGACCAACGTCCGACACAGAGGGATAGGGAGTTCGGTGGACTGTGCCATTGCATCGGCCAACCGGTTTTGATTGTCATCGGGTCCGACCCACCGGCGCCCGGTGAGCGAACTGGAAACATCCAAAAAACCCATGCCTGGATCAGCCGCGTGGCGTGCGATAGCTCATCCGCCGAACAGAGCCGGTTTTGGATCGCATCAGCAATGTTTCGGTTGTCAGCCAACCAATCTCTCGCTTGATGCCTTTCAGCAGTGATCCGTCGGTTACACCGGTTGCGGCAAAAATGACGTCTCCGGCAACCATATCATCCCGATTATAGATACGGTTCAAATCCGTGATGCCCGCCTTGGCAGCGCGGGCTTTTTCATCGTCGTTTCGGAACAACAGGCGCCCTTGGATTTGCCCGCCCATGCATTTCAGGGCGGCAGCGGCCAATACGCCCTCGGGTGCACCGCCGGTGCCCATATACATATCGATATTGGTGGTGGAAGGGTCAGCACAATGCATCACGCCAGCGACATCGCCATCCGTAATCAGGCGAATTGCTGCGCCGGTGGAACGAACCTCTTCGATGATGTCCTCGTGTCTGGGGCGTTCGAGAATACATACGGTGATGCCGCTTGGGTCGCATCCCTTCTCTGTTGCCAGTGCCGACACACGTGTGGCGGCTGGCATGTCCAGGCTGACGATGCCTTCGGGGTAGCCCGGTCCAATGGCGAGCTTTTCCATATAGACATCGGGGGCATGCAACATAGAACCCCGTGGCCCCATTGCGATGACCGTTAGGGCGTTTGGCATGTCTTTGGCGGTGAGGGTGGTGCCCTCCAGCGGGTCCAGCGCGATGTCGACGCCGGGGCCGTCGCCTGTACCAACTTCTTCGCCAATGTAAAGCATCGGCGCCTCGTCGCGTTCGCCCTCGCCGATGACGACAACACCGGCGATATCCAGCAAGTTTAGCTGTTCGCGCATGGCGTTGACCGCAGCCTGATCAGCGGCCTTTTCATCCCCGCGACCGACAAGTGGGGCAGAGGCAATCGCCGCGGCCTCTGATACCCTGGCCAACCCCAAAGAAAGCATGCGATCCTGAAAATCCTGCTGTGTCGCCATTATGTGCCCCTATCAGTTTGCCCGCCGCGCCATGCGGCTGGGTGAGAATAAAGTTTAAACGTTTTCGATCCGTATCGCCACAGGATCATTTTCCAAGACGCCGGTTTTGCCCAATCCGGACAAGGCCTGTTCCAACGCGTCACGGGTGATTTTGTGGGTAACAATCAAGACCGGCGCGATGGGGGTGTCATGGCCATATTGGCGCATGCGGTCGATCGATATGCCAGCCTCTCCCAACACGCTTGCAATTTTTGCCAACGCACCGGGTTTATCCTGTAGTTCCAGACGCAGGTAGTACGGCGCCGGCGCCGACGAACGTGCAGGTTTTGCTTTGGCCAAAGTTGTGGCCGGTTGGCCGAACGTCGAAATGCGGAAGCCGCGTGCAATATCCAAGACATCCGACATCACTGCGCTGGCGGTAGGCCCTTCGCCGGCGCCGGGACCACGCAGAACAATCTGCTCGACGGCGTCAGCCTCCAGCACAACCATATTGGTGCCACCTTCCAGCTGTCCAAGCGGAGAATTTGATGGCACCAAACAAGGCGACATGCGCTGTTCGAGCCCGCGGGGGGTCAATTGCGACACGCCCAGAAGTTTGATGCGATACCCCATATCCGCGGCGTGATGGATGTCATCGATGGAGATCCTGTCGATGCCTTCCAGTTCCATTTCGTCGAACGCGACCTGCGTGCCAAAAGCGATCGAAGAGAGCAGCGCCAGTTTGTGCCCTGCATCAATGCCCCCCACATCCAGGGTAGGGTCAGCCTCTAGATATCCAAGTTTATTGGCCTCTTCGAACACTTCCTCGTAGGGCAATCCGGCGTTTTCCATCCGGGTCAGGATATAGTTGCAGGTGCCGTTCATAACCCCCATCACACGGGTCGTCTCATTGCCTGCCAATCCTTCGGTCAGCGCCTTGATCACCGGAATGCCACCGGCAACGGCGGCCTCGAACCGGATCACGCGCCCATTGGCTTCGGCCAGCTCAGCGAGAGTTTGTCCATGCATGGCCAGCATGGCTTTGTTCGCGGTGACAACATCTTTGCCAGCTTTCAGAGCGGCCTCGGTTGCGGCTTTTGCCGGACCATCGCTGCCACCCATCAGTTCGACAAACACATCCACATCATCGCGGGTGGCCAATGCAACGGGATCATCTTCCCACGCATAATCTGACAGGTTTACCCCACGATCTTTGGTCCGACTGCGTGCACTTATTGCAGTTATGACAACGGGTCGCCCGGTGCGAACCGCCAAAAGATTGGCCTTTTGCCGTACGATTTTAACGACGCCAGCGCCGACGGTGCCCAATCCGGCGATACCAAGGCGAAGGGGTGTAGACATGAAGGCTCTCCATCAGAGGGGTGATTGTGAGCTGTGTTAGCGGGATTCCCTGAAAGGTTCAATCGTCGCTCATTCGGTACCGTCAACTTCATCCAGAAGCAGTGCAGGATCGTCTTCTTCTGTCTGAGTATTGCGCAGCGCATTGGCCCGGGCTTGCATGCGATCCACACGAACTAGCAGGTCGTCATCTTGTGTTGATGTCGCTGCCGACGACGCGTTCAGTGCCGTCAGTTCCTCATGTGTGAGAAGGGACGGATAGGGGCCGACATCCTCTGGTTCACTCACCTGGTCGTCAAGCCCAGGAATAGGGGAACAGGCGGTCAGAAAACTCCATATCAAGACCAGGACAAATGGTTGCCGCATCATGCTCTCCGATTGCTGTGATTCAGGTTTACACTGTGTTGAACACCGATCACAAGCAGTAGGAGGTGGGGATTTTCCCTTTGATATGAACGGGTGTTCATATATCCGTATTTCCATGGCACGCAAAACTGGATCCCACGCCGAAACCACCCGCCCACGTATCCGTGCAGCAGCCTTGCGGTTGTTTGCGCAAAAAGGCTATGCCGCAGTTTCTATGCGAAAAATTGCATCTGAAGTTGGTTTGCAGGCCGGGGCGCTCTACCTGTACACACCCGACAAGCAGACCCTGCTTTATGAACTGATGGAGGAACATCTAACTGACCTGATTGCGGCCTGGGATACCGTTGAGGTGGGCCGAGATCCGGCTAGCCGGTTGGAAGCGTTCGCCCGGTTTCACATTGCCTTCAACATTGAACGACCGGATGCCGTCTTTATCGCCTATATGGAATTGCGAAACCTTAATCCCGAGAACTTTGCCAAAATCGCCGCGCTGCGCGGCCGCTACGAGGCAATTCTGACGGAGATTTTGGCAGACGGGCAACAGGCAGGCCTGTTTGATGTGACCGACACGAAATTGTCGGCGATGGCGATCATTGCAATGTTGACCGGTGTTAACACCTGGTACAAATCCGATGGGCGACTAAGCCGTGCACAGGTTGAGACCGTGTATTGGGACATGGTCCGAAAATCGGTGATGTTACCCAGTAAATAAAGGGGCGAGGGGCGCCGCCCCTCTTGGCCGTTGGCCAATTCACCCCGAGGTATTTTTGGCGAAAGGAAGGGCGCGTTAACGTTTTGGCAAGACCCAATTGGCGCGTGGGAAGTGGCAGGTATAGCCATTCGGGACACGTTCCAGGTAATCCTGATGCTCTGGTTCTGCGTCCCAGAAATCACCAACGGGTTCGACCTCTGTCACCACTTTGCCGGGCCAGAGGCCAGAGGCCTCGACATCGGCGATGGTGTTTTCTGCTTCTGCCTTTTGGGCGTCATCGACGTAGTAGATGGCGGATCGATAAGACATGCCGCGATCATTTCCCTGACGGTCCGGCGTGGTTGGGTCATGGATCTGGAAGAAGAACTCCAACAGGCGGCGATAGCTGATCTGCGAAGGGTCGTAAATGATTTCAATGCCTTCGGCATGGGTACCATGGTTGCGATAGGTGGCATTTGGAATGTCCCCGCCGGTGTACCCCACACGGGTGGAGATCACGCCGGGAAGTTTGCGGATCAGATCCTGCATACCCCAAAAACAGCCGCCTGCCAGAACTGCGCGATCTTGTGTCATGCGTTTGTTTCCTTCTCAAACAGATGCAGATAGTCACCGTAACCCATTGATTCCAAATCCTCTATCGGGATGAATCGCAGGGAGGCAGAGTTGATACAATAGCGCAGCCCGCCCAGTTCGCGTGGGCCGTCGGGGAAGACGTGGCCCAGATGGCTGTCGCCGTGAGTGGAGCGGACTTCGGTGCGGGTCATACCGTGGGTTATATCGCTTAACTCGTTGATATTGTTTCCCTCTACTGGCTTGGCGAAGCTGGGCCAGCCGCAGCCGCTGTCAAATTTGTCCATCGAGGTAAAGAGCGGTTCCCCAGAGACGATATCGACATAGAGCCCCACGCCCTTGAATCCGTCAAATTCACCGGTAAAGGGGCGTTCGGTGCCATTTTCTTGTGTGATTCTATACTGTTCGGGGGACAGGCGGGCGATGGCGTCAGGGTCTTTGTGATAGCGGGTCATAGGCGTCTCCTGTGCTGCGGTGTCCGCAGGTAAATGGGTAACCTGTGCCGGATTTCCAGCACCTTACAAGCAATCGTGAGCCACTGAAACATGCGCAGGAAAATGCGCCAAAATGCGCAAAACCAGCGGGCTGCATCGCGGCTGCATAACGTCGGTATTACGTCGGTGCGACAAAAATGGGATCAAATGGCGATTACCGGCCATATTGGGCATAGATATATCCCCCCGCTGCGGCGATCGCGGCAATTGCCAACGCGGCCGCCGCTAGTTTCAAGGCGGACCAAGGGCGTTCGCCCTGCACCCGTCCGGTCTGGCCATTGACGACAAAGCGATAAGTTTGGCCCTGATATTTGTAGGCGGCGAGCCAAACCGGCAATAGGATGTGTTTAAAGGTGACGTCACTGATCCGGGTGTCGATATTGTGCACCCGTTGTTCATCGCCGCCGATGTCAAACTTCACGTCGCGCAGGATGACCTTGTCCATGTGATGACGTGCTTCGCGATAGCCATCTTCGAGGCCCACGGTATAGGCCTCTGCCCGAAAGCCCGCCAGATATTCGGGCTGGTAAGGTTCCATCTGTGACAGGTCCCACGGCAGGAGCGCATCTGTGTGGCTTTTGGGCAGAGAGGTCGAGGCCAAGACAAGCACATCGTCAAAAAACCGCGCGACGCGACCAGACACGGATCGCCAGCGGATTTTGCGAACCCTGACGGTTTTGCTTTTGCCATCCCGGCGGACTGTTCGGGTGTCATAGTAAACCGTGCCGCGCTGGCCGCTGTACTGGCTGCGCGTATCTGCATCAAAGGTCCAGTAGGGGGCATAGATGCCCTGCATCCGGCGGCCTTTTCGGGCGTATTCCTGCAGGCCTGACGGGGCGAACCACAGGCTGCCCAGCCAGTTGTTCATGGCATCGCGTGCGGCATTTTCGGTCAGATCAAAGGGGATCACACCCCGGGGTTTGATCTGGCGATGCACCCCGGTGCCGCTGACCACGGGTGTGGCACAGAACGGGCATTCGGTGGCGTGTTCTTCCTCTGCCCGTTCGAACTGCGCGCTGCAATTGGGGCAGGACAGCAGACGGGTATCGACCATTTCCGACGCGGGCAGGGCGGTATTGATGGCATCCTGATAGTCAAGTTCCCGCAGATCTGGCAGGTGGCGAGGTTCTGTGTCCAGAACCTCTTGTTGCCCGCAATGATCACAGATCAACCGATCTTGTCCCGGTGCAAAGCGCAGGTCAGACCCGCAGGTCTGGCAGGGGAAGTGATTGTCTGTGGTCGGGTCGGTCATGGGTTACAGATACTTGTGCAGGACTTTCGGCACCATGATCCTGAGCGCGTTGTCTTTCAACCGGAAATGCCGCCAAATGTGAAATGCGCCATGGGCCCCGATCACGATTATAAGCGCGTCAAAGATAATCTCGTGCAGCTCCGCCGCCAGATCATGCAAGGTTTCAAAGCCGATGCCGGGATTGATCGGGATCACGTCAAAAGCCTGAATGGCAAAGGGGGCCAAGAGCCCGGCCATGGCCCCGCTGGCCACCATCACCGGCAGACCGAGATACAGCGCCTTGTGCATGAGAGGGTGCAGACGTTTGGCCCAGCCCGGGAGCTTGGGCCCGGCGCGGCTGGCCAGCCCTTTGCGCAGATACATGGCGAACCAGATGGCGGTGACCACGGCCAAGAGAAGGCCAAAGCCTGCGTGGGTGGACAGCGCGCCGCCGGGGTCGACGCGGCTTTCGCCCGGTTCGACCAGAAAGAAATAGGTGATCAGTCCAAAGCTGAGCCAATGCAGCCATTTGATAATGCTTCTCCGGGTCATTCGCACCTCCTGATTGATGGGTGTGCGACATGTGCAAACCCATCATCGGAGTTTCCATTGGACTTTGGTTTATTTCGCTGTTTTTCCTCAGCTTTCCGGTGGCGGGGGCGGCAAAACGGTAAAGAGCTGTGCCAGTTCGTCAACCTCGCCCGCGTGTTTCCATCCATCCAGCCCTGCTGTCCAGACATAGGTGTCGCGAGTGACGCCGCCATGGGCCGCCATCCGGCCAAGGGCGGCGCGGGAATACGGCCCCTTGGTTTCGCCACCTTCGGCGATGTGCCAGACCTTTTCCACCGGTGGCGGTGGGGGTGTGACGGCCCCGGCAGTGGGGCGTGCGCCCCATGGGCCCGATTGTGCCATCTGTTGTGCCATCGCAATGCCCATGCCTGCGCCTAGGCCTGCACCCATGGCACCGCTGGTCTCGCCCCCCTGACGCAGGGCTTCGGCTGCGGCGTATTGCATATGGGCGTCGAGATCGCCGGTCAGCCCGCGCGAGGTGCGAGTGTCCAGCGCGGCCTCGACGGCAGGCGGGAGGGAAATGTTTTCGATGTAAAGTTCCGGGATGGTCAGGCCATATTCGGCCAGAACCGGGCTGATCGCGCCGGCGACAAGCTTGCCCAGATCAGCGGTGTTGGCGGCCATGTCCAAAACCGGAATGCCTGACGATGCAATCACCCGGGAAAATTCCTGCACGATGATATTGCGGATCTGATAGCTGATTTCGTCCATGGTGAATTCGCCATCGGTGCCGACGATTTCTGTTAGGAACCGTGCAGGATCGGTGACGCGCACGGCATAGGTGCCGTAGGAGCGTACGCGGACAGGGCCGAATTCAGGGTCGCGCAGAATGATCGGGTTTTTGGTGCCCCATTTCAGATCATTGAACCGGGTGGTGTTGACGAAGTAGATTTCGGACTTGAAGGGGCTTTTGAAGCCGTGATCCCAATGCTGGAGCGTCGTCAGGATCGGCATGTTGTTGGTTTCCAGCATGTAAAGGCCGGGGGTGAAAGTGTCGGCCAGCTGGCCCTCATGAACGAAAACTGCGGATTGCCCTTCGCGCACGGTCAGTTTGGCGCCGTACTTGATCTCATGCGCCTCGCGCTCAAAGCGCCAGACCATCGTGTCGCGCGTGTCATCGACCCAGTGGATGACGTCGATGAACTCACCTGTCAGAAAATCGAGAATACCCATTCAAACCTCCGTTTAATCGTCAAACTTTGTCGGGCAGCAGTTCGCTGGCCATGATTTCTATGATCGGGCGGGCCTGATCCGCGTTCATGCCGGGGTGCAGGCGCGGATCGTAAAGCATCTGCAGTAACATTTCGTCATGGGGGGTCAGGCGGCCAAACTCTTCGTTATCATTAAAGATCGACGGACGCGCATAGCGGCTGTCATTTGGCAGGCCTAAACCTTGGGCGAGCTCTTCGTGCAGGCATTGCGTGGTCAGGTGCGGCGGGTGTTCGGCGCGGATGACGGCAAAGGCTACATCATAGGCGTTTGAGGCATTGCGGCCCGATATGGTGACCAGACGGCAGAAGATCTGGCGTGGCAGATCGGTGATGGCGCGAAGGTCGCTGTCAGACAGGCGCGGATCAATTGAGGTGAGCGTGGGGGCAAGCGCCTGACGTTCGTCCTCATCGACGATCAGAATGTGAAAATTCGCCTGTGATGACGAGGTCACAACCGGATGCCCGGTCGCGCGACTGAGTTGGCGGGTATAGCGGCGCAGCTCTGTGCTGACCGCGCGGCGCCTGTCCTCCGTCACTTGCGCGCCGAAATAGAGCGCGACCCGGACCGGTTGGGACCAGCGATGCAGGGCAGTTTCCGTTTCTGATCGAATGTACCGGCCAGAGGCGGTGCGGCGATATTCAGTAAAAAATCCGATCTTGATGAAGTTTTCGACCAGATCGCGCCTGGAATAACGCACATCCGGCCCGCCACCATCAGTGCGCAAGAGACCCTGGGCCAACAATTCGGCCTCTGCGCTTGCATAGTAATCAGCAAGAGCGGCGCTTTGCGCGCTTTGAATAGGTTCTTGGGGTGCAGTCGGGGGCTGCGGGTCAGAGGGGGGCGGACCAGACAGGCCGCCGGGTTCACACCCGGCAAGGAGCGCGATGCCGAGCCCCATGGCCATCCATTTTGCTGGTCCTGCCCGCACGCCTAGTTAGGGACCGATGTGCCGGCAGTGTCACCGACACCATCACCGCGCGCCTTGGCGGCGGTAAGCGTTGATTTCAGGTCTTCTTCCATCTTTTGCAATTCGACCTCTGCCTCTGCCCGGCGGGCTTTGCCCTGATCGGCGATGGCGAGGCTTTCCTCGATCGTGGCGATCAGATCAGAGTTTGCCTGCTTGACCGCATTGATGTCAAAGACACCGCGTTCCATTTCCTCGCGCACCACTTTGTTGGCTTCGCGCAGGTTCTTGGCATTGGCGGTCAAGAGCTCATTGGTCAGATCATTGGCCTCGCGCACGGCTTCTGCGGCCTCGCGCGAACGCTGAATGGTGACCGCCTGCGCCAACTGGGTTTCCCACAGGGGTACGGTGTTGACCAAGGTCGAGTTGATTTTGGTGACCAGTGATTTGTCATTTTCCTGCACCAGTCGAATCGAGGGCAGGGACTGCATGGTCACCTGACGGGTCAGTTTCAGATCGTGCACCCGGCGTTCCAGATCGTCACGGGCAGCACGCAGATCGCGCAGTTCCTGCGCTTTCAGGACTTGCTGTTCCTCTGGGGCGGCATCAACTTCTGCCGCTTTGGCGGGGATGATGTCGGCATCCAGCACCCGCAGCTTTTCCTCGCCCGCGGCAATATAGATCGCCAGTTCATCGTAGAAATTCAGCGTCTTGTCGTAGAGCTGATCGAGCGATTTGATGTCTTTCAAGAGCGTATGTTCATGGGCCAGTAGGTTATCGGTAATCTTGTCGATCTGACCTTGAACAGATTCAAACCGCGCCACGAAATTGGCAAAGGGTGCGGCGCGGCCCAGAAGGCGTTCCCACCAGCTGCGTTTGCGGCGCACGTCCAGTTCGGTGACCGAAAAACCGCGAATGGTGGTGACGATATCGCGCAGGCTGTCGCCCGCTGGGCCCACATCCTTGTTGCGCACATCTGACAACATCGCTTGGCTGATCTGCTGCAACTCTTCCTGCGCGGCAGAGCCGAAATGAATGATGGAACTGGTGTCCGACATGTCCAGTTCATCCATCCGCTTGCGAATTTCTGCGGCAACGGGTTCATCGGCCTGATCCAGAACGATCAGTTCGGTCGACGGGCTGGCAAGCTCTACCGCTGTGACCTCTTGGATCGCGGCGATGGTGCTTTCGGCTTTCGCGCGTGTGGTTTCAGACATGGATATCCTCCGTTACCAGGTATTAAATCAGCCTTTTGTCAGGCCGTCACGTTCAAGTCGTTCGCGCAGCACATCAATTTCCACATCCAGATCGGCGTGGTCATCCTGCAATAGCTGCCGGGTTTTTTCAGCGAAGCCCTGTTCCAGATCAGACAAGAGGGCGATGTATTTGCCGCGCGCCGCGTGTGATGGACCGCGATTTTCGAGATCGGCGTATTTCAACGTCGCGTCGCGCGCGGCCGTCAGGTAGACGCCCAGAAACTTGCGCGCGGCGGTCAGGTCGCGCGGGTCGGATTCGACCGTTCGGAACATGTCGCGGGCGGTGGTTTGAAACCGCGTGACCTCTGCCAGTAGGGGTCGATCACCCAAAGGCGCGATCAGGTCGGACATCTGGGTCAGGTGGCTTTCGGCCTGATCCACGGCGCGGGCAACGCGGTCGGCCTGAAACATGTCGATGCCTTCGGCACCCTTGTCGCGCATCGGATCAGGCCCAAAGGCGAAAAAGTGCAGGCCAGCGCCGAGCGCAGCAAAGAGGATGGGGGCAATCAATCCGCCGGTGGTGGCAAGCCCGGCGAGGCCAAGGCCAACACCCATCAACGCGCTGCCAAACAGTTTACGGGGAATGGCGGGACGTCGGGCAATGCGGCGCGCCTCATAAGCTTCTTGCGCGATCAAGCCGCTGCGGGTGAGCCATGCGGAAAATATTAACAGGCCGAAGGCAACAATCAGCATTGCCATCTGGGTTGGTGCCTCGGCAAAGGCGCGCGCAACCAAAGGGAACGGGGCGAGGAACAGAAAATTCACACGTCCACCGGCGCGGGTGCGTTTGGCATTTTTGAACTCTTGGGCAGAAGATTGCCGAGCAGGGGTTTCCTCGCCCGGGCTGTGGGGCCCCGAATACCGCTGCGCCATTAGCTGCCCCCCGAGGCGGCAACGTACACAATTAATGCAAGCAGCATGAAAAAAGCCAGTTTTTGCAGGCCCTTATCGCTCATCCCTCTCCCCGGTTGGTAGGTTTTTCTGTCCTGAGATCAAATATAGGTGATCAGCCCGGCGCGATCCAGCATTCGTCTAGGGGGAATAATCGCTGTTCTGTAACACGTCGGTATCCGATCGGTATCGCGGCGGTGCTATTTTCGTGAAGGACGGCGGCGAACGGGTTTGGGTTTTGGCGCCTCGCCCAGCCCCAGCTGATCACGTACGACGCGCTGTTTCAGCTCCTCCACCTCACCCGATTTCAGTTGGCCCAGTTGAAACGGGCCATAGCTGATGCGGATCAGTCGGTTCACTTCTAGCCCGATATGTTCCATGGCGCGGCGAATTTCGCGGTTTTTGCCCTCGCGCAACGATACGGTCAGCCAGGCATTGGCGCCCTGTTGCCGATCCAACGTCACGGTCATCGGTTGGAAACGTTCACCTTCGATCGTGACGCCCTTGCGCAGGGGCTCCAGCGTTGCCTCCTCTGGGGTGCCTTTGACCCGCACTCGGTAGCGGCGCAGCCAACCGGTGGAGGGCAATTCCATGCGACGTTTGATTTCGCCGTCATTGGTGAGAATCAACAAGCCTTCGGAGTTGATGTCCAATCGCCCGACGCTCATCACGCGGGGCATGGTTTCGGGCAGGACGTCAAAAATCGTCTGCCGCCCCTTTTCGTCGCGTGCTGTGGTCACCAGCCCGGTGGGCTTGTGAAACAGCCACAGGCGCGGCGGGTCAGGTTCGGCAATGGGTTTGCCATCGACCTTGATCTGATCACTGGATGTGACGTTCAGGGCAGGGCTGTCGATCTTCTTGCCATTCACCGATACGCGGCCAGCCTCGATCATGCGCTCCGCCTCGCGGCGCGAGGCGATGCCGGCACGCGACAGAACTTTGGCGATGCGGTCGCCTTTGGGGGTGTCATTGGTCATGGTGGGGCTCTACCCGCTTCGGGGCGAAAGGAAAAGGGGCTTGGCAAAGCGATTTCCGCGGGCCACACAGGTTTCATGAGCGAATTTCGATCCTGGATGTCTGTTGCTTTGCAAGAAGCCCATGCCGCTGCAAAGCGGGGCGAGGTGCCTGTGGGTGCCGTTGTGGTTGACCCGCAGGGCAAAGTTCTGGCGCGGGCCGGAAACCGGACGCGGGAACTGAACGATCCTACAGCGCATGCGGAGGTTATGGCGATCCGCGAGGCCTGCACGGCGCTGGGCAGCGAACGGCTGACCGGCTGTGATTTGTACGTGACGTTGGAGCCCTGCCCAATGTGCGCGATGGCGATATCGGCGGCCCGGATTGCGCGACTGTATTACGGAGCGGCGGATCCGAAATCCGGCGGTGTGGCGCAGGGGCCTTGCATCTATGACCACCCACAAGCCCATCACGTGCCCGAGGTCTATGACGGGTTGCAGGCGGAAGAGTCGCAAAAGCTGTTGGAAAGATTTTTCCAGGCAATGCGGGGGTAGGGGTTATCTGGCGATGAGTCGTGATGTCGTGTGCTGATTGCCATTCAAGTCCGCCTGTCACCCCATAAAACGACGCAAGAAGCAAATCTGCGCCAACGGCAAAGGGCTGCTTGGAGGCCAAAAGACCAAATGCTGCACCTCGCAAGAGTGTCAAATTTGCGCTATGCCATCTCTCAAGTAGCGTGATGGAAAGCGATGAACCGACGTCTGGCGACCCAAGGGTTATGTGAAATGGCAAAGAGCTTTGATCCACCAAATGTCTGGACGCCATTTGGGGCATTCTCTCAGGCGGTCATCTCTGGCGACGGGCAAACCATTTATCTTAAAGGGCAAGTCGCGCTCGGATCGGACGGTCAAATCATTGGCGAAGGAGACATGGCGGCTCAGGTCGCACAAGTCTTGCGCAATATTTCCGATATCCTTGATGTGATGGGTGGACGAATGAGCGACATCGTATCACTCCAACAATTCACAACAGATATCCAAGCCTTCATGCAATGCGGGGAGGTGCGAGCGCGCTATTTCAAAGTGCCTTACCCCGCAACAACCACGTTGGAAGTCTCATCATTGTACGATCCGAGGTTGCTTGTAGAGATCACCGGAATTGCTGAGGTCCCATTGGACCGCTTCATCATGCCTGAAACGGCTCTGGAGAAACATCAATAGCAACAAAACCAATGTGCTCTTGTGCTGATCCGTCTATCTGGCAAAACTATGCATATCTTCGCGAAAAGGTCGTTTAATGGTGGGCATGCAAACACTTCTTCTGTTCAGCGCAGCGAGCTTGGCGCTTGCGATAACGCCGGGGCCTGACATGATCCTGGTCGCAGCAAGAAGTGCTGCGCAAGGCAAGTTGGCTGGAGTGGTTACGCAGTTGGGCGTCTCGGCGGGATCGGTATTTCACGGGATCATCCTAGCGCTCGGATTGTCGCAACTGTTTTTGGCAGTACCTTACGCCTACGATTTGGTGCGGTTCCTTGGTGCTGCCTATCTGCTGTATCTGGCATGGCAGGCGTTCACAGCACACGAAAGCTTTTCTGCGCGATCATCGCCTGACAAGCGGCTGTCACTGTTTGCAATTCTCAAGCAGGGTTTTTCTCGAATGTCCTAAACCCGAAGGTGGCCTTGTTCTACCTCACGCTTTTCCCACAGTTTCTTGACCCAGAGAAAGGTGCTGTTGCTTTACAGATTATGGTGCTGGCCAGCATCTTTATAATTATTGATTTTGCCGTTCGCCTGGTGGTGGTTTGTCTGGCCGGCAGTATCGGGTCACTATCGACGCGAGGCAGGGACTTTGCAAAGTGGCCGAGGTACTTTCTCGGGTTTGTCTTTGGAGGGCTGGCCGCAAGGCTGATTTTCGAAGGACAACGATGATTTGTTCCAATAGCGGACATCGCGTTGTTTGAAATCGAGGGCATTTGGATGAAAACGTTCAACAACCAGACCGGAATCACCTGTAGCAAGCTCTGATAGATTTCGGGTTGGTTTGCTAAATTTTGACATCCCGCGAAAGAAACGGCGACACCCGTAAAGGTGTCGCCGTTCTATTACACGGGCCCCGAGGGAGGAGGCAGGGCCATCTGTGTTGGACGCTGCCAGGGAGGAGGAGGGCAGGTCCGGTCTGATCAGGGCGCGAGGGAGGAGAAAGCGCCGCTGATCAAATATGTGGGGCAAGGCCCCGGGGGTGTCGCTGAGGGAGGAGGTCGCGTCAGCCCCATCGGCACCTGGGGAGGAGGTCAGGTGCCAGAATTCTTGGTTAAGCGCTGTAGGCCGCTTCGTATGCAATGCGATTGATGTCGCTGCGGGAAATTCCCAGGTCATCCAGATCGCGGCTGCTCAGAGCGGACAGTTCATTTTTGGTCGCAAAGTAGACGCGGCGGTTGTAAAGCTCTGCTGCGACAGCGTTGTACAGTTTGGCGATGCCACCAAAAACGCCGGTGCTCAGACCATTGGTGCTTGCTGCATATGCCATTTTCATTCTCACTTTCATCATCATTTCCGGGTTTCCGGGATCGTCCCCGGGGGTTACCCATTGTTTTGCAGGATGGATGTTCCATCGGCTTGCAGGGAGAAAATAAGCTTATGCTGCGCATGCGCAATCCCTCGGATGGTCAATGCCGCTATGCAGCAATTGCATAGGTCGTGGACGATCTATCTGCGACCAATCGCACAATCTGTTGGGTTGCATCTTGTCTTTGCCCGCAGAGTTCTAAAGTAAAGAGGTGAACGCATTCAGGGGCAGGCAATGGCGATGACACGTGATGATATTTTGAAGGTTCTGGATCGGATTTCCGTCCCGGGGGGGGGATCCCTGGTGTCCAGAGAGTTGGTGCGCGCGTTGGATGTCTCTGGCGATTCCGTGAAATTTGTCATTGAGGCGGAAACGCCCGAACAGGCGTCGGCGCTGTCGCCTGCACGAAACGAAGCAGAGGCTGCGGTGCTGGCCTTGCCGGGGATCGAACGTGCCTCTGTCGTGATGACGGCCCATGGACCAGCGGCCAAGCCCAAGCCGGCCCAACCGGCAGGCGGCCCGGCCCCTGATCTGAAGATCGGCCGCCATCCAACGCCGCAAGAAGGTCCGCAGAAAGTATCAGGGGTGAACCGGATCATTGCGATTGCGTCGGGCAAGGGCGGGGTAGGAAAATCCACCGTGTCGTCGAATCTGGCGGTGGCGCTGGCCAAACAGGGTCGCCGGGTTGGGTTGCTGGATGCCGACATCTATGGGCCGTCGCAGCCCAGGATGCTGGGCGTGTCGAAACGCCCAGCCTCGCCTGATGGCAAGACGATCATCCCCTTGCAGAACCATGGCGTGACGATGATGTCCATCGGGCTGATGGTGGACCCGGATCAAGCGGTGGTCTGGCGCGGGCCGATGTTGATGGGCGCGTTGCAGCAAATGCTGGGGCAGGTTCAGTGGGGTGAGTTGGATATCCTGATCGTCGATCTGCCGCCGGGGACCGGCGATGTGCAACTGACCCTGTGCCAGCGCACCGCGCTGACCGGGGCGATCGTGGTATCGACCCCGCAGGATGTGGCGCTGTTGGATGCGCGCAAGGCGATCAATATGTTTGGCACGCTGAAGACGCCGGTGCTGGGGTTGATTGAAAACATGTCGACCTATATCTGCCCCAATTGCGGGCATGAGGCACATCTGTTCGGCCATGGCGGTGTGCGGGCAGAGGCAGAAAAGATCAACGTGCCCTTCCTGGGCGAACTGCCACTGGATCTGGATACGCGGCTTGCAGGTGATGCTGGCACGCCCATTGCGGTGGGTGACGGCCCTATGGCACAGGCCTATGCCGCGCTCGCGGATCGGTTGGTCAAGGGCGGGATGGCCTAGGTTTCGGCGATACGCTCACGCACAATTAGACTCCACTTAAGCCAGTCAGCATTTGGCGGCGGATTGGTCTCGAAATTTTGCTCTCGCTCCTCGGGAGATTTTGAGCGTAGCCAATCTGCGAACGCTCCTATGTAGTCTTCGCCACCACGCATACGCCAGCCGATGCTAAATGCGGGTATTTCCGGAAAGCGTAGCCAGGGTGGTAACATTGGATCCGAATAGTTTGGAGTTGGCATGTTTTCAGCGATGTGCCGGATCATCTCCAAAAGCTCTTCGTTCGTATTGTGTTTGTGCGACCAGCGCAGGAGTGGATCAGCTTTCTTTGGCATGTGATAAATTGATAGGTGTGAATGGAAATCGTCAAGGCAACGCCTGGCGGCGTGATGTTTGGGAAATTATGGGATGGTGCGTGGATTCGTGTCGCTGGTGACGACGATTCGCGCCAACTGTTCATAAGAATCGGCTGCTATTGCGCGATATTTGGCCGATATTTAAAGTTTTCTGGGAATTTATGGGTCAGATCGAGTTTGGCTGTGTTGATCCCATATATTGACTAATTTCAGCAATATACCTCTAAATGTGGAAAAGTGGGGGCGTTAATTGGGAGTTTTCGGTTGAAACTTCTGATATTTCACTGAGGACTCATTTTACTTATCCCTCATATTTTCCTTGATTTCCATGAATTCCCATGTCATCCCTTATAGCACGATGAGGACGGGATAAGGGGCACCCAAGACCCCGTGAATCTCCCAAGTCAGGTTTCATACAGGCACCCGCTTCATCGAACGTGAGATCCGGCGCGCGAGCGAGCAGACATCCCCCCAGGTGGCGCGCGCAGCTGGACAACCCCGGAAACGGGACGAGGGCGGCGGGTTGAGCAGTGGCAGCGGCTCACCCGCCGTTTCCATTCGAAGGGGACAGTAAGAGGGGACCGTTTTGGTTCGCAGGTTCAGAGGCGAAAGCCACCATAAGGTGGACAATAAGGGCAGGGTGTCTATCCCGGCCTCTTTTCGCCGTGTGCTTGAGGCAGGTGATCCGAACTGGACCGACGGGCTGAGCCCTGAACTTGTCATCGTCTATGGCGATGAGCGCCGCAAGCAGCTGGAATGTTTCACCATCGACGCAATCCATGATGTGGAGCGCCGGATTGAAAAGCTGCCCCGTGGTGATAAGCGGCGCAAGGCGCTGCAGCGGCTTTATAACACGCAATCATTGCTGACCTCGGTCGATGAAACCGGACGTCTGGTTCTGCCGGCCAAGCTGCGCGAAAAGATCGATATCGATGGCATGGCGTTTTTCGCCGGTAATGGCGATACGTTCGAGATCTGGAAACCCGAAACCTACGACGCCGAAATGGATGCTGATCTGTCGGCGGATGATGAGTTCGATCCAGAGGCAGATCCATCAATTTACCTGGATGGTGAAGAGGAGGGATAGGATATGTCCAACGATCCGACCTCTGATCCCAATCCCCCCCATATTCCTGTTTTGCTGCGACCGTTGCTGAAAGCAGTGGCGCCGGTAACCGGCCAATGGCTGGATGGTACCTTTGGCGCGGGCGGCTATTCGCGCGGCCTGCTGGCCGAGGGCGCGGACAAGGTAATCGGCGTTGATCGGGACCCCAGCGTCTTTCGCATGGCCGCTGACTGGGCCGATGACTATGGCGATCGGTTGCAGTTGGTCGAGGGCACGTTTGGCGCGTTGGATACCTATTGCGACGACTTGCTGGACGGTGTGGTGTTGGATCTAGGTGTATCCTCGATGCAGTTGGATCAGGCGGAGCGCGGCTTTTCCTTTATGAAAGACGGACCGCTGGATATGCGGATGGCGGCCGATGGGCCGACGGCTGCCGATCTGGTCAATGGCACGCCAGAGGCGGATCTGGCCGATATTCTGTATCAGTATGGCGAAGAACGCCAATCGCGGCGGATCGCCCGCGCGATTGTCGAGGCACGAAAGCTTGTGCCCTTGTTGACCACCATGCAACTGGCAGAAATCATCGAAAAATGCCTGCCGCGGGCAAAGCCCGGGCAAAGCCATCCAGCCACGCGCAGTTTTCAGGCGATCCGGATTGCGGTGAATGATGAATTTGGCCAGCTTCTGGCCGGTCTGGAAGCTGCAGAGCGCGCGTTGCAGCCGGGCGGCAAGCTGGCGGTCGTGACGTTTCATTCGCTGGAGGACCGCGTGGTGAAACGGTTTTTCCAGCATCGATCCGGTGGGGCAGGGCGCAGCAATCGCTTTGCCCCGGAAGAGGCCGAATTGCAGCCGCAGTTCAAGATGCTGACGCGCAAGGCGGTGATCGCAGATGATGAGGAGCTGGCGGAAAATCCGCGCGCACGATCGGCGAAACTGCGTGTGGGGTTGCGCACGGATGCCCCGGCGGGGACCGGGGAACGGTCGGAATATGGATTGCCAAAGATGGTTCTTGGGGGAACGCGGTAATGCGGATGTTGTTTTATATCTCTACGGCATTGGTTGTGATGGGGCTGGCGTTTTGGGCCTATCGCGAAAACTATAAAACCCAGAATGTGATTGCAGAGGTCCATGACCTGCACCAGCAAATCGCGGTGGAACGAACATCGCTGGCGGTTTTAAATGCCGAATGGGCCTATCTGAACCGTCCCGACAGGCTGCGTGCTCTGGCAGAGATTAATTTTGATCGTCTGGGGCTGTTGCCCTTGACCCCGGAACAGTTCGGGCTGGTCGATCAGGTGACTTATCCCATGCCGGAAGTTTTGTCAGGGGCATTGGGCGATGTTGTTGAAATTTCCGCCGAAGCGGAGGCCAATCCATGATCAGAACACCGTTGCGCCCATTGGCCCGTATACTGGAGGCCCGCCAAAAGGGGGAAAACCCCGATCTGATAGAGCGTGAGAATATTCAGGCCCGACATGAAACGATGCGCGACACCGCGCGGCTGCGGGCCGAGGGCCGGTTGCTGGTGTTGGGTGTGTTCTTCTTTTGCGCTTTTCTGGTGGCATCGGTGCGGATGGGGCATTTGGCAGCCAGCGCCCCGTCTGAACCACGCAGCACGGCAGTGGGTGATACCATCATTTCGCAGCGCGCCGATATCACGGATCGCAATGGCCGGATTCTGGCCACGAATATCTCGACCCATTCGCTATATGCTCAACCACAGCAGATGATCGACAAGGCTGGCGCAGCGCGGGCCTTGGCGGGGATTTTTCCCGACCTGAATGAGGCCAAGCTGTTGGATCAGTTTGCCGGACGCCGGTCCTTTGTCTGGATCAAACGCAAGCTGTCGCCGGAACAGATGCAGGCGGTGCATGATATCGGCGAGCCGGGTTTGTTGTTTGGGCCCCGTGAAATGCGGCTTTATCCCAATGGTCGGTTGGCTTCGCACATTCTGGGTGGCACGCAGTTTGGCCGCGAAGGTGTGCATTCTGCTGAGGTGGTGGGCAGCGCGGGCGTTGAGCGTAGTTTCGACGATTATCTGCGCGACCCGGCCATGGGTGGTGAGCCGCTGGAGCTATCGCTGGATATGACCATTCAGACCGCGACCGAACAGGTTCTGGCCGGGGGCATGCGCCTGATGAACGCTGAAGGTGCTGCCGCAGTGCTGATGGATGTGCATACGGGTGAAATTATCTCGATGGCATCGCTACCTGATTTTGACCCTAATGATCGCCCACAGCCCGTCGCCGCCGGAACAGCCGCCCGCAGCCCAAGGTTTAACCGGGCGGTGCAGGGGGTGTATGAGCTGGGCTCGACCTTCAAAATCTTTGCCGTGGCGCAAGCGCTGGAAGATGGGTTGGTCAACCCGCAAACCATGATCGATACCAAAGGCCCACTGCGCTGGGGCAAGTTTCGTATTCGCGACTTTCATGATTACGGGCCAGAGCTGTCGGTCACCGATGTGATTGTTGATTCGTCCAATATTGGCACCGCGCGGCTGGCCCAACAGATCGGCGCCGAACGACAGCGCACGTTTCTGGGTAAGTTGGGATTTCTTGAACCAACGACACTGGAAATGTCCGAAGCCACAGCTGGGCGCCCATTGTTGCCTGGCAACTGGTCTGAACTGTCCACCATGACGATATCCTATGGCCATGGCCTGTCGGCCAGCCCGGTGCATTTGGCGGCGGCCTATTCAGCGATGGTCAATGGGGGGTTCATGGTGGAACCCACCCTGATCCGGCGTGATACAATTGTGGCCGGAAATCGTGTGGTATCGGAAACCACATCCCGGCAGGTGCGTGACATGCTGCGCCAGGTCGTGGTGCGCGGCACGGCGACTTTTGGCGATGTGGCGGGATACGAAGTTGGCGGCAAAACCGGCAGTGCCGACAAGCCCTTGGAAAATGGGGCGGGGTATTATGATGACAAGGTTATTGCGACTTTTGCCTCTATCTTCCCGGCCTCTGACCCCAAATATGTGCTGATCGTCACCCTGGATGAACCAGAGATTTATTCGCTGGATGAAATGCGTCGCACGGCGGGCTGGACAGCTGTTCCGGTTGCCGCCGAAGTCATCCGCCGCGTAGCACCGTTACTGGGGCTCAGACCCCATATTGAACACAGCAGTGGAACCGATGTAACACTCAGCAGCACGAACGGGTGACTCTGGCACAAGAGCGAAAGGCATAAGGTGGGGCAATCAGCGGGGAGCGGGGCAACAAAGTCACTGGCACAGCTGGGGCTGACGGTCACACATAACGGTGACGTACGCATCACCGGCCTATCAGTTGACAGCCGCTTTGTGGAAGAGGGGCATCTGTTTGCAGCCCTGCCCGGTGTTCGGGTTCATGGCGCAGAATTTATCAGCTTTGCCCTGCGGATGGGAGCCGCCGCTATCCTGACAGATCGCGAAGGTGCCAAGATCGCGAAGGATGAGATTGAGACGTCAAACGCCGCGTTGATCATTGCCGAGGACCCCCGGCAGGTGCTGGCCCATGCCGCAGCACTGTGGTTCGGGGTGCAGCCCGGTGTGATGGTGGCAGCGACCGGAACCAACGGCAAAACCTCTGTCGCCAGTTTTACGCGCCAGATATGGGAGGCCATGGGCCTGTCCGCTGCCAATCTGGGCACAACCGGGGTCGAGGGCGCCTATACCGCGCCGCTGAACCACACAACGCCAGAGCCGATCACGCTGCATTCCCTGCTGTCGGGTATGGCAGGGGCCGGTGTGACCCACGCCGCGATGGAGGCATCAAGCCATGGGTTGGAACAACGGCGGTTGGACGGCGTGCGCCTGATGGCGGCGGGGTTTACGAACTTTACGCAGGACCATCTGGATTACCACGATAACTTTGATTCCTATTTCAGCGCCAAGGCGGGGTTGTTTTCCCGTGTGCTGCCAGAGGACGGAACCGCGGTGATCAATGTTGATGACCCGCGCGGTCAGGATATGGCGGCGATTGCCCGGGGGCGCGGGCAGCGGGTGTTGACCGTGGGCCGCGCGATCGATGCCAAGCTGCGTCTGATGGGGCAACGGTTTGATCAGACCGGCCAAGAGCTGCGCTTTGAGTGGGATGGCAAGCCAAGGCAGCTGCGTCTGAACCTGATTGGTGGGTTTCAGGCCCAGAACGTGGCCGTGGCGGCAGGGTTGGTGATCGGTACCGGCGCAGACCCAGAAGAAGTGTTTGACACGTTGCCCGAACTGACCACCGTACGTGGGCGGATGGAACGGGCGGCGACCCGCGACAATGGCGCGCCAATTTTTGTCGATTACGCCCATACCCCGGATGCGGTGGCGACCGCGCTTCAGGCCTTGCGCCCGCATGTGATGGGACGATTGGTTGTGGTGTTGGGCGCTGGCGGCGATCGGGATCAGGGCAAGCGCCCGCTGATGGGGCGGGCAGCCGCGAAAAACGCTGATGTCGTCTTTGTCACTGATGACAACCCGCGCGGCGAAGATCCAGCGGCCATCCGTGCCATGGTGATGGAAGGTTGCCCGACAGCGACTGAGGTTGGCGACCGGGCAGAGGCGATCCTGCGCGGGGTTGATGCATTGGGGCCGGGGGATGCACTGTTGATTGCGGGCAAGGGCCATGAAACCGGGCAGATCGTTGGTGATGATGTGTTGCCTTTTGACGATGTGGAACAGGCCAGTGTTGCCGTTGCGGCGTTGGAAGGGCGACTGGCATGAGCGTGCTGTGGACATCAGCCGATGCCGTGGCCGCAACAGGTGGGCAGACCACGACAGAGTGGCGGGCGACGGGTGTGTCGATCGACACAAGAACGATCCAACCCGGTGATCTGTTTGTCGCGTTGAAGGATCAGCGGGACGGCCATGATTTTGTCGCGCAGGCTTTGGGGAAAGGTGCCGCTGCGGCGCTGGTCAGCCGGGTGCTGGATGGGGTCGCCCCTGATGCGCCCCTGTTGATCGTCGATGACGTGCTAAAAGCGTTGGAGGCGCTGGGCGTGGCCGGACGGACGCGGTTTTCAGGGCAGGTGATCGGGGTGACAGGCTCTGTCGGGAAAACCTCGACCAAGGAAATGTTGCGCAGTGTGTTGACCCGGCAGGGCGTGGTTCATGCGGCAGAGGCGAGTTACAACAATCACTGGGGTGTGCCCCTGACGTTGGCCCGGATGCCCAAGGATGCTGATTTTGCGGTGATCGAGATCGGGATGAGCAACCCGGGCGAGATTGCCCCATTGGCCCGGATGGCGCGGCCCCATGTGGCGATGATCACCACTATCGCGGCAGCGCATATGGAGGCGTTTGACGGGATCGAGGCGATCGCGCGGGAAAAGGCATCCATTCTGGAAGGGGTTGAACCCGGCGGTGCGGCGGTTCTGAATGGCGATGTCGGAACCGCAGACATATTGAAAGACGCGGCCCAAAGATTGAACCTGCACATCGCACAGTTTGGTGAAGGGACAACTTTGCCCTATCGCTTGTCCAATGTGGTGATCACCGGCGACAGCACCTCTGCCCGGGCGGCGTTGCCAGAGTTTGAAGTTGTCTACCGCGTCAGCTCTGCCGGGCGGCATTTTGCAACCAACGCGTTGGGTGTGCTGGCCGTGGTGGAGGCCTTGGGCGCAGATGTTGCGCTGGCAGCACGGGATCTGGTGTTATGGGCGCCCCCAGCCGGGCGGGGCACCAGAGAGAATGTGCGTCTGGATGCCGTCGAACAGGATATGACTATTGAGTTGATCGATGATGCGTTCAACGCCAATCCAACCTCGATGGCGGCGGCGCTGGAGGTTCTGGCGAAAAGCACCCCGATGGACGGGATCGGGCGGGTCGGCAAGGGCCGCCGGATCGCCATCTTGGGCGATATGCTGGAACTGGGTCCGACAGAGACAGATGATCATGCTGCGATCGCCGGTCTGAACGATGTTCAGGCCATAGATCTATTGCACTGTGTCGGTCCGCGTATGCGGCATTTGTGGGACGCTCTGCCCGATCACAAACGTGGCGAATGGGTCGAGCAGGCCGACGAATTGGCAGCCCAGGCGCATCGGTTAATTGATGCGGGCGATGTGATCCTGATCAAGGGATCGAAAGGGTCTTATGTCAGTCGTGTGGTTGACGCGATCCGCAAACTGGGCCATCCGGCCCCACAAACGAACTAAGGGGCGCGCGAATGCTGTTTTGGCTGACGGAGCTTTCGGATGGCGGGGATGTGTTTAACCTCTTTCGCTATATCACATTTCGCGCAGGTGGTGCGTTTTTCACGGCGCTGATCTTTGGCTTTTTGTTTGGCAGGCCCCTGATCAATCTGTTGAAACGCAAACAAGCCAAGGGCCAACCTATTCGGGAGGATGGGCCGGAAAGCCATCTGGTGACCAAGGCGGGCACGCCCACCATGGGCGGGGTGCTGATCCTGGGTGCGCTGATCGTATCGACCCTGGTCTGGGCGCGGTGGGACAATCCGTTTGTCTGGCTGGTTCTGTTCGTGACGATCGGATTTGGTTTGATCGGATTTGTTGATGATTATCAAAAAGTTGCAAAATCAAACACCAAGGGTGTATCGGGTAAGGTGCGGCTGGGCGCTGGCTTTGCAATTGCCGCGATTGCCGGGATATGGGCATCTTATGTGCATCCCGATCCGTTGACCAATCAACTGGCCTTGCCGGTGTTCAAGGACACGCTGATCAATCTGGGCATCCTGTTCATTCCGTTCACCATGATCGTGATTGTGGGGGCGGCCAACGCGGTAAACCTGACCGATGGTCTGGACGGGTTGGCGATTATGCCGTCGATGATTGCTGCCGGTGCGCTGGGTGTGATTGCTTATGCGGTCGGACGGGTTGACTTCACCGAATATCTGGATGTGCACTACGTGCCCGGCACTGGAGAGTTGTTGATCTTTACCGCCGGGCTGATCGGCGGGGGTTTGGGCTTTTTGTGGTATAACGCGCCGCCTGCGGCCGTGTTCATGGGGGATACCGGGTCATTGGCGCTGGGCGGTGCCTTGGGCGCGATTGCGGTCGCCACCAAGCACGAGCTGGTTTTGGCCATCATCGGCGGGCTCTTTGTCGTTGAGGCCTTGAGCGTGATCATTCAGGTCCTCTATTTCAAACGCACCGGGCGACGCGTGTTCCTGATGGCCCCGATTCATCACCATTTTGAGAAAAAGGGCTGGGCAGAGCCGCAGATTGTGATCCGGTTCTGGATCATTTCTCTGATCCTGGCGCTGATCGGTCTGGCCACGTTGAAGGTACGTTGATGATCCCTGTACGCGGATACGAGGGCGCAAAAGTCGCCGTTCTGGGGCTGGGCCGGTCCGGCATTGCAACCGCCCATGCGCTGGAGGCTGGGGGCGCTATCGCGCTGTTGTGGGATGACAGCGCCGAGGCGCGCCAAAAGGCAGAGGCGCAAGGTCTGACCACCCATGACCTGTCTAAGCAAGATGTTTGGTCGGATATTGCGGCGCTGGTGGTTTCGCCGGGTATTCCGCATCTTTACCCGCAACCCAATCCGATTATTGCCTCTGCGTTGGCGGCGGGTGTGCCGGTGGACAATGATATCGGGCTTTTTTTTCGGTCCTTTGGCAATGGTGACTGGGCGATGTTTGACACGCCACCGCGCGTTGTCGCGGTGACCGGGTCGAACGGTAAATCCACAACGGCGGCGCTGATCTACCACATCCTGAAATTTGCCGGGAAACCCAGCCAACTGGCCGGCAATATCGGGCGCGGGGTTCTGGATATCGAAACCCCCGTAGATGGCGAGGTCATCGTGCTAGAACTGTCCAGCTACCAGACCGAGCTGGCGCGATCCCTGACCCCGGATATTGCCGTCTTTACCAATCTCAGCCCGGATCATCTGGACCGGCATGGCGGCATGGGTGGCTATTTTGCGGCCAAACGGCGCCTGTTTGCCGAGGGTGGACCGGACCGGGCGGTGATCGGTGTGGATGAGGTTGAGGGTCGGTTTCTGGCCAATCAGTTGTCCGAAGAAGCCGCTGACGATCGGGTGATCCGTGTCTCTCGTGATCAGAAACTGACAGGCTCTGGCTGGAACATTTTTGCGCGCAAGGGCTTTTTATCTGAGTACCGCAAGGGGCGGCAGGCGGCGTCGATCGATTTGCGGGGCATTGCCGGGTTGCCCGGGTCACATAACCACCAAAACGCCTGTGCCGCCTATGCTGTGTGCCGGTCGCTGGGATTGCCGCCCAAATTGATCGAGAAATCGTTTCATGCCTTTGACGGGCTGCCGCATCGCAGTCAGGTCGTCGGGCAACGGGATGGCGTGACCTTCGTCAATGATTCAAAGGCTACCAATGCCGACAGCGCGGCGCAGGCCCTGCAGGCCTTTGACCGCATCCGCTGGATTGCAGGCGGGTTGGGCAAGGATGGTGGGCTCGATGCCGTGCTGCCGCATCTGGGATCGGTGGTCAAAGCCTACCTGATCGGCCATTCGGCACGCGAGTTTGCCTTGGCGCTTGGTGATGTGCCCTATGAGATTTGCGAAACCATCGATGTGGCCGTCAACCGCGCTGCGGCGGAGGCTGAAACTGGCGATACCGTGCTACTGGCCCCGGCGGCTGCCAGTTTCGATCAGTTCCCGGATTTCGAAAAACGTGGCGATGCCTTTGTTGAAGCTGTGCACGCATTATAATTCGCGCAGTTCCCAGGCGGATTGGGCCAGGTGTGGTTATAGGGGGTTGTCGCGTCTCCCCCGCATATGGCCGAAAATCATGCTATGTCGGCTGATGTATTCCCGCCACCCATACGCCGCGTAATGTCAGGTCATCGTTTAAATGTGCGAAATTGGCGCAGGCGCCTTTGCTGACTTGCCCGATCTTGTTCCCCTTGCCGATCAGTTTCGCCGGGATTGACGTGGCCATCGCCAGCGCGTGATCCAAGGGCAGGCCAACAGTTTGCACCATGTTTCTGATTGCATCGCTCAGTTCCAAATGAGCACCGGCCAATGTGCCATCGTCCAGTGTCAATCGGCTGCCGTCCCGGGATATGCGGCGGTCGTTCAAGGTGAACTGTGAAATTTCAGAACCTGCCGTGGCCATGGCATCGCTGACCAGAAAGATGCCTCCTGGGCCTGCCTTAGCGGCCATGGCTGCCGCGATGGTTTGTGGGTGCACATGGACCAGATCAGCAATCAAGCCTGCGGACAAATCCCCCAGGCGGAGCGCGGCGCCTACAAGACCTGGTTCCCGGCTTTCCAATTGTCGCATCGCGTTGAACAGATGGGTGACGCAGCGGGCACCGGCATCTGCGGCGCGTTGACAGTCGGCAAAGGCGGCATCGCTATGGCCAAGTGCGATCAGGATACCTGCCTGGGACAGTTGTCTGATCTGATCAGGTGTAACGCTTTCCGGGGCGATAGTTAGCTTAAGGATTGGCAGCCGCGACGCGGCACTGATCAGAATATCCAAATCAGCTTGCTCCATCGGGTGGATCAGGGCCTCATCATGGGCGCCCTTGCGTGCGATTGACAGATGCGGGCCTTCCAGATGCAGCCCTTCAATACCCGCAATGCCTGCCTCAACCGCCGATATTGCGGCATCAATGGCGGCCTTGGTTCGTTCGGTGGTGTCAGTGATCAATGTCGGCAGAATGGAGGTGGCGCCAATTTGGGCATGGGCTTTGGCAATGGTTTCCAACGTTTCAACGGATTGGTCGCTGTTAAACATCAATCCGCCACCGCCATTTACTTGCAAATCCACAAATCCGGGGGCGAAAATTCCGCCGCCCAAATCCTGCACCTGCGCATCAGCCGGAATGTCGGGCGTTGGCACAAGCCCCACGACGTGTTCATCGCGCACCAGAACCGCGTGATCATGATGGGTTTGTACGCCATCAAATACGGCGGCACCGGTCAACGCTTTCAGTGTCGCGCTCATATTGTTTCCGTTACTTTTTTCAGGTGGCGCGGGGCATCCGGGTTCGTGCCTTGCGACATCGCGAAACGTTCGATCATGGCATAGAAGGACACAATCAGGCACAGCGGGTCCGTCAGTGGATGATCGGTCCGTATGTGGGGGATGGTATGTGCTGATCTCGGCATCTGTGATGTGATGAAGACTTGCGCTCCCATGTCAGATACCTGATCTGCAATCTGAACCAACCCCTTTTCGGCAGCATCACCTGCGGCGAAGCACAACACCGGGAACCCTTCGTCGACGATAGAGACCGGGCCATGCAAAACCTCGGCAGAGGAGTAGCTTTCGGCATGAATTTGGCAGGTTTCCTTGAATTTCAATGCGGCCTCGTTTGAGATTGCCCAAGCGGGGCCACGGCCAAGCGTAAACAAGGATCGTTCCTGATTGAGCGCGGCGCGCACGTCTGGCCAGTTTATGGCCGCGGCTTTTTGCAACGCTTCGGGTAGCGTGTGAATGGCGTTGATCAGGGAGTCATCCTGCGCCCATTTTGCGAGCAACATCAGACCCGCAACAGCAGAAGTGACGAATGTTTTGGTTGCCGCGACACTTCGTTCGGGGCCTGCGCAGATGTCCAGCGCGTGATGGCTGGCTTCGGACAATGGTGAGGTGAGGTCGTTTGTCAGCGCGATTTGCAAGGCGCCGTCACGCCGTGCCGCGCGCGCCATTTCGACGATATCTGGGCTTTGTCCTGATTGGGATACAGCAATGCTGGCGGCCCCGGATAAACGCAGCGGGGCGCGGTAAATCGAGGCGATGGATGGGCCAACCGATGCCACTGGCAGGCCCAATTCCAGCTCTGTCGCATATTTCAAATATGTGCAGGCGTGATCAGAAGAGCCGCGCGCGATGGAAATGACGATCATCGGGTCCAGTTCCCTCAGCGCGTTTGCTGCGAGCTCGATATTCTTCGCGCCGTGGATCAGCAGCCGTTCCACGGCGGCGGGTATTTCATCAATTTCCTTGCGCATTTGGCTGGATGAGTGGGTCATGAGGTTTCCTGGTTTTCGGTCAGGCGCAGTTCGGCCACGAATTCGTAGGCGTCGCCGCGGTATATTGATCTTGTAAGCTCGATGACGCGACCACTTGCCAAGCGCGACAAGCGTTCAATGCGCAACCCTGCCGACCCGGGTTCCACGCAAAGCAAGTCCGCATCAGAAGTGCCTAGGTTGATGGCGGAAATTTTTTGAATGGCGCGCACCGGGCGATTGCCATCCGCATCCAGCAATTCGTAGAGAGATGTTTCCACCAACAACGGGTTGGGCAAGATATCCAACGGCAAAGAGGCCCGTTCGATCGCCAATGGTCGATCACCTGCCGTACGCAATCGGGCTATCCGGGCAACCGAATCGTCAGCGGACAAGGACAGCGACACGATTTCATCCGGGGAGGGCATGAAAACACCCCTCTCCAGCCAGCGTGCCTCTGAGATATAGCCGCGGCGGTTCATATCCTCGGTAAAGGATGTCAGAACAGACAGGGACTGTTCCATGCGCGGCCCCTGAGCAGTGACAAAATTGCCGGACCCCTGGCGCTGTACGATGATTCCTTTGCCGACCAAATCCTGCATCGCCTTGCGAACAGTGACGCGCGACAGGCCGGTCAAGGTGGCAATTTCGCGTTCTGCGGGCAAGGGGGCGTCTGGGGTTAGAATCTTGGCGTTAATCGCGTCTTGAATGCGTTGGCGCAACCTGACGTAACGCGGGCCGGTGCCATCATCCAGCCATTGATCGGGCTTCAGGAAATTTGCGACGCTCATGACCAATTGTCCCGTTTGAAATCAGCGAGATGGCGCACTGTCCGCACGACATTGCGAGTGATCCAATCCCACGGCAAGGTGGTCGATAATGATCTTGGGTTATTCAAATTCATAAGATACCAATACAATACCTATACAGATAAATAAAGCAGAATTTCACCAAACTTCCCTGATTTATCGACAGAAGGGCGTAAAATACATGCATTGGTCAAAAATGGTAGACAAATGGTTTCTAATAGGTATTGTATGTGAAACGGAGGAATCGTATGGCTGCCGCACATACAGAAGCATTGCATTCACAATCACAGGGGCTTGATGCGCGTTCGGGCGCAGAGATCCTTGACTGTTTGCTTCAGGGGCAGCGGGATGTGCTTGGCGCGATTGAGGGTGCCCTGCCAAATATTGAAAAAGCCGCCACAGAAATGGCCGAAGCGATCCGAAAGGGCGGCCGGTTGATATATGCGGCAGCGGGGTCTTCTGCATTGATGTCGCTGGCAGATGCGGCAGAACTGGGCGGGACATTTGGATTGCTGCCATCGCAGGTTCAGATTTTCATGGCTGGAGGGCTGCCTGTTGATGCCCATCTGCCGGGCGATGTCGAAGATGATCAGGTCGAGGCGGAAGTGGCGGCAGGTACTGTGAGCTCTGCCGATGTGGTGATTGCCGTCACCGCGTCGGGGACGACGGCTTATCCCGTGGCCTTTGCCCGGGTTGCGCGGTCACGTGGTGCGCGGGTGATTTGCATCGCGAATAACGATGGCGCAGCGATCTTTGAATATGCGGATGTGTCGATCTGTGTGCAGACGCCGCCCGAGGTTATAGCAGGATCAACGCGATTGGGGGCAGGGACCGCACAGAAGGTTGTGTTGAACATGATGTCCACGCTGATGGGCATCCGTTTGGGTCATGTACATGATGGGCAGATGGTCAACTTGATCGCTGACAATGACAAATTGCGCGGGCGTGCCCGGGGCATGGTCAGCGCCATCGCTGGCGTGGCCGATAGCGAAGCCGCCCGTTGTCTGGAGATCGCAGAAGGTGCCGTAAAGCCAGCCATCATTTTGGCGGCAGGGGCGAGAGGGTTGGATCACGCAACGGAAATTTTGCACGCATCCAAAGGAAATCTGCGCGCGGCGTTAGAGAGTTTGCGCGCGAAGGCGAACCAACAGAATTGAAAGGGAGACTGAAATGAAACCAAAAACCACACTGGCACTGGCGCTGATGACGACAACAATAGGGGCGTCAGCCGCTTTGGCCGAAACCACGATCACAATTGAGAGCTGGCGCAATGATGACCTCGCGCTTTGGCAGGACAAGATAATCCCAGCATTTGAAGCAGAGCATCCTGATATCAAGGTTCAATTCACACCTTCGGCGCCTGCCGAATACAATGCGGTGCTGAATTCAAAGCTGGATGCAGGGTCTGCCGGTGACCTGATCACATGCCGCCCGTTTGACGCATCGCTGGCGCTCTATGACGCCGGTCACCTGACCGATCTGGATGATATGGCTGCGATGTCCAACTTCTCTGACGTGGCAAAATCTGCCTGGCAAACTGATGATGGGTCGGCCAGTTTCTGCGTGCCAATGGCGTCGGTCATTCATGGGTTTATCTACAACAAGGACGCCTTTGTTGAACTGGGCATTGACGTGCCAGAGACCGAAGCAGAGTTTTTCGCAGCACTTGAGGCGATCAAGCAAGATGGCACCTACATCCCAATGGCGATGGGCACCAATGACCAATGGGAAGCCGCGACCATGGGCTATAACAACATCGGTCCGAACTATTGGAAAGGTGAAGAGGGTCGTCTGGCGCTGATTGCAGGGGAACAGAAACTGACCGACGAGCAATGGGTTGCACCGTACCGGGCACTGGCCAAATGGGGTGGCTATCTGGGCGATGGGTTTGAGGCGCAAACCTACCCTGACAGCCAAAACATCTTTACCCTTGGTCGTGCGGCTGTTTATCCGGCGGGCAGCTGGGAAATCTCTGGCTTCAACGCCTTGGCAGATTTCGAAATGGGGGCGTTCAAGCCACCGGTTCAGAACGCGGGTGATACGTGCTATATCTCTGACCACACGGATATCGGCATTGGCATGAACGCCGCTTCTGAGAACCCAGAGGCTGCGCGGACATTCCTGGCCTGGGTTGCCTCGCCAGAATTTGCCTCGATATTTGGCAATGCGCTGCCGGGGTTCTTCCCATTGTCCAACACACCGGTTGAGATGGAAGATCCGCTAGCGAAGGAGTTTGTCAGCTGGCGCGGAGAGTGTGAATCGACTATCCGATCCACCTATCAGATTTTGTCTCGCGGCACGCCGAACCTCGAGAATGATACCTGGGGCGCATCCGTCGCCGCGATCAAAGGCGCCGAGAACGCAGAAGATCTGGGGGCCAAACTGCAAGACGGATTGGCAAGCTGGTACGCACCTCACCAATAAGCACGATCTGCCGGGCGGGCCCGACCTGCCCGGCACACACTCAGGGGGACAGACATGACTTCGGCCACCGCTTCTAAACGCATTCGCTGGCACATCCTGGTTTTTCTGGCACCTGCTGTGCTGGTTTATACGGCGATCATGATCTTCCCGCTGTTCAATACATTGCGCCTGGCGCTTTACACAGAGGTTGATCATGCCCGTGTGTTCACAGGCCTCGACAATTTTCGCACGTTGTTTGGCGACCCGCGTTGGTCAGAAAGTTTCTGGAACGCGTTAGGCAACAACTTCTGGTTTTTCTTTATCCATATGCTGGTTCAAAACCCGATTGGCGTCGCGCTTGCGGCCATTCTGAGCCACCCGAGACTGCGTTTTGCGGCCTTGTATCGGTCTGCAATTTTCATCCCGACGATCCTGTCTTTTGTGATTGTGGGCTTTGCGTGGAAACTGATCCTCAGCCCGATCTGGGGCATCGCGCCAGATATGCTGAACGCGGTCGGATTGAAGTTTTTATATGCGCCTTGGCTGGGGAAAGAAGAATACGCGCTGACGACGCTTGCCTTGGTATCCGTATGGCAATTCGTGGGCATCCCGATGATGCTGATCTACGCGGCGCTTCTGTCCATTCCTGAAGAAGTTCTGGAAGCCGGCGAGGTTGACGGCATCACCGGCATGTCTGCGTTCTGGAAGATCAAGTTGCCGCTGATTTTGCCGTCGATCGGGATTATCTCTATCCTGACATTTGTCGGCAATTTCAACGCGTTCGATCTGATCTACGCCGCGCAGGGGGCGCTGGCGGGACCGGACTATTCCACCGATATTCTGGGCACGTTTATGTACCGCACCTTCTTTGGCTTCCAGTTGCAGTTGGGTGATCCGCATATGGGGTCTGCTATCGCGACGGCCATGTTCGTGATCATTCTGATCGGTGTGTGCCTGTATCTGTTTGGCATCCAGACGCGCATGCGTCGGTATCAGTTCTGAGGGTTATGACAATGAACAAAGCCCGCAGAAACCCGTTCAACATCTTCGCCAGTCACGCGATTTTGCTGACCTATACGTTGATCGCATTGTTCCCGGTCTTCGTGATCCTGATCAACAGCTTCAAGACCCGGCGGGCGATCTTTCGGGAGCCGTTGGCCCTGCCAGATGCTGACAGCTTTTCATTAATTGGCTATCAGACAGTGATGAAGCAGGGGGATTTTTTCCTCTATTTCCAAAACTCGATGATCGTCACTGTGGCCTCTCTGTTTTTCGTACTTTTGTTCGGATCGATGGCGGCGTTTGCCTTGGCGGAGTACCGGTTTAAGGGCAACACGCTGATGGGGCTCTATCTGGCGCTGGGCATTATGATCCCGATCCGGATCGGAACCGTCGCAATACTGGAACTAATGGTGTCTACGGGGTTGGTGAATACGCTGATGGCGCTGATCCTTGTCTATACGGCACAGGGATTGCCGTTGGCGGTGTTCATCTTGTCTGAGTTTATGCGGCAGGTCAGTGATGATCTGAAAAACGCGGGCCGGATAGATGGGCTGTCGGAATACACGATCTTTTTCCGACTGGTACTGCCGCTGGTACGGCCAGCCATGGCGACGGTTGCGGTGTTTAACATGATCCCGATTTGGAATGATCTGTGGTTTCCGCTGATCCTGGCCCCGGCGGAGGAAACGAAAACGCTGACTCTGGGGAGCCAGGTCTTTATCGGGCAGTTTGTGACCGACTGGAACGCGGTTCTGTCGGCGCTGTCGATGGCGATCCTGCCGGTGATGGCGCTTTACGTCGTCTTTTCGCGCCAATTGATCCGTGGGATAACCTCTGGAGCAGTGAAATGACCCGTGTTCTGATCGCAGGTCTGGGCAATATGGGGCTGTCCCATGCGTTGGCGCATCACCACCACGCGGATGCAGAGATTGTGGGTCTGGTCAATCGGTCTGGCCGTATTGAGGATGGGGATCTGCAATCATATCCGATTTACACTGATTTTCACGAAGCGCTGTCAGAGGCCAAACCTGATCTGGTGGTGATCGCCACCTATTCCGATAGCCACGCCGATTTTTCCTGCGCGGCGATGGATGCGGGCGCGCATGTTTTTGTGGAAAAGCCATTGGCAACAACGGTTTCTGACGCAAAACGCGTGGTCGCCAAGGCAGTTGAGACCGACCGTAAGCTGGTTGTGGGCTATATCCTGCGCCATCATCCCAGTTGGGTGCGCCTGATTGCAGAGGCGCGCGGGCTTGGCGGGCCATTTGTGTTTCGTCTGAACCTGAACCAGCAATCCGATGGCCCGACATGGGAGGTTCACAAGGCGCTGATGCAGACCACATCACCGATCGTCGATTGTGGGGTGCATTATGTTGATGTCATGTGCCAGATCACCGATGCAAGGCCGGTCCGGGTGCATGGCATGGGCGTGCGCCTGTCCGATGAAATTGCACCTGACATGTATAATTACGGCCAGTTTCAGGTGGTGTTCGACGATGGTTCCGTCGGTTGGTACGAGGCCGGCTGGGGACCGATGATGTCGGAAACCGCCTTTTTCGTAAAAGACATCGTCAGCCCGAACGGTGCCGTGTCCATCAACGATGGCAACAAGGGCGCCTCTGACGATGTGGATGGTCACACAAAGGTCGGCGGCATTCTGGTTCACCGACCTGATGGTGACGAGTTGATAGAGATGGCAGGCGAACCCGGTCATCAGGAACTGTGTGACCGGGAGCAGGCCTTTATGCTGTCTGCCATTGAAAATGATACGGACCTGACGCGCCATATGCAGGATGCGGTGCAAAGCCTTGCGATCTGTCTGGCCGCGGATGAAAGCATTCGCACCGGTCGCGTAATAACCCTTGAGGAACAAGACAAATGACTGCGCTGCAATTGAACAACGTTTGCAAATCCTTCGGTCCTGTCGAAGTGTTGAAGAATATCGACCTGACGGTGGAGCAGGGAGAGTTTGTGGTCTTTGTCGGGCCGTCGGGCTGCGGAAAATCCACATTGTTACGCGTGATAGCAGGGTTGGAGGATGCGACATCGGGCTCGATCGAGATTGAAGGGCAGGGCGTAAATGACGTGCCGCCCGCCAAACGCGGGATCGCGATGGTGTTTCAATCCTACGCGCTTTACCCGCATCTAAGTGTTCGCGACAACATGGCACTGGCCCTGAAACAGGAAAAGCAGCCCAAGGACGAAATCACCCGGCGGGTCGATGTCGCCAGTCAGATGCTGTCGCTTCAGGACTATCTGGATCGCCGACCTGCCGAACTGTCGGGCGGTCAGCGTCAGCGTGTGGCCATCGGCCGGGCCATTGTCAGAGAGCCAAAGCTGTTTTTGTTTGATGAGCCATTGTCAAACCTCGACGCGGCTTTACGGATGAACACGCGCATAGAAATTGCCCGTCTGCACCGGGCTTTGGCGGCCTCTATGATCTATGTGACCCATGATCAAACAGAGGCGATGACGCTGGCGGATAAAATTGTCGTGTTGCGTGATGGGCGTGTCGAACAGGTCGGCTCTCCCATGGAGCTTTATAACAATCCAGCCAACCAGTTTGTCGCGGGGTTTCTTGGCGCGCCTTCGATGAACTTTATTCCGGCGGACAAGCTGGGGGGGCAACCCGATACAGTTGTGGGCATCCGCCCCGAACATCTGGAACTTGCCCAAGAGGGCCGGATCGGCGGGCAAGTGACCCATGTCGAAAAACTGGGCGGCGATACGAACGTGTTGGTGGATATCGGCAATGATAACCCGGTGACCGTGCGTTTGTTTGGTCAACACGCTGTCGAGCCGGATACGGATATCCAACTGGATTTCAACGATGCGGATAGTTTCCTATTTAATGCATCGGGGCAGAGGTTGAGCAAGAATTAGGTCAGTTTGGCCTTGCCGATGTGACGAAATAAAACCTGTGATTTCAGCGCTTATCTCGCCTCAATCTCTTGCAGTTGGCGCACAAAGTGATCGGGTTTACGCAGCGCCCCGATGGCATATCGGCAAAGCTGGCCGGCCATCAGATCACGACCATCATCCTGCAAGTGGGCAAGCAGACGCGTGAGATACGGCGGATAGCGGCGGCGGTTGCGCAATAGCTTGTTGACCAATTGATCGGTCAGGCGGTCCCGCCCGGCAGCCTCGATCATCAGATCGAGAATTCGCATATCATGAAATGTGCGCCCCAGATGAGGGCCCAGATGCCGACAACGGTGGCGACTGATATGCGGGCCCTGAAACAGGCTGGCATGCATGGAATCGAACTCTTCATCAGGATCGTAAAAGATGAAAGCACGGCTTGCCCCACCGATCATGTCGGGGGCATAGCCGTAGCGATCAGTAAAGCTGGTTTTCCGCATCCCGAAAAATCGTGTGTCCCATTCCGTAATACGCGGATCAAGCGTGGCCTGGGGGGACAGCAAAATGACCGTGGATCCGGGTGCCGCAACGGAAAAAGCGGCGGCGGCATAGGCCCCCATGCCTTCGCCATAAAACACAACCTGATCGAACTCTTCGAAAAACCCGTCATCAATCAGACGGTCGAAATAGGCATAGACCGCAGGGTCACGATACCATTGGTGCCGATGTGCCAGAAGGCACAGCGATGACCATCCGGTGGCCTGTGAAATTTCAAACCCAAGCGGTGTGCCATGGGTAGATCGGGACTTGAGCGGTCGAATGGTTTCAAATGTCACCAACAGCGTTTCACCCCTGTCCAGCAACATTGCGGTGTGATTTTCACTGAGTTGTTCGAAATATCCTTCGCGTTCGGCGAAATCTTCCAGCCCGTGAATCCAATCGGCATGGGGAAGGCCGGACAGATCCGGCATGGATGAGATTTGCGAACTTAGCATAAAATGCACACTTTCTACACACACATGCGGGGGCGACCCCGCCGCAGACCAAATTGCGGCATTTTTGTGGGTGTATCAAGAATTGTGCCTTATTTTGGCCATAGTTTTCAACAGTGATCCACCAATTGGCCTTCTGTCGCCAAAGCGGACGCAATAGTGTTCACCCCGTCAAGCCCCAGCATTTTAGGAAGCTAAGTTTGTGGAATCGAGGACAGGCGCTTGTCCCGGGTAAAGCTGACAACCTTGCCGAAAGACGCCTCTGGTGCGTAAATCAGGCCATTTTCATGCAATTTATCAAAGATATCGCGCGTCGCCTCGGTGCCAATTTTCTGCGGATGTAGCTCTATCGTTATGGCTCGCAAGGGGGCGGGTTCCAAAAGCTCGATCAAGTCCGCTTCGCCGCCCTCAATATCGCAGATCAGGTAAGTGATGTGCAGGTCGTTTATCAGGGCGTTGATGTCAACAACATCGGATGTGATGGTCGTGACGGGTTTTGCCCCGGCATCAGCATCAAGCGATGAGGCCAGAACATTTTTCCTGATGTGAAACGGCACGGAGCGCAGCGTATCGGGACCGGCGACCGCTTGGACGACACGGGCATTCATTGCATTATTCAACTGATGAACTTCGGCGATGTAATCGGCCAATGCAGGGTTCGGTTCCAGCGTTGTGACAGACTGCACCGGCGACTTCACCGACAGTAGGGTGGACAGAAACCCCAAACCCCCGCCCAGTTCAAGCACGTGATCCTGCGCATCTGCAAGCGCGATGACGGCCCGGTGTTCCCACCGTTCAAATCTGTTTTCGCGCAATGCTGTCCGGCTGTGATCAGGGATAATCTCCGGGCGGTTCGGAAATTGCAAACCCCTCGACCAGATGTAATCTTGCGCAGATTCCAACGCCATGTTCAGCCCCGTTTGACCATGGCTGTCATGATGCCCATCGTAACAAGAGCGCCACCGCCAATGCGGCCGCTGAGGGTCGCGAAACCAGGTGTTAGCAACCGATGGCGTGCTTGATCTGCCAAAGTCAGATACCCGAGCGTATTAACGAAGGCGAGGCCAACAAAGGTGGCAATCATGAGTGAAAACTGAGGGATCAGAGGTGCATTCACGTTTAGGAACTGAGGCACGAATGCGATAAAGAATGTAATGCTTTTTGGGTTCAGCGCCGTCACCAGCGCGGCGTGCCAAAACATTCTGGATGCGGGCTTGTCAGGCGACCGATCAGCCTCTGGCAAGACCGGGGGGCTACGCCACAGATTGATTCCGAGCCAGACCAAATAAACTGCACCGATCCACTTCAGGACCGTGAACAAAGTTGCAGACGCCAAAACCAGCGCCCCAAGACCCAGAAGAGAGGCCGTCATGGCAACCAAGTCGCCGAGCGCGACCCCTAGTGCCACTGACAACGCCGCCCGCCGTCCCTGACTGATGGCATAGGAAACCGTCAACACCACAGTTGGGCCCGGGATAATCAGCAAGACTATCGAAGCGGCGGCAAAGGCCAACCAGGTTTCCAGCAACATCGCATTCTCCTTTTCCGGGACAAAGCCTGAAAGGGGGATCGCTGTCAATCATTGTACCACTTTGCGAAACTTCTGATAAAAGTCCCGTCAATCTGGCTGAAACAGGTTGCGGTCCGCAGAAGGAACGCGACAAATGCCGATAGTGGTTACAGGCCGCTCATCGATTGGAACTCGATATGTCGACATATGACGATATTCCTGAAACCGCTTTGCGCTGGCACCGGCAAGGCAAGGGCGCTGTTCTGGCCACGGTCACCCGCACCTGGGGGTCTGCCCCGCGACCGGTTGGCAGCCAATTGGCGATCAGTGGTCAGGGTGATATTTCGGGATCTGTTTCCGGCGGGTGCGTAGAGGGTGCGGTTGTTGTGGAGGCATTGGACGCCCTAGCGGACGAGCGGCAAAAACTGCTGGAATTTGGTGTTTCCGATGAGGATGCCTTTGCCGTTGGGTTGGCTTGTGGGGGCACGATAAACATTTTGCTGGAGCCGGTGGGGCCTGTGCTGACAGAACAGGTATTGCAGAAAATTGTGGAGGGGAAATCGGCGCGTCAGTCCTTTGCCTATCTGGTGGACACGGTGTCAGGGGCCAGAGCTGTTGCGACTACTGAACAGGACCCGCGCGTGGCGCGATGCATCGAAAATGGGATTTCTGGGTTTGAAGGGGACACATTTATCGCACTTTATCAGGCGCCGTTGCGACTGGTGATTGTTGGCGCGGTGCATATTGCGCAGTATCTTGTGCCCTTGGCGCGTCAAACCGGGTTTGAGGTGACGTTGGTTGACCCCCGACCGGTTTTTGCCGAGGGAGAGAGGTTTACCGACATCGACGTTCAAGATGGCTGGCCTGACCAGGTTTTATCGGATTTGGGACTGGAGGCACGCAGTGCCGTGGTGACCCTGACCCATGACGCCAAACTTGATGATCCAGCCTTGCGTGTCGCTCTTTCATCTCGGGCGTTTTACATCGGCAGCTTGGGATCGCGCCGAACCCATGCCAAACGGATCGACAGATTGCAGGCCGAAGGGTTTGATGCGGCGGATCTGGATCGCATTCACGGCCCGGTCGGACTGTCAATTGGCGCCAAATCCCCAGCAGAAATCGCCGTGTCGATCATGGCTGAAATTGTTGCGACCCTCAGAATGAGCTCCACGCAAGTTGCAGGTGAAAAATGCAGTTGATCGCAGATATCTGGGCCAGCCTTCGGCGGATGCCGCTGTGGGTGCAGTTGTGGATGTGGATGGTTCTTGTGCCGGTCAATATTCTGCCGATTGTCGAAGTGTTGCGCCCCGGTGGATTGCTGATTGCGGCGTTGTCCATCGGGGGATTATTGCCCAATCTTTATCTGCTGATCCGGGATCGTGGGTTTTCCAAGCTGATGGCGTTGTCGCATCTGATTTTGTGGACGCCGCTCTGTCTGATCCTGATCCGACGTGGAACAGACATGCCGGAAACTATGAGCGTGATCCTGTGGACGGTTCTGGTCGTTGATATGATCTCGCTGGGATTTGACGTTCCCGATTTTGCGAGATGGCTACGCGGTCAGCGCGATATTGCCTGAGCGATGATGCAGGCCTCGGGGCCGAACCCGCCAATGAAAAAGCCCGCGAAAATTTCGCGGGCTTGATATCATGTTACCGAAAAAAGTCAGCGGCTGATCGGACCGATCATCATGATCATCTGACGACCTTCCATCTTGGGCATGTTTTCAACCTTGCCAATTTCCGTGGTGTCTTCGGCCACACGCTCCAGCAATTCGCGCCCCAATTCCTGGTGCGCCATCTCACGGCCACGGAACCGCAAAGAGATTTTTACCTTGTCGCCGTTTTCCAGAAACTTGCGCACGCTGCGCAGCTTGACCTCATAGTCATGAGTATCGGTGTTGGGGCGGAACTTGATTTCCTTGACCTCGATGGTCTTTTGCTTTTTGCGCGCTTCGGCCTCGCGTTTTTGCTGTTCATACTTGAACTTGCCATAGTCCATCACTTTGCAGACCGGAGGATTGGCATTCGGGCTGATTTCAACCAGATCAAGACCGGCCTCTTCGGCCAGTTGCATCCCGCGCGCGGGGGGGACGACGCCGACGTTCTCTCCGTCAGCTCCGATTAGCCGGATTTCTGGTCCGCGGATGTTGTCGTTAATCCGGGGGCCAGTGTCACGCACCGGCGGGGCGTTATGGGGTCTGCGGGCTATAGCTTTGTTCCTTTAGCAGTTTCTGCATGTGCGCGCGAAAATAGACGGCGGATGTGGGGCTTTCAACCCGCTATCGACCGAAGAATGAGCAAACAGCCGCCAAGTTCCCCTTTAATCCCTTTTATTCCGGGTGCAGTTCTGCCAAGAGGCCGAAGAATACGCTCTTAATCCAGAGGAAGACGGATATGAACAGAACTTTGCTTATCGCCATTTTGATCGCCGCAGTCGGTGTGGGTGGATATTTCTATTACGATTCGAAGCAGGCTGCTGAAGAAGCCGCTGCTGCTGCGCAGGCTGAAGCTGAAGCTGCCGCCGCTGCAGAGGCAGAGGCTGCTGCCGCCGCAGAAGCCGAAGCTGCCGTCGCCGCCGCTGCTGCTGAACTGGAAGCTGCTGCCGCTGCTGCTGCCGCCGAGGCAGAAGCCGCCGCCGCTGCTGCCGAAGAGGCCGCTGCAGAAGCTGTTGAGGCCGCAGAAGAAGCAGTGGAAGAAGCCGTTGAAGATGTGGTTGAGGAAGCAGCTGATGCTGCCGCCGATGCGCTGGAAGGCGCGGTTGAGGCGATCACCGAGTAAACGGTTCCTGATATCGAACCACAACGCCGCGCGGGACATTTTGCGCGGCGTTTTCGTATCTGGATGTAAAACTATAAAGTCAAGACGCGATGGTCCCGGCTTTGATCATTTTTCGATCAAGGTGTCAGACCCCTTCGCCGACAAAGGCCTTTTCGATCACAAACTGTTCCGGATGAGAATTTGCGCCCTCTTTCAGGCCCGCTTCTTCCAGAATTTCCTTGATGTCGTTGTTGAATGCCAAAGATCCACAGACCATGCCGCGGTCGGTTTCAGGGTTCAGCGGCGGAACACCCAGATCCTCAAACAGCCGACCGGATTTGATCAGGTCGGTGATCCGACCCATTTTTGGGCTCTGTTCGCGGGTTGTGGTTGGGTAATAGTGGATCTTATCCAGATTTTCCTGACCCAACAGCTCGATCATCATCTCATCTGATTTCAGATCTTCGATCAGTTTGCGGCCATATTCCAGTTCTCCGACCTCTCGGCAGGTATGGGTGATGATGACCTCGTCATAATCCTCATAGGTCTGCGGTTCACGCAGCAAAGACGCAAAGGGCGCAAATCCGGTGCCGGTGGAAAAGAAATAGATGCGTTTGCCAGGCAACAGCGCGTCATGAACCAGCGTGCCAACCGGTTTCGGGCGTAGAATAATCTCGTCGCCGGGTTTGATGTGCTGAAGTTTTGAGGTCAGAGGCCCATCGGGCACTTTGATCGAATAGAACTCCAGCTCTTCGTCCCAGGCTGGGCTGGCAATGGAATAGGCACGTAACAAAGGGCGGCCATTGTCGCCCATCAGGCCGATCATCACAAATTCGCCAGAGCGGAAACGCAGGGATTGCGGGCGTGTCACGCGGAAGGAAAACAGACGATCCGTCCAGTGTTTCACTTCGGTCACCTTCTGCGCATCTGGCAGGGTTGGGACGGCTTTGGCGGTTGCGGTCTGATCCATGGTTACTTGCTTGTTCATTGCCTTTAGCGGGGTTGGACCCCGCCCTCTGTCATCGGTGCATATAGGGGGTTCGATCGTCGGGGTCTAGGCGCGCAATCGCGACTGATAGTCATGGTCACGCCAGTTGGCGCGGAACTGCCAATGATCAGCGGGCTGACGTTGGGCAAGATCATTACTGATCTCGACCTCATCAAATCCAGAACGGCGCGCCATCGCATATTGGTCAGAGATCACGTGGCCACGCGCCCGTAGCCGACCCTGAAATCCCATCAAACGCAGACGGCGGGCAATGGTGAAGCCACGGCCATCGGCGGAACTGGGGAAATCCACGCGGATCAGGTCAATCTGATCCAGCTTATCGGCAAGGACTTCTGGGTCTGCATCAGAGCCAAGGTCAATCGCCAGCGCCGCAGGCGTTTCGGCCGGCACGTCATCAACTGCATAGAAATTATTTGTCCAATCATCGGGTTGGAACCCGGTATCTGTCACAAGTACGCTCATGCTGCTTGTCCTTCTGAAATCGGTCCACGAACGATCTTGCCGTCGACAAAGTGGATACCGCATTCTGTTTTGTCTTCACCACGCCAACGACCGGCACGAGGGTCTTCGCCATCGGCCACCTTGGTGGTGCATGGGGCACATCCAATGGATGGATAGCCACGTGCCACCAACGGGTGCTTGGGCAGGTTGTTTTCGGTCATGTATTCCCGGATATTATCCGGTGTCCAATGGGCCAGGGGGTTGATTTTTAACCGCTCTTTCCCTTCAGGCTCAAAAAATTCCAATGTGGCACGCGTATCGCTTTGATAGCGCTTGCGCCCGGTGATCCAGGCATCGAATCCGTGTAGGGCAAACTCCAACGGCACGGTTTTGCGCAAGTTGCAGCATGCGTCCTTGTCATGGGCGCGCAACTTACCAAACGGATCTGTCCGGGCAATCTGACTGGGCGAGGGCGTGATCCGCCGCACATCCGTCAGGCCCAGTTTTTCCGACAGGTCCAACTGGTATTCCAGCGTTTCGGGAAACAGCAGATGCGTATCCAGAAAGATCACCGGCGTGGTCCGATCCATCACCGACAACATATGCAAGAGCACCACGGATTCCGCCCCAAAGGACGAAACCATGGCGATCCGACCAATCATCGGGTCGGTCAAAGCGCGTTCCAGAACCGATGTCGCGCTGTGATGCAGATAGCGCGCATTCAGGTCCTTGGCGCGATCAGCGACCGAGGGGAAGGGGGTTTCAAGCGGCATTACGCTTTGCATCCTCTGGGTAAAGAATTGCCTTGAACGGGGCTGCGCCCAGGCGGCGATAGGCCTGAAGGAAGGTTTCCTCGGGCGCTTCGCGCAGGTCGAGATAGCCCAGAACCAGACGTTCGATGGCCGGAACGATCTCGTCATAAGCAAAACCGGGGCCTGCACGTTCGCCGATGGAGGCCGTTTCCGTGCCGTCCCCACCCAGGGTGATCTGGTAGTTTTCCACGCCCGCACGATCCAGACCCAAGATGCCGATATGGCCGACATGGTGATGGCCACAGGCATTGATACAGCCAGAGATCTTGATCTTCAGCTCGCCCACGTCATGTTCGACCTTCAGCTCTTCAAACCGGGTGGCGATTTGTTGGGCAACCGGGATCGACCGGGCCGTGGCGAGCGCACAGTAATCCATACCGGGGCAGGCGATGATATCGGAAATCAGGCCAATATTCGCGGTGGCCAGGCCGACAGCTTTCAGCTCAGCATAGATTGCGGGCAGGTGCGATTTGTGCACATGCGGCAGCACCACGTTTTGCTCATGGCTGATGCGCAGCTCATCATGGGCGTATTTTTCGGCCAGATCGGCCATGACGCGCATCTGATCAGAACTTGCATCGCCTGGCGTGTATCCATGCGCCTTGATTGAAATGGTGACAATCGCGTAATCGTCGTTTTTGTGCTTGGCGAGGTTGGTGTCGGACCACGACCGGAAGGCCGGATTTGCAGAACGCTCGGCCTCATAGGCATTGGTCGATGCGCTGATGAATTCTGGTGCTGCAAAATGCGCCTCGATCTCGGCCAGATGCTCCTGATCAACGCCAGAGAATTGCGGGCGCAATAGGGCAAAACGTTCCTCGACCAACGCGCGGACCTTGTCCAACCCGTTCTCATGCACGGTGATTTTGATCCGGGCTTTGTATTTGTTGTCGCGACGGCCCAAGAGGTTGTAAACGCTGACGATCGCCTCGCAATAGGGCAAGAGGTCTGCCTTGGGTAGGAAGTCACGAATGACCTTGCCCACCATCGGTGTACGGCCCAAACCACCGCCAACGATCACCTCAAAGCCGGGCTCGCCCGCGTCATTGCGGACCATGCGCAGGCCAATATCGTGGGCCTTGGTCACGGCGCGGTCGTTCGGGCTGCCGGTGATGGCAATTTTGAATTTACGTGGCAGGAACTGGAATTCCGCATGATCGGTTGACCATTGGCGCAGCAGTTCAGCAACCGGACGGGGATCTTCGATCTCGTCTGCTGCAGCTCCGGCGAAATGATCCGAAGTCACGTTGCGGATGGTGTTGCCAGAGGTCTGGATGGCGTGCATTTCCACATCGGCCAGCGCATCCAGAATGTCCGGCACATCCGGCAATTTCGGCCAGTTGTATTGGATGTTCTGACGGGTGGTGAAATGGCCATAGCCCTTATCCCATTTGTCAGCGATAAAGGCCAGTTGGCGCATTTTGGCACCGTCCAGCGTGCCATAAGGAATGGCCACCCGCAGCATATAGGCGTGCAGTTGCAGATAGAGCCCGTTCATCAGGCGCAGTGGTTTAAATTCATCCTCGGTCAGCGCGCCATCAATGCGGCGGGCAACCTGCGCCCGAAACTGGGCGTTGCGCGTGCGAATGAACGCCTCGTCGAAATCGTTATACTTATACATTTGCGGCCTCTGCTTGCTTGCCGTGGTAATAGTTGGATGGCCCATCGGCACGGAAGGCCTCGCGGAAATGGACGGGTTCGGGGCCCGTTGCACCCGCTTTGGCATCGGCCAGATAGGCACCAACGACAGAGTTACGCTGCTGTTCTGCAAAAAGCAGACGCAGTTGGGCGTGCGCCTCATCCTCGATCAATTCTGCCTTGGCGTGGCTGCGGGTCCATTGATCATCGGCGGTCAGATAGATCACATCGCCAATCAACAGGTCATTGGCGGTGACGACTTTTGGGGTGAATTTTCTGCTCATTGGGTCAGAACCTTCTGTTCAAGTGTCTCGGACAGGTCCATCGCAGCACGAGGTGCGAGGCCATAAAATGTGATTGCCGGGCCGTCGACATCGGCAATGGCGGTTGGCAGATCGGCCAAGGTGGTGGCGACGATACGTTGAGTCGGGCGAGAGGCATCCTCGATCACGGTCACAGGGGTGGCCGGATCAGCGCCATACATCATCAGGCGTCCCTGAATAAAACGCGCGGATTTCTTACCCATATAGACGGCTGCAACTTCGCCCTCGCGGCCCAGTTGTCGCCAATCATGTTCGGCGAAGCCGCGGGTGTCATGCCCGGTCAGAATGCGAACAGAAGAGTTGCGCCCGCGCTTGGTCAAGCTCTGACCAATTCCTGCAACAGCGGCAGAGGCCGCAGTGATGCCTGGCACGATGCGCCAGTCAATCCCGGCAGCAACCAGGGCATCGATCTCTTCGTCCAAACGGCCAAAAACGGTCGGATCGCCAGATTTCAGCCGCACAACATGCAGGCCCTTTTGGGCGTGGGTAATCATTGCGGCGTGGATGTCTTCTTGCGGGGTGTGTTTGCCAAAACCTTCTTTACCCACATCCAGCAGGATTGCCTCGCGACGGGCGAGTTCGAGGATTTCTGGGGAAACCAGACGGTCGTAGATAACAACATCTGCTTCATCAAGCACCTTGCGAGCTTTGAGCGTCAGTAGCTCTGGATCACCCGGACCTGCGCCAACCAGATCGACATGGCCACGATCAGCCCCGCGCGACAGGTGGTTGTCCAGTAAGGCTTGCAGAGCGGGTGCAACTGCATCTGCGCCACCGGTTTCAATCGCGGCGGGCCCTGAGCGGAAATAATACTCCGCCCAGAACTCGCGCCGCTTGCGGCCGAATGGGAGAGACTCGACCTGTTTGCGGAAGGATTTGCCAATCCGGGTGAGTGTGCCCAGAACGGGAGGAAGTTTTTCTTCCAGCTCAGCCTTGATCGCACGGGCCAGTACGGGTGCAGCACCCTCTGTTCCGATTGCAACGGTGACCGGATCACGATCAACGATCGCTGGTGTGATGAATTGGCTGTCTTCAAGGTTGTCAACGATATTGACTAGCGCGCCTTCAGCCGCGGCAATGGCTGACGTCCGGGCATCTTCGCGATCATCCTCGTCAGCGGCATAAAACAAAATGGCGCCAGCGACATCGCCAGCCTGCAAAGCCCGTTGGGCGAGGAAGATTTTGCCCTCAGAAGCCCAAGAGATGATCTCGTGTGCTGGATTGGCGGTAAACACATCAATCCGGGCCTCTGTTTTCAACAGAAGCCGCAGCTTGGCCAATGCCGCGTCACCGCCGCCCGAAACGACAATTCGGCGGCCTTCGACGGCCATAAAGATCGGAAAATGCTTCATCTTGACTTTTCCACGCGTGTTTTCATGCTTGATATAGGATATTTTCCCGATTATGCGCTAGGTGTGGAGATAAATAAGAACAAACGTTCCTTTGGCGGTAATCGTCGGGTCATTTGTTCCAATTCTGAAGGATTCAAAGGATGGATGTTCGCCTCGATGAAACCGATCGCAGGATTTTGGCTGAATTACAGCGGGATGCGGGACAATCGCTGGACGAAATTGCCAGCAAAGTCGGATCATCCAAAACGCCCGTCTGGAATCGTATTCGCAAGATGCGAGAAGCCGGTATCATTGGCCAGCAAACGGTTATTCTGGATGCCGAAGCGTTGGGGTTGGATGCGTGTTTTTTTGTCTTGATCCGCACGTCAGAGCACGAGGCTGACTGGCAGAAAAAATTCCTGAAAGCCCTGCGTGAACGCCCCGAAGTGATGGAGGCCCACCGACTGGCGGGCGACATCGATTACATCCTGAAAGTGGTGGTCAAAAACGCCCGCGCCTATGATGTGTTTTATCAGGCGCTGATCAAGGAAGTTCGAATTTATAACGTGACCGCGTTGCTGTCGATGGAAGAGCTAAAATCAACAACAATCCTGCCTATTTTGGAACAGTCATAGGTGGACGTTCAGCGCCTCAAGCCCATGAAAATGATACAGATTTGAATAACGGGGCGTATCGGCCAACTGCAATTTGGGGCAACGAGCAAACAAAATGGGCAAGGCAGTTTTTAGTTCCATCCGGGCGAGCGCAGCCCCGATGCAGAAATGCGCCCCAGCGCCAAAGGCAGCGTTGGTTTTGATGGGTCGCGTGGGATCAAACACATCTGCGCTATTCCAGATCGCCGCATCGCGATTGGCCGACGCCAGAAGCAGGCCAACCTCTTGCCCCGCTTCGATCAGGTGGCCGGCAATTTCGACATTGTTATAGGCCCAACGGGTAAATAAATGCAGCGGCGGATCAAACCGCAGTGTTTCCTCGACAACATTGTCGATGGTTTCTTTCGATAATACCGAGGGATCGCATTGATGCTCCAGCAACAGTTTAACGGCATTGCCCATAGAATGCACCGTCGCCTCGTGCCCCGCATTCAACAAAAGGATGCATGTGGTGATCAATTCATCGGTCGACAGTCGTTCGCCGTCTTCCTCGGCGGCAATCAGATGGGTGATCAGATCGTCCGCCGGTGCGGCCCGGCGCGCGCTAATATAGCTGCGCATGAAGTCTGAAAACGCCTGACTGGCGGCTGCGGCCTTGAGTTCGGTTTCGAAATTGCGACCGGCCTGATACATGCCGACCATGGCGTTGGACCACCGCAGCAGCTGATCCGCCATATCCTCTGGCACCCCCAGCAGGCGGCAGATCACGATTACAGGAATACGTTGGCAATAGGCAGGAAGCAGGTCGATAATCGAGCCCTCGAACGCGTCGATCAGATCGTTGCTCAGTTGGGTCAGCTCCGGTTCCAACGCCCGGATCCGGCGGGAGGTAAAGGCGCGCAAAACCAGCCCGCGCAGGCGGGGATGGCGCGGAGCCTCCAGCTCCAGCATGGAGTGTTGTTCGACCGCGTAAAATGGTTCCAGATGGTCCGCAGTTGGCTGTCGCTTGTCTTTCGGTACTTCACGCCCGAACCGACGATCCCGCAGGATCGCGTTGACAGTGTCATAATTGGTGGCGCAGGGAAGGTTATAGTTTTCCCAAAAGATTAACGCGCCCGCCTGCCGTGCACGGTCATAAATTGGATAGGGGTTCTGAACAAACTGATCGTCTGTCGGGGATTGGCGCAGTCGCTTCATGAAACTCAGCCGGTGGCCTCTAGCGCTGTGATGATCGGAGAGAAATCCGCAACCTTCAAAGAGGCCCCACCGACCAGCGCACCGTCGACATTGGCAACGCCAAAAATTTCTGCTGCGTTACCCGGTTTGACCGAGCCGCCATAGAGAATTCGGACATTGTTACCGGTGTCTTCCCCGAACCGGCGGATCAATCTAAATCTAATGAAATCATGAACTTCTGCGATTTGCTCCAATGTTGGCACCCGCCCAGTTCCAATCGCCCAGATCGGTTCGTAGGCGATGACGACCGTGTCTGCAGTAGCCCCATCAGGCACAGATCCGGCCAGTTGCCCGCCGATGATATCCAGCGTGTTGTCGGCATCGCGCTGGGCCTCGGATTCGCCGACGCAGATGATCGCGATCAACCCGGCGGCGATGGCGGTTTGTGCCTTTGCGCGGATATCCTCATCATGTTCATCATGATCCTCGCGTCGTTCCGAATGGCCGAGGATCACATGGCTGGCCCCGGCATCAACCAACATGTCGGCGGCGATATCACCGGTGTGAGCCCCCGAAGCGTTGGCATGACAATCCTGCCCGCCAGTGGCGATTGCGCTGTCAGATAAGGCATCAGACAGCCGCGAGAGGAGCGTCGCGGGCGGGCATAACAGGATGTCGACCGATGGGTTCGGGTGTGCCTCTGACAATGCCCGAGCTTCTGCCATGGACGAAGCCAGCCTATTCATTTTCCAGTTTCCAGCCGCCAACTTGTGCCGCATCTTGATCCTCCTGCCAGTGGTCCAAATGGGATTGCAGGTCAGGGGGCAGGCGTCAAGGGGGCGTCAGGGTGAACCCGTCGCAACTGCGAGCATTATCTAAAAAATCTATGTCGGTATTGCGTCGGTATTCGCACGGCGCTGCGACGGGGTTGAATGATCAGCCTAAGTTCCCTTATGCGGAGGCTGCGGCTTCGGCCTCCTCGGCCTTCACTTCTGCCAGTTCTTCGTCGTTCATCTTCTTGATTGTCCAACCGGTGTAACCGAACAAGATGGTTACCAGTGGCGACAGCCAACAGAAGAACGCAAAAGGTGCATAGGCGATTGTGGGCACGCCCAACGTGGCTGTTTGATAGGCCCCGCCAGAGCTCCATGGCACCAAGTTAGCGGTGACAGTACCAGCATCCTCGACGACCCGAGACAGGTTTTCAGGCGCCAGTCCGCGACGGCGATATTCCGGCGCAAATGTCCGGGCGCCTACGACGATGGACATGTACTGCTCGGCCATGACGACGTTGGCGCCAAAAGTTGTGAGCGCCGTGGCAAGGATCAGGGATCCGTTCGATTTTGCCATTGTCATAATTTTGTCGGCGATCACTTTTAGCTGACTGGTGCGCTCCATCACGCCACCAAACATCAGCGCAGAGATCACAAGACCAATGGTCCACATCATCGAATCCATACCGCCGCGTGACAACAAATTGTCGACGTCTTCAACACCAGTATCAGCTTCGAAGCCGCTGAAACTTGCATTGATCAGATCTTCATATCCCGAACCTTGCAGGCCGATCGCACAAAAAGCCGCAGCGATAACGCCAAGCGTAATGCCCGGAATTGCCGGAACTTTTTTAAACGATACAAACGCGACAACAAGTGGTGGGATCAGCAGCACCGGGTTGATCGTGAAGTTTGCATCCAGCGTGGTAAGCATCGTCTGAACACGTTCAAGATTTTCGGGGCTATTCCCGCCGTAAGACAGACCAATGAAATATTCGATGATCAGCGTCAGGATGATCGCCACGCCCGAGGTGTAGGACATATGTTTGATATGCGTGAACAAATCGGTGCCCACGAGCGCCGGAGCCATGTTTGTGGTGTCTGACAGCGGTGACATCTTGTCCCCGAAATAGGCACCAGACAGCACAGCCCCTGCAACCAAGGGCAGCGGGAAGCCCAGGCTGGCCCCGATACCGATCAACGCGACACCAATTGTGCCTGACGTTCCCCAGCTTGTCCCGGTTGCCAGAGACGCAATAGAGCAGATGATCACTGTTGCGGGCAGGAAGATGCCTGGCGATAGAACCTGAAGCCCATAGTAAATGAGTGTTGGCACCACGCCTGCAAGAATCTAGACGCCGATCAGAATGCCGACCACAATCAGAATGATCACCGCAGGCAGGGCGTTTGTGATCCCCCTGACCATTCCGTTCTGAATGCTTTGCCACGGAAATTTACACCGCAACGCAACGGCACTAGCCACTGCTACGCCGAGCAGCATGGGAATGTGTGGGTCCAGGCCATATACAATAATCGATACGGAGATGCCCGCAATGAGGGAAAGCAATGATATCATTGCTTCCCCGAATGTTGGTAATCTCGCACCTTCAGGCAATGTTGTTTTCATTTTTTCCTCACTGGTTTGGTACTAATATATTGGGGCAGCCTGTTTTTTATGTTCTTTTACTGCCTCGTTTCTCACCCCAGAATTGCGGGGAGTTTGAGCCCGTGTTCACGGGCGCAGTCCTTGGCGATTTCATAGCCAGCATCGGCGTGGCGCCAGACGCCCGAGGCCGGATCATTCCATAGGACACGTTCCAGACGTTTGGCGGCTTCATCGGTGCCATCGGCACAGATCACAACACCTGAATGCTGGGAAAAGCCCATGCCGACCCCACCACCGTGGTGCAGCGACACCCAGGTCGCGCCAGAGGCTGTGTTGACCAGCGCGTTCAGAAGCGGCCAGTCAGATACGGCATCTGAACCATCTTTCATGGATTCTGTTTCGCGGTTGGGCGAGGCGACTGAACCGCTGTCCAGATGGTCGCGGCCGATGACCACCGGTGCGCTGAGCTCGCCGTTTTTGACCATTTCGTTAAAGGCCAACCCCAGGCGATGGCGATCACCCAGCCCAACCCAGCAGATACGGGCGGGCAGGCCCTGAAAACTGATGCGCTCGCGCGCCATGTCCAGCCAGTTGTGCAGATGTTTGTTGTCGGGCAGGATTTCTTTGACCTTTTGATCGGTCTTGTAGATGTCTTCTGGATCACCAGACAAGGCCGCCCAGCGGAACGGGCCGATGCCACGGCAGAACAACGGGCGGATATAGGCCGGGACAAAACCGGGGAAGGCAAAAGCATCCTCGAGCCCCTCTTCCAGGGCCATCTGCCGGATGTTGTTGCCGTAATCCACGGTCGGCACGCCATCATTGTGGAAGGCGACCATTGCCTCGACTTGCACCTTCATCGAGGCGCGCGCGGCCTTTTCAACCTCTTTCGGCGCGGTTTCGGCCTTGGCGCGCCATTCGGCAACGCTCCAGCCTTGTGGCAAGTAGCCGTTGACCGGGTCATGGGCCGAGGTCTGGTCGGTCACGATGTCAGGACGGATGCCGCGTTTGTAAATCTCGGGGAAGATATCCGCTGCATTGCCGATCAGGGCCACGGATTTGGCCTCTCCGGCCTTGGTCCAGCGGTCGATCATTTCCAGCGCTTCGTCCAGGGAGTGTGTCTTTTCATCGACATAGCGGGTGCGCAGGCGGAAATCGGCGGATTTTTCATCGCATTCGACGGCCAGACAGCTGGCGCCTGCCATGACGGCTGCCAATGGCTGGGCGCCGCCCATACCCCCCAGGCCGCCGGTCAGGATCCAGCGCCCTTTCAGGCTGCCGCAATAGTGTTGGCGGCCCGCTTCCATGAAGGTTTCATAGGTGCCCTGCACAATACCTTGCGAACCGATATAGATCCAGGATCCAGCAGTCATCTGGCCGTACATAGCCAGGCCTTTTTTATCGAGCTCGTTGAAGTGATCCCAGGTTGCCCAATGCGGCACCAGGTTTGAATTGGCGATCAGAACGCGCGGGGCATCCTTGTGGGTTTTCACCACGGCGATCGGCTTGCCGGACTGCACTACAAGGGTTTCGTCCTCTTCCAGATTCTTCAGGCTTTCGACGATCAGGTCGAAATCTTTCCAGGTCCGTGCTGCGCGCCCAATGCCGCCATACACGACCAGCTCATGCGGGTTTTCGGCCACGTCCGGATGCAGGTTGTTCATCAACATGCGCAAGGGCGCCTCTGTCAGCCAGCTTTTTGCATTCAGCTCTGTTCCGGTCGGCGGATAAATGTCGCGCATGTTTTTACGGGGATCAGTCATTGGTCACTCCATTAGAATTGCAGGATGCCCGACAGGGCGATGTCATGTAGTTTTTCAAGCATCACCCGCAAGTGCGGGCGGGTTGCATTGGCGCGGGCGTCGTCCCATTTCCAGGGCGGGATTTCATGCATGTAGGCGCGTTGTGAGACTTCCATTTGGATGGCGTGCACACCGCCTGCGGGTTGACCATAATGGCGCGTGGTCCAGCCGCCCTTGAAACGTCCGTTCAACACCGAACTCATTCCCGAGGCCTGCGCCAGGACATTCACACAGGTCTCAATCGCCGGGGCGCAGGTTTCGCCAAGATTGGTGCCGGTGTTGAAGATCGGTAGTTCACCGTCGAACAGGAAGGGAATGTTCGATCGGATCGAATGGCAATCAAACAGGATTGCAACACCATGCTTGGCGCGAACACGTTCCAATTCGTCACTCAGTGCATTGTGATAGGGGGCATGATAGGCGGCGCGCCGGGCCTCGATTTCATCTGTCGAAGGCTCTTGGCCATTCATCCAGATTGACTGGCCATCAAAATCCGTCAGCGGTACCAGGGTTGTGGTGTTTTGGCCCGGATAGAGCGATGCGCCCGCAGGATCACGATTAGCGTCGATGACATAGCGGTGCATATTGGACTTCACCACTGTGGCAGAGGGCAATAGCCCGTCATAAAGACGCGTGATGTGCCAATCCGTATCCGCCAGCGCGGCGCCGGTTTCATTGAACCGGGCGGCAACGGCGTCAGGGACATAAACCCCGCCGTGGGGTTGGCCCAATACAACTGGGCTGTCGCCGGATTGGACCTCAAAGACCTGCATCAGTTCAGGCTCGGCAGATCGGTGTCGACCACTTCCAAAATGGCACCGCTCGTCATCAGTTCAGCAGCGGCGGCCAGATCGGGGGCCATAAAGCGGTCATCTGCCAACGGTTCGACATCCTGACGCAAGCGATTGAGCGCTTTTTGCAGCAGCGGACTGGTTTGCAATGGCGCGCGGAACTCGATGCCGCTGGCCGCGCAGAGCATTTCGACGCCCAGAATGTTGTTCAGATTGGCGATCATCTGCTGCAAGCGCCGGGCCCCGTGGGCGGCCATGGATACATGGTCTTCCTGGTTGGCGGAAGTCGGTGTGCTGTCGGTGACGCAGGGGTTTGCGAGGTGTTTGTTTTCGCTCATCAGGGCGGCGGTGGTCACCTCTGCAATCATCAAGCCCGAATTCAGGCCCGGATTGGGCGTCAGAAACGGTGGCAGATCGAAACTTAGGGTTGGATCGACCATCAGCGCGACGCGGCGTTGTGCGATCGCGCCAATTTCGGACAAGGCCAGTGCCATCATATCAGCGGCAAAACCAACCGGTTCGGCGTGAAAATTGCCGCCTGAGACGATCAGCCCTGCCTCGGTCAGGACAAGTGGGTTGTCGGTGGCGGCATTGGCTTCGATCAACAAGGTGGCGGCGGCCTGACGCAACACGTCCATCGCGGCCCCGGTTACCTGTGGCTGGCAGCGGATGCAGTAGGGGTCCTGCACCCGGGTGTCGCCCCCGCGGTGGCTTTCGCGGATTTCTGATTGCGCCAGAACAGCGCTCATCGTGGTTGCGGCCTCTATTTGACCGCGATGTCCGCGTAAAGTGTGGATTTCCGGCTGCAACGGCGCCGTCGACCCCATGATCGCATCCGTGGACATGGCAGAGATTACCAGTGAGTTGCGGGCCGCGCGCCAGCCCTGGAACAAAGCAGCCAGTGCATATGCGGTGGTAAATTGGGTGCCGTTGATAAATGCCAGACCCTCTTTGGGACCAAGGGCACCCGGTGTCAGACCTGCACGGTTCAGGGCCTCTTTGGCAGGTAGGGTTTCGCCATCGAACTCTGCGTGGCCTTCGCCCATCAATGCGGCGGTCATATGTGCCAGTGGGGCCAGATCGCCCGACGCGCCAACCGAACCTTGGGCGGGCACAATGGGTGTCACGCCTTTGGCCAGCATGTTTTGCAGGAGTTCAACCAATTCCCAACGCACACCAGAGGCACCGCGCCCAAAGGAAAGCAGTTTCAGCGTCATCATCAGCCGCACCAGTTTGCGCGGCATCGGATCGCCAACACCACAGCAATGCGACAGGATCAGATTGCGCTGAAGGGTGGCTGTGTCCTCTGGTGCGACCTTGACGGAGGCCAGTTTGCCGAACCCGGTGTTAACACCGTAAACAGCCACATCCCCATCGGCCGCGGCTTTGATCCGCTCCGCAGCCTTGTCGATCGCGGGTTTACACTCTGCATCCAGCTGCGCTGTTGCATCATTCCAATAGATGGTTTCCAGCTGTGCCAGCGTCGTTTGGCCGGGAGTAAGGGTGAGATTGGTCACGACGTGCCTCCATAGATGCGGTTGTGAAGTGGGTTGAACCCAATACGGTAAGAAAGTTCAGCGGGATGTTTTACATCCCAAATGGCGAGGTCGGCCCGCATGCCGGGCGCGATCATGCCACGATCCGTTAGGCCCAAAGCAAGGGCGGCATTGCGTGTGACCCCGGCCAGAGCTTCCTCTGGCGTCATGCGAAAGAGCGTGCAGCCCATGTTCATTGTCAGCAGCAATGACGTGAGGGGGGACGATCCGGGGTTGCAATCGGTCGCTAGCGCCATAGGCACATTGTGTTCGCGCAAAAGCGCAATTGGGGGCTGCTGCGTTTCACGCAAGGTGTAGAACGCCCCGGGCAAGATGACGCCGACGGTCCCGGCATCCGCCATGGCACGAACGCCCTCATCATCCAGAAACTCGATGTGATCCGCCGACAGAGCCCCGTAGGCAGCGGCGAGCTTTGCCCCGCCCAGATTAGAAAGCTGTTCGGCGTGCAGCTTGACCGGTAGGCCGAGCGATTTTGCCGCGTCGAACACTTTTGCAATCTGCGCAGGTTGGAAGGCGATGCCTTCGCAAAACCCATCGACCGCGTCAATCAGACCCTCGGCATGTGCTGCGTGCAGGGTCGGAATGACGACGTCATCAATATAGTCGTCATCACGGCCCTTGTATTCAGGCGGCGTTGCGTGCGCGCCCAGATATGTTGTGCAAACGGTGACAGGCCGCAGGCGGGCGATCTCGCGCGCAGCGCGCAGCATGTTTAGCTCGGCCTCCTGCTCCAGGCCATAACCGGATTTGATCTCTATCGTGGTCAGTCCTTCGGCGATCAGGGCATCAACACGGGGCAGGGCCCCTTCGATCAGTTGATCGAGGCTGGCCTGACGTGTCGCACGTACGGTCGAATTGATGCCACCACCGGCGCGAGCGATTTCCTCATACCCTGCACCGTTAAGGCGCATCTCGAATTCCTCTGCACGGTCACCGCCAAACACCACATGGGTGTGGCAATCAACAAGGCCAGGGGTCACAAGACGCCCGCCCAGATCTTCGCGCACATAGTCAGAGAACTGATCTGGAACCGCATTCGCTGACCCAACCCATTCGATCGTACCCCCTGACATTGCGATGGCGCCATCGGAGATTAAGCCATACGCCCTACCAGTGGTGGCGGCTGTCGCGATTTGTGCACCGGTGAGTATCTTTCTTTCGACCATCAGATTCGATTCCGAAGTTGCAATTGATGTATGATATGTATAATACTAATACCAATATGTCTATGCATAAAGAGGTGAGTATGGAAATCTATGCCAACAAAGCACTTATCGGCCAAAATTGGGTGCAAAATGTTCGCCTTACATGCACGGGCGGTCGAATCTCAAAGGTTGAAACGGGTGTTTTGGCCGGCTCTGAGGATTACAAGGTCGATGCGCTATTGCCATCGCTTGGGAACCTTCACAGCCATACATTTCAGCGAGCCATGGCGGGCATGACCGAATTTCGCGCCGCCGGGCGTGAAAGTTTCTGGACCTGGCGCGATCTGATGTATCGTTTCCTTGGGCATCTGACGCCAGAACACTATGAAGCAATCGCTGCCCTTGTGTTTATGGAGATGCAAGAAGCAGGATACGCGTCAGTTGGTGAATTTCATTACGTGCACCATCAACCGGATGGCAGCCCCTATGCCCAGCTTTCAGAGTTAAGTGACCGGATCTACGCTGCGGCCAGCCAAACGGGGATCGGCCTGACCCATCTGCCTGTGCTTTACACCTATGGCGGGGTCAATCAAGAGCCTCTGGCGGGCGGCCAACTGCGTTTTTCCAACGATGTGGATCGGTTCTTGGCGCTTGTTGATGCCTGCAAGGGACAGCTTGGCGAATTGCCTGATGACGCGAGGGTCGGCATTGCACCTCATTCGCTGCGTGCAACGTCGCCCGCAGATCTGGCCCGGGTATTGAGCACGACACCAGATGGACCGGTGCATATCCATATCTCTGAACAGTTGAAAGAGGTTGCGGATGTGCAGGCCAAACTGGGCCAACGCCCGGTGGAGTGGCTATTGGACAATGCCGATGTCAACGACCGTTGGTGCCTGATCCACGCCACCCACATGACCGAGGCGGAAACCATTGCCATGGCCAAAAGTGGTGCTGTGGCGGGGCTGTGCCCGATCACCGAGGCCAATCTGGGAGACGGTCCTTTTAATGGGCCTACCTATCTGGATCATGGCGGTGCCTTCGGAATAGGCTCGGATTCCAACGTTTGTGTTTCGTTGACCGAGGAATTGCGCACATTGGAATATTCGCAACGCCTGCGCGACATGGCGCGCAATGTCATGGTCCGGGGTGAGGGATCCGTTGGCCGAACTCTTTACACAAAAGCCGCCCAGGGCGGTGCACAGGCCATCGGTCGGGATGCCGGTGAGATCTGCGAAGGCAAGCTGGCTGATCTGGTGGCCATAGATTACGATGATGTAACGCTGTGTTCGCTTAACAACGATCAATTGCTGGACGGTTTGTGCTTTGCGGCGTCCGATCGGGTGATCACCGATACATGGTCGGCAGGCCGGCACATGGTCAAATCAGGTCGCCATACCAAACGCGCTGAGATTGAACAAAACTACAAAAAGGCGATCCGGGAGGTCCTTGACGCGATCTGATCTGAGGGGCTCTTTTTAATGGTCCTTCGGTTGATCCTATCGCCGTCTGTTGGGATAGTTTGCACCTGAATGTCGCAATCATTTGCCTGAGCGAGAACCGAGCATAGCCCGCAGATTATCACCGCCGCGCCAGATGGATTCCCGCGATTGTGCATCTTACCGAACCGCCGGCCATTTCGATCGTCCCGATGGGCAGGGGCACCAGTTTTGCGCTTTGCTCGATGATGGCGATCTGGTCCGCCGTTAACGCATCAGCGGCCGTTTGTGACAAGGCCAGAATGCGCCCATCACGGCCCTGAAGTTCGATGGCGTTTCCGGCGAAGGAAGAAATCTGATCCTCGGTGAGTTTGATCACCTCGCGGCCCGGCTGTTTGAGACGATTGATAACCTCAACTCGGCGGGTCTCGTCGGTGATCATATCCGCCCCGATCAGTGCAAAATCGGTGCCGATGCACATCAGAACATTGGTGTGATAAATCGCGACACCGTTTTGATCGGCGGCGGCAAAGGCCATCGGTTCATAGTTGAAATGTGTGCAGAACCGTTCCAGCAGAATCGGGCTGGTGCGATCGGATTCGACGGCATAGGCGATGCGTTCCACATGATCGATGACCATCGCGCCTGTGCCTTCAAGAAACAGATTGTCCTGCTCCAACCCGGAATAATCAATGATATCCTGGACGCGGTAATCGTGCTTGAGCATTTCGATCACGTCCATCCGCCGTTCCAGACGGCGGTTTGGTGCCTTCATCGGGTAGATCGCAACATGCCCGCCTGCGTGGGTGGAAAACCAGTTGTTGGGAAAGACACAATCAGGGGTGCGGCTGTCCTCGCCTTCAAAAACATGAACATGAACCCCATATTCGCGCAGGATGTCCGCGGACAGCGTGGCCTCGTCATAGGCTTGCTTTGCGATATCGCCGTTTGCTGGCTGGCTTGCCTGAAAGACATTGTCGCCGGTTTCCGTGTTCACAGAAAAATGGTGAGGACGGATCATGACAACAGATGAAGGCGCCTGAATGCTGGGTTTTTCCATGTGCAAATCTCCCATATATGCGGGTTAGGCTGCGCGCAGCAACATGCCGAACAGATCGCGGGGATCATCCGGGTCTGCCAGCATATCCAGCTGCTGATAAAAGCCGGTGTCCTTGATGCGACCTCGAATATAGCGCAGGGCAGAAAAATCCTCGATCGCGAAACCGACACCGTCAAACAAAGTGATCTGGCGATCGCCTGTGCGGCCTTGTTTGGCCCCGGTGATCACTTCCCACATTTCGGTCACGGCGAAGTCTTCTGGCATTTGCTGAATTTCACCCTCGATCCGCGTTTGCGGCGGGTATTCCACAAAGACGTCAGAGCGTAGCAGGATGTCCCTGTGAAGTTCTGTTTTTCCGGGGCAGTCACCGCCAATGGCGTTGATGTGAACACCTGCGCCAACCATGTTGTCGGTCAGGATGGTGGCGTTTTGTTTGTCGGCGGTGCAAGTGGTGATGATCTGGGCGCCTTCAATCGCCTCTTCAGGGGTGTTGCAGGCCGTAATTTTAAACCCGCGGCCATCAAGATTGCGAACCAGCTTATCGGTTGCCTTGCTGTCAGTGTCGTAAAGACGCAGCGTATCAATCCCGCACAGCACCTTCATCGCGGTTGCCTGAAATTCTGATTGCGCCCCGTTTCCGATCATCGCCATACAGCGCGCGCCCTTGGGGGCCAGGTGCTTGGCCACCATTGCAGAGGTTGCTGCCGTGCGCAGTGCCGTCAAAATGGTCATTTCCGTGAGCAAGATCGGATAGCCGGTGTAAACATCGGCAAGCAGACCAAACGCCGTAACCGTTTGCAGGCCTTCTTTGGTGTTTTTCGGGTGGCCGTTGACATATTTAAAGCCGTAGGCCTCGCCATCGGAGGTTGGCATCAATTCGATTACGCCCACGTCTGAATGGCTGGCAACGCGTGGCGTTTTGTCGAACTTTTCCCAACGGCGAAAATCGTCCTCGATGTAAGATGCAATACCATCCAACATGGTTTCGATGCCGATGCTGTGCACCAGCCGCATCATGTTTTCGACACTGACAAATGGCACGAATGCAAGTTCGGATGGGGATGGTTTGGTCATGAGGATGCTCTCGATTCTTTGTAATGAGAGTATCTGCTGTAAGAAATTTAGATAAAATGATCTAATTGTGTAGAAATACTCACCATATTTGCGCAATATGCTTAGTATGAATTTACGGATTGATCGATATGACAAGACAAAACCTAGGTAAGTACATCTATGATGATCTCGACCGAAAACTGATCTCTTTGCTTCGCAGAGATGGCAGAGCGCCGGTTTCAAAACTTGCTGATGTGCTTGGCGTGACCCGGGCAACCGTTCAAAGCCGCATGGGCCGATTGCTGGAAACGGGCGCGTTGCTTGGGTTCACGGCAAGGGTTCGTGAAGACTACGAAGAAGATTCCATCCGCGCGATCATGATGATCGAGGTCGTTGGAAAATCCACCAGTCAGGTCATTCGCGCCCTGCGCGGAATGCCCGAGCTGTTCACGCTTCACACTACAAACGGGAATTGGGATCTCGTTGCAGAAGTTCGGGTCGCCAGATTGCACGATTTTGACAGGGTTCTGCGTGAGGTTCGGATGATCGATGGGATATCGAACAGTGAAACGAGCCTGCTTTTGTCAAGCGTTTGAGACACGCGGCGTTGGCGTGGAAAGATTGCGTCGATTTGGGGGAAACCCTAAGGCAGGACTAGAATTCACAGGTCCCGCCTCAGGCTCATTTCAACGCTATCTTCGATGTGGCTCGTCGCAATTGGTGAGGACGTGAAGAGCCGTTAAAAGTTCGGCCGCGCCTCGTGTGAATAGAGCCAGGGTTGTGCATCTTCCAGCGCTTGCCCAACGCGGAATACGCGAACATCGTCCAAATGACGGGCGATGATCTGGATGCTGGTGGGCAGGCCATTTCCACCGATGCCGGTTGGCATGCTTAGTACCGGGCAACGGCCCAGCATGTTGAAAGGATGGCACATGGTCCATCCATAGAGCGCATCCACTGTCTTGCCATTGATCTGGACGTCTTCGCGTGGATCGATATCGGCGGCGATTTCATGGTGGCCAAGGGTCGGGCAGATAAAGGCATAGCAATCATCCAGAACCGCCCCGAAAACACGTCCCCGCTCTTCCTGCGCATGATAGGCCCTGACGAAGTCGCCGGCGGTCGTTGTGCCCGCTCTGCCGGCCAGGAATGTCCCCCAATTAGAGGCAAGAGAAGGGTCGGTTGCCACGGTCTCGGCCATTTCGCCACCAAAAAGGTGATCCAGATACACGTTGACCGCAGTTTCAAAACGGTCGTTCCAGCCGGGATTTGACTTCTGCTTAACGAAGCCCGATCTCGCGCCTTAAATAAATGTTACGCTGATCCTAAAATTAAGTATAACTATAATATATTAAGCTACTTTAGATAAACTAAGGATGGGGTTGATGCTTGATCTCAAGGACTTGAAATGCCTTATCGAAGTCATTGACGAGGGTGGATTTGAAGCGGCGGCAAAAAAGCTTTTTATCACGGCAGGGGCGGTGTCTCAGCGGATCAGGCGGATGGAAACGCAGGTTGGCAAGCCGCTAATCATTCGCCGCAACCCGCCCTATCTGACCGAGGCGGGCGAGCGTGTGATGAGCTATGCGCGCCGGATCTGGTCCATGCAGATGGAAATGGATCAAGCGATCCTTGGCGAAGTCACACAAAATTCAAAAATCGCAATCGCAGTAAATCAGGATTCCCTCACATGCTGGTTTTTGGCAGTGATTGAATCCTTCACCGAAGCGACCGGAATGTTCGTAGAGGTGATTACCGCAGACGCTGAAATGACCGAGGAGTTGTTTCAAAAAGGCCGCGTTCTGGCGGCGGTGACATCGAATCCGAATGCGATCCCCGGGTGCAAATCAAAACCCTTGGGGGCCGCAGAATATGAAATCGTGTGCTCGCGCACGTTTTTTCAGAAACACTTTCCCAATGGGATTACTGCCGAGGCTTTGAAATCTGCGCCCGGTCTTTACTATGATCGTACGGATTATGTCGCCGGCGGGTATTTGAAGAAATTTGGCGTCAATATCAACGAAACCAACCGTCATTTCATTCCCGGCAGCGCGGAAATCAATCAAGCCGTTGAAATGGGATTGGGGTGGTGTGCGAATTCAGTTCTGATCTCGCGGTCTGAACGCCCTGACGGGACATTGATGAAAATGTGTCCCGAAACGTTCAAAGTGAACCTGTATTGGAAGACCTGGGATCTGGCGACAAACGAAATTCAGGCCTTGTCAGAACATGTCCGCAAAATCTCGCGGACATGTCTTAGCGCGCAGGAATGAGGACTTCAGCCCAAGTTGGTTGAGCTGAGGTCAGAAGATTGAATGCGGGATTAGAACCTGAGGGACAGGCAAGACATGCCGCCGTCCAACTTGGCGCAATCGGTATTGTCGATTTCGACGACGGTATACCCGTTTTCACGCAGCATTTCGGTTGTGCGCGGGAAACCAGCCGGGGCCAGGACATATTGGTTGAAGCGGATGGAATTGGCTGCGGCCTCTTCGCCTTCGGCCACGTGCAGGACGCGGTAACCGTCAAAGCAGCCCGATACGTCTAGTCGCTTTGTCGACAGGATCGTTTCGGCATCCAGCAAGGAGCAATCAGTTTTGAAGTGCAAAACACCGGGGGGGGTGAAGACCTCGCGTACCGTATGGCCCCAATCGGCGACAATTTCTACCAGTTCGGCCACGCCTTCGGCATCGGTTCGATCCGAGCGACCGACCAATATCTCTTTGCCCGTCACCAGAATGTCGCCGCCCTCGATATGGCCGGGGCCTTTGATCTGACGCACATCGTCGTAAACAGAGCGAATGGTCGGTTCCATATGGGCAACTTCGCCCATACGGCTGGGCGCACCGGGGCGCATCATCACCGCGCCTTGGGGCAGGCACAATGTCGAATCCTCGACAAAGAGCGCATCTGGATGCTCCTCGATTGGCGGCAGTTCGATGACCTCGGCACCGGTTTCTTTCAGTGTCGCAACGTAGTGCGCATGCGCCTTCAGCATCCGATCCAGGTCGGGGGTGCCGATATGAGCGGCGCGCAGGCCGTTGACAACAGACGCAGCAGGACGACGGGTAATGGCGCGTGAGAATTCGTATGTAGGGTTGGTCATAATTACTCTCGGTTCTTTATGTTGAATGGGACAGATTAGGGGCACGGATTTCGATTAGGCGCGGGCCGTTTTGGGATTGCGATTTCCGCAACGCCTCTGCGACCTCTGATGGGCCGGGGCCCACACGTTGGAACGGCATATTGCAGGAACGGGCCACATATTCGAAATCGGGTGGGGTCGGGTCACACCCCAGAACGGTCACGCCGACCGCCTGCATTGAAGTGGCGATTTCCTGATAGCCGTAATTGTTCCAGATCACGAATGTAATGGGCAGCTTTTCATCGACGGCGCACATCAGTTCGGGCAGGCTGAATTGCGCGCCACCATCGCCGGCAAGACAGATCACGGGCGATGACGGATCGGCCAGCGCGGCCCCGATGGCGGCAGGAATACCATAACCAAGCGCCCCGAAGCCGGTGGAGGCGTTGAACCAGCCACCAGGACGATCATGATCGTAATAAAGGTTGCCGCCGTAAATCGGGTGGAGGGAGTCGCCAACCATGATGGAGCCCGGAACGGCGTCACGCATGGCACCCAGCAGTTCGCACATCGCCCGCATCTCTGGGCCGATTTCTTCGTAGGCGTTTTTGCGTGCCGTGGCAGCGCGTTGGGCACCCTCGGTAGAGGCTGCACCAGCACCGAGACCAACAAGAAGTGCCGTGGCAGTTTCAGACGCATCGCCAGCAACCCGCACCTTGGCCGGCATGCGGTCCAGCTGATCGGGGCACAAGTCCACCCGGATCAGGTTGCGCATCGCTGCCATCGTGCCGGTGGCGTACATATCATAGTCGGTCTGGCCCAGTTCCGTCCCCAAAGCCAGAACGACATCAGCGTCTTCGATCAAAGTGCGCACCGCCTGCAGGCTGGGGCTGGCCGGAACGCTAAGCGGGTGATCAAACATCAACCCGCGCGCGTTCACCGTTTGCACCACCGGCGCATCCAATCGTTCGGCCAGCGCACGCACCTGCGTGCTGGCCCGACGCACGCCACCACCGGTCAGAATGACCGGGGCCTTGGCCGTGCTTAGGATTTGGATGGCCTGTTCGATCAGTGCTGGATCAGGTTGTGATCCTGCCGCAGAGGTCGTTGTTTCCGTGGCGCCGTCAAATTCGGCCCCGGCAATGTCCAGGGGGATTTCGATATGCGTGGGGCCCGGGCGGCCGGAATGAAAGGGGGCATAGGCCTTGTCCAATGCCGGTTGCAGGTCGGCAGAATGCTCTATTCTTTCGGATCGCAATGCGACGGTTTTTGCCATCGCCTGCTGGTCGGGCAGTTCATGCAGATGCCCAAATCCTTTGCCAAGGCTCGGCAAACTATTCACACCTGACACCACCAACATCGGCACGCTGTCGGCGCGGGCTTGTCCCATGGCTGTCAGCGTATTGGCCAGACCCGGCCCGGTGATGACAAACGTCACGCCAGGTTTTCCCGACACTCTTGCATAGCCATCGGCCATAAAGCCTGCACCCTGTTCATGGCGCGGAGTAACATGTCGAATACCAGAGGCCGCAAGGCCCCGGTAAAGCTCTACCGTATGTACGCCGGGAATGCCGAACACGGTGTCCACGTCGCGCGCAACCAGCTCTGATACCAGCACTTCTCCGATGCTTGTCATGCTGTCACCTGCTCAAACCGTTTTGCATGTTCAACAATGCGATCAATCGCGGCCTCGAACGTTGCGTCTTCGACGGTCAGGGCGATGCGCACCCAGTTATCAACTGTGCTGCCAAAGGAGGTACCAGGCATCACCGCCACACCACCATGTTCCAGCAGATGCAGGGCATAGTCATTGCCGTTCATGCCGGTTGCGGACACGTCGATCATCGCGAACATGCCTGCCTGCGGCCGATGCACCCCGATCTGGGTCTCGTTGGAGAGACGATCGTGCAGCCGTTGCGCACGGGCAGCAAAGCGGCGTGCCATTCCGCCAGCCACGGTTGATCCCTCGCGAATGGCTTTTTCTGTCATATCCGCGATGAAGGGCTGGTTGCCAAACAGCATAGTTTCCGAAAGCGGTAGCAGAGCTTCGGTAAAATGTTCGGGGCCTACACACCAGCCGCTGCGAAAGCCCGGTGCTGCATGGGATTTTGAAATCGACGACACCACGATAACCCGGTCAGCCAGGTCGGGTCGGGACAGAGGAGAGGCGAACTCTGTATCGTCAAAGATCAGCTCCGCATAGACCTCGTCAGAGATGATCCAAAGGTCATGTTCGATCGCCAATGCGCCGATCGCGTCGATATCGCTCTCTGTCAGGATGGAACCGGTCGGATTGTGCGGCGTAGTCAGCAAGATTGCAGAGGTTTTGGGGGTAATCCGGTCAGCGATGTCGCGGGCTGAAATCCGAAACCCGTTTTCGGGACGAAGCGGAACCGGCACGATATCGGCTCCGCTTGCACGGATCACGCCCTCATACGTGGCATACATCGGGTCGCCTACCAGAACCTCACATCCGGTTTCCGCCACGCCCATCAATACCGCAAACAAAGAGGTTTGCGTTCCCGGAAAACACAGGACCTGCTTGTCAGAAATACCTCTGCCAGTGCTTTGAGTGTAACGCTCCGCCAAGGCTGCGCGCAGCCCCGCTTCGCCACGACCGCTGGAATAGGTTGTCCGCCCTCGGCGCAGCGCCTCAACGGCGGTATCCACCAGTTCAACAGGGGTCGCCACGTCGGGTTCACCGATGGTCATCTCGATGATGTCTCGCCCTTGGGCCGCCATTGCTTTGGCTTTCAGATAGACTTCCCATTTGGCGCCACCCAGTCCGGCAAGGCGTTTGGTGATTGCTGTTTGTTTCATGATGAATCTTTCTCTAACCCTGTCAGGTCTAAACCGATAATTGCGCCGACAGAATGCAGCCCGATATCGGACAATTCCCCAGGTGCAAATGCCTTTGGCAGTGCACCGCCCTCCATCCACAATCCATCGATTACGGCGTTACTTGCGATGGCAAACCGACGAAGCTCTGGAGGCGTGGCAGGCCGACCGGCCTCTTTCAGGGTATCGGCGATGAGCGCCTCCAGCCGATCGCGGAAGTCATAGTAGGTCCGTTCGTGAATGACCTGCATTTCAGCCCCTTCGCGCAGGGTATTCAGAAACCCTGCCCACAGAGACACCGCACTGGGGTCAACAACAGGGGGGGTCAAACCTGTCGCGACAAAAATCGCCAACCGGGATCGGGCTGAACTGCTGTTTTCCAGGCTAGGGGCCGCGGTCATGCTGGTCAGACGGCGCATGTGGAACTCATAGGCCGCTTTGATCAGGTCTTCTTTTGAAGAGAAGTAATGCCGAATCAAACCCTGAGTAACCTGTGCCCGCTCGGCGATTGCACGAACGGTTGCCCCCCGCACACCTTGCTCGGCGATTAGGGATAGAGTGGCCCGGATTAGCGCGTCTTTACGCTGCTGTGCGGGCTCTCTTCTGAACTTGATCACGCGATCTGACACTGGGCTTTCCAAGTCTGTAATTATACGCTTGCATAATTCAGAAAATATAATTATACAAACGTATAAATACCAGATAATGGAACCGCTGCAAGCAGAAAAATGGGAGATCGTGATGGCATCAACAGACCAGGTTGCTGATCCCGAGGTTGAGCAAGGGACCCGAGAAGAAGCCATTCGGGTAACCGATTTGCACAAATCCTTCGGCGCGCTTGAGGTCTTAAAAGGCGTCTCTCTCACCGCTTACAAAGGGGATGTGGTTGCGATTATCGGCGGTAGCGGATCCGGCAAGTCAACATGCCTGCGTTGCATCAATTTCCTAGAAACACCCAGTTCAGGTCAGATTGTCATCAGTGGTGAAGAAGTCGCGATGCGGCCAGATGGAACGCCAGCGGATCGCCGTCAGATCGAACGCATCCGTACGCGGCTGGCAATGGTGTTTCAGTCCTTCAATTTGTGGACCCATCGCAGCTTGCTTGAAAACGTGATCGAGGTCCCGGTGCACGTCCTGAAAGTGCCGCGCGATGTGGCGATCAAGCGTGCGAAAGAGCTGCTGGAGCGGGTCGGGTTGGGCGATAAAGCAGATACCTACCCGTCCTTTCTGTCCGGTGGCCAACAGCAACGTGCGGCAATTGCCCGGGCGCTGGCCGTCGACCCGAACGTGATGTTGTTTGATGAACCTACAAGTGCACTTGACCCGGAGCTGGTCGGCGAGGTTTTGACCGTCATTCGCGATCTGGCGGCCGAAGGTCGGACCATGCTTCTGGTCACACATGAAATGAAATTTGCCCGCGAGGTGGCCTCGCACGTTGTATACCTGTTCGAAGGCCGTATCGAAGAGCAGGGGCCACCAGAAGAGCTATTTGGCAATCCGAAATCCGCAAGGTTGAAACAGTTCCTTCAATCTGTCGGCTAACACTCACCAAAAACAAAGTAACAGGGAGACATTCCATGACATTCAAGACACTATTTGCTGCCGGTTTGACCGCCGCCGTGCTTGGCGCCGGGGCGGCAGCTGCTGAAGAAGTTAAAATCGGTATCGCGGCCGAGCCATATCCACCGTTCGCCTCACTGGATTCTTCCGGTGCCTGGATCGGTTGGGAAATCGAGATTATTGACGCTGTCTGCGCCGCTGCTGAACTGGATTGTGTCATCGCCGCGGTTGCCTGGGATGGGATTATCCCCTCTCTGACCGGTCAGCAGATTGATGCGCTGATGGCTTCGATGTCGATCACCGAAGAGCGGTTGAAGACCATCGATTTCAGCGATCCTTACTACAACACGCCGGCCGTGATCGTAGCTGATAAATCCATAGATATTGAGCCAACACCTGAATCTCTGGCTGGCAAGATCATTGGAATCCAAGCTTCGACCATCCACCAGGCCTATGCCAACGCCCATTTTGGTGATGCAGCCGAGATCCGCGCTTATCAAACGCAGGATGAAGCCAATCAGGATTTGTTTGCGGGTCGTATTGACGCCACTCAAGCCGACAGCATCGCAATGGCAGACTTTGTCAGCACCGATACCGGCGCTTGCTGCGAGATCAAGGGTGCTGTCGCCAATGACGAGGCAATCTTGGGTCGCGGCGTTGGCGCGGGTGTCCGCAAAGGCGACGATGCACTTCGTGAAAAGCTGAATGCCGGGATCGCCGCCATTTTGGCCGACGGCACCCACGCCGAGATCACGTCGCGTTACTTCACAACCAGCATCTACAGCGAATAAGAGTTAGCTGTGGAAGCCATACTCCAAACCCTTGGCCTTGCCCAAAGCGCGGAACTGCTCTCGCTTTCCTCTCCCGGGTGGGGTGGTAACCTGCTGCGAGGCCTCGCTAATTCATTGCAAATCGCCTTTGGTGCGTTTGGCTTTGGGTTGGTGATTGGGCTTTTCGGAGCATATGGCAAAATATATGGCGGGGTGGTCACGCGTGATCTCCTCGCCATATACACGACTGTTGTCCGGGCCGTGCCGGAGCTCATCCTGATATTGATCCTGTATTATGTCGGCACCGATCTGATTAACCAGGCGTCGCAGGCATTGGGCTATGGCCGGGTGGAAATCAGTGGTGTTGTTGCAGGCATCTGGGTCCTGGGAATTGTTCAAGGTGCCTACGCAACAGAGATTTTGCGTGGCGCCATTCAGGCCGTTCCATCTGGTCAAATCGAGGCCGCACGCGCTTATGGAATGCCGTCATTCATGTTGATGCGGCGGGTGACAATCCCGGCGATGATGTCTTTCGCAACGCCCGGGCTGGCGAATTTGTGGTTGATTGCCACAAAGGACACGGCGCTGCTGGCGATTGTCGGATTTAGCGAGCTGACACTTGAAACGCGGCAGGCTGCGGCCAGTACGCGGGCGTATTTCACATTCTTCCTGGCGGCAGGTGCGCTCTATATGATCGTCACTCTGTGCTCTGGATTTGTGTTCGCCCGAATTGAAAAATGGGCGCGTCGTGGGCAACCCTCACTGAAGGGGACAAGCTGATGACGACTTTGCGTTCGCTTATGCAACCACACAGAATTTTCCTGATGGCATTGTTCGTCGGGCTGATAGTTTGGTGTGCGGTTTCACTGCGGTGGGACTGGATCCCCGAATACGCGCCGCTCGCGCTTGAGGGGCTGTGGCGCACTATATGGTTGCTGGTCGTCACCTGTGTGATGGGGTTCCTTCTGGCGGTACCGCTTGGCCTCGCCCAGGCGATTGGCCCGTGGTATTTGTCTGCCCCAGCAAAGGTATTTTGTACCGTTATCCGCGGCACGCCAATCCTGCTTCAGATCTGGTTGCTTTATTACGGGCTTGGTTCGCTCTTTCCTCAAATCCCATGGATCAGAAGCAGCGAACTTTGGCCCTATCTGCGACAAGCTTGGCCCTATGCGGTTTTGGCACTCACCCTGTCTTATGCAGGATATGAGGGCGAAATCATGCGTGGTGCATTTGCCAGTGTCAAAAAGGGCCAATTGGAAGCGGCCAAGTCTTTCGGGATGCCTCGTTTCACAATGTTCCGGCGTATTTGGTTGCCGCAGGCCATTCGTAATGTTCTGCCAACACTCGGTGGCGAAACCATTCTGCAGCTTAAGGCGACACCTCTTGTTGCCACCATCACCGTGGTCGAGATCTATTCGGTCTCTTCCCGGGTGCGGGCCGATACCTTCATCGTGTATGAGCCTTTGCTTCTGCTTGCGGCGGTCTACATGGTCATTGCTGGATTTATCGCCCTGATGTTCAATTATGTCGAAAAGCAGGTTCCAACGCGTTAGGCTGAAGTTTTGAACTGATCGGCTGCGACAGGAACCATCTTGGCGCAGCCGGACGATCCCGGCCTAAGGAGATCGTGGAAATGACGGTAAAAATGGCAACCCCCAAGGTCATGATGCTTGGCCTGCCACAGGACAATAATTCGAGCTACATGACCGGCCCGGCAATGGCGCCCACCCGTATTCGCGAGGCCTTTTTCTGCGACTCTGCCAACTTGGCAACCGAAATGGGTTTCGACCTGAATGACCAAACCCTCTGGGGCGATGCTGGTGATGTTGAGCTGGCGGATTTGCAGGGGCAGGGCGCTTTTGATGCAATACGCGGCGGCGTCGCTGATCTGATTTCAAAAGGGCACAGAGTACTCAGCCTTGGGGGCGATCATTCCGTTTCATTCCCTGCCATCAGCGCCCATGCCGATGCGTATGATGGTTTGAATATTCTGCATATCGACGCGCATCCGGACCTTTACAACAATATGCTGGACAACCATTTCAGCCACGCATCGCCATTTGCCCGTCTGATGGAAAGCGGCAAGATCAATCGTCTTGTTCAGGTGGGCATTCGCACCTGCAATCCCCACCAACGCGCGCAGGCCGAAAGGTTCGGGGTCGAAATGCATGAAATGCGTGACCTTAGCAATTTGCCGAACCTGGCGTTTGAGGGGCCGGTCTACCTGTCCCTTGATCTTGACGGTCTGGACCCGGCCTTTGCCCCGGGTGTTTCACATTACGAACCCGGCGGTCTATCGACACGTCAGGTGCTTGATCTGATTCATAAGGTGCCGGGTACGTTTGTCGGCGCTGATCTGGTAGAATTGAACCCACACCGCGATCCGCAGAAAATAACGGCCATGGTCGCCGCAAAGCTGAGCAAAGAAATCATCGGTCGATTGTTGAGCTAGTCGGGTCAGGAATGCAGTTTCCACATTGATCATGCGCCGATCAATTCTGGGCCTCGATAAAACCATTGGTTTACATCAGCACTTGCCTAAGTGAACCGCACCTGTCTAGGCTCTGTCATCATTCGGAGGGTTAGATGCGTATTCTTGTTTTGCAGCACGCAAGGGCTGAACATCCTGGTGTATTTCGTGAGTTTCTAGATGGGGATGGCCACATCTGGGATGCCGTCGAGCTGGATGAGGGGGAGCCTCTGCCCGGGTTGGACGGTTATGATGCCTTGTGGGTGATGGGCGGCCCCATGGACGTATGGGAAGAAGATAAACATCCATGGCTTAAGGCTGAAAAAGCGCTCATTCATGATGCGGTGAAAGAAAGAGGATTGCCTTTTCTTGGCCTGTGCCTTGGTCATCAGTTGCTTGCACAGGCGCTGGGCGGAAAGGTTGGCTTGTCTGAAACTCCAGAGATCGGAGTGTGCAACGTCCAGCTGACAGAGTTGGGCGCGACAGGAATTTTATTTGATGAGATCCCTGAACAATTTGCCTGCCTTCAGTGGCATAGTGCCGAGGTCAAACAGATGCCTGCAGGTGCGGAATGTTTGGCTACATCACCTGAATGTGCGGTCCAGGCGATGCGTTGGGGCAACCGCGCCTATTCGCTGCAGTTTCACGTCGAGATCGAAAAAGAGACCGTGATCAACTGGGCCGATATCCCAGAATATGCGAATGCGCTGGACCAGGCGATGGGCCCGGGCGCGGTAAAGCGTTTAGATCAGGACTGCGCCGCGCGGATGTCAGAGTTTAACCGAATGGCAGAGCGTATCTACATCAACTGGCTGCAAACCGCCGCCATGGCGATCAGCTAGGTTTCTGCCGCCCGGGTCAATGACAGACGCGCGGTTTCCAGATGCTCTTTCATGGCGGTTGCGGCACGTTCAGGTTCGCGGTCACGGATCGCGTTCAGAATTTCGCGATGTTGTGCGTTGTATTGCTGGATGATTTCATTGCCCAGCGTCAGTCGACGCATTCGGGTCCATTCATCCTGACCACGGACAGAGGTGATCTGATCAATCATCCAAATCAACAGTCCGTTTCGCGTGCATTCAACCAGCGCTTTGTGAAATGATGTATCGGCATCCGCGAATGCCCTTGGATTGCTTTGATTGGCCTCCATATGCTCGCAGAGCTGTTCCAATCGATCAAAATCCGCACGTCGCCCATGCAATACGGCAAGCCGGCAGATATGAGGCTCAAGGGCGAAGCGTGCATCCATCAGTTCCAAAGGGTTGGCAACGGCGACCGCCGTGACGCTCAGGGCATCCGGGCGGTGGGTAACATATGTCCCGCTGCCCGCTCTGATTTCGACGAAGTTTTCTTCCTCCAACCGGTTTAAAGCCTCGCGTATAGTGCCCCTGGCAACACGATGTGTGTCGGCAAGCGTGCGCTCAGACGGGAGCTTGTCATGTAGCTGCAAACTGCCATTGGTGATTTGGCGTCTGATTAATGTGGCAACATCGGCAGAGCCCAATTTGTTTTTGGGTGTGCTTGTCATTCTATATTCCCGATTTTGATCCAATTATATACCAAAATAGGCGATATACCAGTGAAATATCAAAATTGGATCATAAATGGTTGACATTTGGTCCAGCGACGGAAAATAATATCGTGAAAGGCGCGAATTACATCGCTGGCTGTGCGTAGCTGCCAGTTATCTGGGGAACATTTCCAATGGCTTTTCCTGCCCATGCTGACTTTCTTATCGTCGGAGCCGGTATCCATGGTCTGTCGACCGCGTGGCGGCTTGCCGACCGATTGATCGAAGCAGGGGAGGATGTCGAGGGGCGAATTATCGTCTTGGATAAATCCGGAATTGCTTCGGGGGCGTCAGGGATTGCCTGTGGGGTGGTGCGCAACAATTACTTCCAACCGGCAATGCGCAAGCTCATGGCACATTCCGTGGGAGTTTGGGAAAGCGATCCAAAGGCGCTTAGCTATCATCCGGTCGGCTATATGCAGATTTCCTGTGAATCGATGCATAATGATGTGGCCTCGATTTTCGAGCAACAGCAGGCGATTGGTTATGAAAGCTCTTTCATCGAAGGGACCGAAGCCTGCGACAGGTATATGCAAGATATGTTCAGCGACTGGCAGGCCAAGGGTATCACCTCTGTCCTGCATGAAAAGCGCGGTGGATATTCCAACAATACCAAATCCATGTATGGCATTGCCAAAATGGTCGAAGATCGGGGCGTGCGCATCCTGACCGGCGTGGCGGTCAAAGGGTTGAACAGTGAAAGTACCACGTCCAGCATTCAATCGGTTGAGACGGATAAGGGAACCATATCCTGTGATCGGCTGATTATTGCCCCGGGCCCCTGGGCGCGCGATTTCTGGGAAATGCTAGGCATGCCCAAACAGATTTCAGTCAAAGGGTTAGACGGTCAGGTTCACACTAACGTGGATATGTGGAGGTTCTGGCAATTGGAGGAGGGCGTCCTGCAGGTGCCGCCTGAAACACTGCAAACCAATGACGGCAAGGTGCCGCCGGTGATCCATGTTGATACGGACGCGCCGCTTTATTCTGTCGAGGATGGCTCGCTGGTCACGGACGAAATGTGGGGCATCTACTATAAACCTGATTGGCATTTTGGGGGTATTCAGGGCGGGGCGTCGCCCTACAAGGTCGACACGCCTGTCGATCAGGTTGCGATCGACCCCTACGGACCATCGTCGCCTGAATTTGTCGCCTCTGATCAATTTGCCCATATGTGGGTCTCTGCATTGGCGCATTGCCACAAACGATTTGAAGGAATGATGGGCAAGTACCATCGCGAAGCATCGGGCGGAATTGGCTGTTTTACGGCCGACAGCTTTCCGGTCTTTGATCATTTCCATGAAAACGCAACTTTGATTGCCGACAGCAACCATGGCTGGAAGATGCTGGGTGTGGGCCATCTGATCGCTGACGAAGTGTTGGGGGAAACGCAGGACCTGCTGGAACCTTTCCGCTTTGATCGCTTTGAGAAGGGCCAACTTCACCCGGTCTCCAACAGCCCCTATCCGTGGAGTTAACCAAAACATTCTAACGACTGGGACGTGTGAAACTGAAAAACAGGGAGAATAATCGTGGCCGAAACTGACCTGGAAAGATTTGTCGAAACGCCGGGGCGTGACGAAAAGATCAAGGAAGTCCGAAAGATGATTGATGCGATGGAGATTGAATATCTCTATCTGCAATTTGTTTCGGTGACAGGCAAAATCATGGGCAAGGGCATCCCCGCCGACCACTGGGAACAAGTGGCGAAAAAGGGATTTCAGCTGGTTTATGGGGCTACGGTCAACCTGTTTACAGATCGCGCCGGCAACTACCTTGGCTATGGGCCGGAAGCGGCCGAACTGATTGGTATTCCAGAACCAGAAACCTTCATGCAGCTGCCATGGGCGCCACAGATTGGCCGGTTCTATTGCACCTTGTTTCGCAATCGCGAAGAGAAAGTGGATCCAGGGGCTTACCTGACGGCGGATTGCCGTGGCAACCTACGTCGCCTTCACGAGGAATTTAAGGCCAAGCATGGCCGCAGCCTGCGCATCGGAACCGAACCCGAAATGATGTGGCTGAAGTTTGATGAGAACGGCAAGCCAAAGGACGGATATTCAAAACCGTACTGCTATCACATCGATCAGTTCGAAAGCCTGCGCCCGGTATCAATGCAGGTGATCCGCTATGCCCGCAAGATGGGCTTGGACATGATCCAGGGCGATCACGAAGACGCGCCGGGCCAATTGGAACTGAACTGGATGTTCGATGATGTTCTGCGCAATGCAGATCGCTTGACAACCTACCGTCAGATATGTGCCCAGGTGGCGCGTGAGAACGGGATTTTCGCCTGCTTCATGACCAAACCCTTCATGGGTGTGTCAGCCTCTGGCTGTCACCATAATATGTCGCTGTGGCGCGGGGGCGAGGATGAGTTCGTGCGGACCGGCAATGATCCGGACAATCTGCCAGGCATGCGCGACAATTACATGTATGTCAAAGGTGGCGAAAACACCTTTATGCCCGATGATGATGATCCGCAAATGCCCGGGCAAGAAGGGCTGGAGGCAATCGGTGGCGTCGTTCATCACTTGCAGGCCCTGACCGCGATTGGCTGTTCAACCGTCAATTCCTATCGCCGATTGTGGGATACGGGGTTCTGGGCGCCTGTTTTCGCCGATTGGGGTTTTCAGAACCGGACGACGGGTCTGCGGGTTTCTGCCCCGGGTCGGTTTGAATATCGCTCTGTCGATTCAATGGTGAACCCGTACCTGATGGGGTCCACACTGTTGGCGGCGATGGATGACGGGATCAGCAACAAACTGGACCCAGGCGCACCGGAAGAGCGCAACATTTACGAAGCGATTGAAGCCGGCAAGCAAGTCAAGAAGCTTCCGATGTCGTTGGGCGAGGCGTTGGCGCATCTTGAAAACAGCGACGTTGTACGTCGCGGCATGCCTGGCGAGATGTACCGCTTGTATCACGAATATAAGTACGACGAATACGCCCGCTTCATGTCTACGGTGACTGATTGGGACAATGAAACCTACATGGAATGTCTGCCCTAAGGCGTTCCTGAAATCCCGGTGGTGGGGCATGTGTCCCGCCAACCAATAGCTACGGTCAATAGGAGGCAATTCTCAAAATGTGCGGAATCGCAGGACTTATTCACAAGGGTAAAACCTCTAACGTCGGGGCCGAGATGACCTCGATGTTGCAGGCCCTGAAACACCGGGGGCCGGATTCGACCGGCTACGCGGTTTATGCCGAAAGCGGCAATCCCGAAGACTATATCATGCGCGTCAAAGTCGCCGAGGCAGAAGATCGCAATATTGGTCACGGCGTGCATAAGATGATTGCCGACCGGATCGCGCGGGTTGATGCGATATTGGAAGAGCACGGCGCCGTGGTGAAATCCAAGGAAGCACCGCAGGAATATTCGCTCAGGTATGTGATAAATCATGACGGCGACACCGCCGCGATGGCCACCCATATCGAAGAGGATAAAGTCACCGAAATCCTGTCCATGGGCAGCGGGCTGGAACTGATCAAGGATCTGGGTGATGCGTCGGTCGTGGCTGCGGCATATGGCCTGAACGATTTTACCGGCACTCACGGAATTGGTCACACGCGTATGGCCACGGAATCTGACGTGGATATCAAATCCGCCCACCCATATTGGGCGTTTCCCTACAACGACATCAGCGTTGTTCATAATGGTCAGATCACCAATTACTGGATCATGCGACGCGAAATGGAGCGCAGGGGCCACCGGTTCCAGTCGAACTGCGATTCAGAGCTGTTGGCAGTCTACACGGCCCATAATCTGGCAAATGGTGTCGATCTGGAAGAAAGCCTGCGCCGTTCCATCGAAGAAATTGATGGTGTCTTTACCTATCTGGTTTGCACAAAGGATCAGTTGGGCATGGCCAAAGACACCATGGCGGCAAAACCTCTGGTTTTGTACGAATCCGACGATTTGATTGCCATGGCTTCGGAAGAAGTCGCAATCCGCGCCATTCTTCCGCAGGAAATTGACACAACCGATCCCTACGATGAGGAGGTCCGAGTATGGCAAGCGTAAGCGACGCCGAACTAAAGGCAATGACGCAGGAAGAGCGCGTAACCGCGCTTGGAATGCGGACGGAACAGTTGACGGGCAAATCCCTTTATGTGGAATTTGACCCCGATGCGGAGGAGCGTTTCGAATATCCTTGGGCGCCACAGGTCGATTTCAACAAGCGGACCGAAATCGACACCGACGACATGACCACCACAGAGGTCAACACAAAAATTCGGGAACTGATGGCCGAGGGGTACGGGACCATCGTCCTAAAAAATCCACGCGGCAAGCATTCTCTGGGTGTTGGCATTCTTTCAAAACTGAACCTGATCATCGACGGATCAACCGGCTATTTTTCGACAGGCCTTTTGGATGGCCCGAATGTGCGCGTGAACGGTCGCGTCGGGTGGTCCTGCGGTGAAAACATGATGTCAGGCACTGTCATCGTCGAAAAGAACGCGGGCTCCACTTTCGGTGCTGCGATCCGTGGTGGCGATCTGGTGTGCAAAGGATCGGTTGGATCGAGAACAGGGATCGACCAGAAGGGCGGCACAATCATCGTAGGCGGCGACACGGGGGCATTGTCAGGCTTCATGATGCAGCGCGGGCGCATGGTTGTGTGCGGAAATGCCGGGAAAAACCTGGGCGACTCCATGTATGACGGCACCATTTTTGTGGGCGGGGAAATCCGGTCACTGGGCGTTGATGCTGTCGAGGAACCGTTGAGCGATCTGGATAAAGCCTGGCTGACCCGCAAGCTGACCCAATATGGGATGATGCCGGAAAAAGGCGTTGATCATTTCAAGAAGGTCGTGGCGGGCAAGATGCTGTGGAACTACGACAATCTGGAACCAAATGAGAAGAAACTCATCCTCTAACGACCTGATGCTAAAGGAGAATACTCATGGCTGATGGAGGCCAAAACAAAAAACCCGCACTGGCACGGGACGTCAACCGGATTGGGGATAGTTTCATCTTTCCGCCCCACGTTATGGACGACATTCACATCAAATCTGAATTGGGCCGCTACCGTATGCGCGGCTTCTCTCTGTTCAAGAAAATCCCCCATTGGGATGATCTGACCTTTCTGCCGGGCACGCTGACACGCTTCGTGATTGAGGGGTACCGAGAAAAATGTGAAACCCGCACAATCATTGGTCCACGGGCAAAGAAACCCCTGGATCTGGATATCCCGGTCTATGTCACCGGCATGAGCTTTGGCGCCTTGTCTTACGAGGCGAAAACCGCACTGGCCCGGGGCGCAACAATGGCGGGCACCGCGACATGCTCTGGCGAGGGGGGGATGATCCCCGATGAACGGCGCTATAGCTCAAAATGGTTCTATCAATGTATCCAGTCGCGCTATGGCTTTAATCCGAACCACCTGATTTTGGCGGATGGGTGCGAGTTCTTTATCGGTCAAGGCTGCAAAGTGGGTCTGGGTGGTCACCTGATGGGCCAAAAAGTGACCGATCAGGTCGCTGAAATGCGTTCACTTCCTGCAGGTATCGACCAAAGATCCCCGGCGCGTCACCCGGATTGGCTGGGCCCGGATGATCTGGCCCTGAAGATCCTTGAAATACGCGAGGCAACAGATGGCCAAATACCTATCCAACTGAAACTGGGCGCATCGCGTGTGTATGACGATGTGCGCATGGCGGTGAAATGTGATCCAGACTCGATTTATATCGATGGTATGGAAGGCAGCACCGGCGCGGGCCCGCACCTTGCGACCGAGGACACTGGTGTTCCCGGCATGGCTGCAATTCGTCAGGCGCGCAAGGCAATTGATGATCTGGGCAAGCGGGGGGAAATCAGCCTGGTCTATGCCGGTGGTATCCGCAATGGCGCCGATGTCGCCAAGGCAATTGCGCTGGGTGCAGATGCGATCGCGATCGGCCATTCGGTCATGATGGCGCTGAACTGTAACAAGGATATTCCAGAGGCCAATTACCCAGAGGAAATAGGCGCTGAACCCGGATATTGCTATCATTGCCACACCGGACGTTGCCCGGTTGGCGTGGCAACCCAGGATCCGGTCCTGCGCCAAAGGCTTGATCCAGATGAGGCGGCCGAACGGGTGTATAACTTCCTGCATACGCTGACGATCGAGGCACAGCTATTTGCCCGTGCCTGCGGGAAAACCCACGTGCACAGTCTGGAGCCCGAAGACCTTGCCGCACTGACAATGGAAGCATCGGCAATGGCTGGCGTTCCGCTTGCAGGCACCAACCACACCGTTGGCGTCGAAGATTATCATAACCTGTAAGGAGCAAAAATCATGGCTGGAACACAGTATCGCGGCTCCGAGATCAAAGACGTCGATCAGTTTCTGAACGACGCCGATGGTCTGGAAACAGAGCGTGAGAAGGAAATTGGTCAGCACATTGGGTATCGCTACGACGTAAACCTTGTGCCGGACTATGGCCGGATCACTCCCTTCCTGCAGAAATACATCGAAACGATGGGCTGGGATGATCTGAACTGGCTGGAAGATATCCATATGGGATATGAGGAAGGTAAGCCTGCCGTCTTTGACCGCAACAACAACGGTTGGGTCCGCATTCCTGATACAATCGAACTGCCGGACAATCAGCAGGATCGCGACATGATCGCGCGCGAGCTGCTGATCAAATTCCAGATGTCGGACAGGCACCCGCTTGTTGCCCTGCGCAAAGCCTATATGAAATTCTAAAACAGGTGGCGCGCCGTTGAACATCTTCGGTCAAGAAAACAACTGGGCACCCGAACTCGCATTAAGTGTTGATCGGGTGTCGGGTGCGGATAAGATATTGATTGAAAACGTATTCTCATTTCCCAGCGTACACAGGAACATCCGATGAGTTCTGTTTCAGCCGCACTTGGTCAGACCTTTACTGATCATCCGATAAAAAGCGCCTTCTTGAAGTGGCAATGCCATATTCGTCAGTTGATGATGCGGGAAGGGCAGGGGCGACCCGTGGACGGGATCATGCCCCATGTGATCTTGCCCGGAGAAGAAGAGCCGTTAGGCCAGATCATTACAATCCTAAACAAATCGCCCGGATATTCGGTGACACCGGAATTGGTTCATATGAATTCCAAGACGCATGATCCGGCGCAAAAACGGGATCAGGCGCTACAGTATTTTTCCGCAACTTATTATCAAAGGCACAAAGAGTTTTCCGACATCCTGACGGCGACATTTCCGCCTGGGTCACCGGGGGCCGCAAAAATTCGCACGGCCGGCACATGCACATTGGTGTTTGAGGCTTACAACCAACGGTTCGATCTTGCCTGCAAGGTTTGGAAATTGGCGGCGCACAATCCGCTATTTGCCGCAACGATGGCCCATAACCGGCTGTTCAACCAATCGCTGCCGTCCGACAGTGTGATACTGGGGTTTGAACCGGATTGGAGCAAATCCACCGCATCCTGAGGGGCGGCTGCGGACAATGTATCACGCCATCCCGTTACAATAGTCAGATGCTCCTACGATGCGAACGCATCCGCAACCGCTTTGGCGGCCAGTTGTGTGCGGGATTTGACGTCGAGCTTTTCGTAGATATGGGACAGATGTACCTTCACCGTGCCACGCGCGATGAACATGCGCTCTGCGATTTCGGGATTGGATAGCCCCTCCGTCGCAAGGGCGACAACGCGCCGCTCTGTGGGGGTCAGACTGTCCCAGCCCATCAGGGGCCGGGCCCGTTTGCCCCGCATGCGAGAGATCAGCCCGATAATCTCCTCCAGATCGGAACTGGCGGTGCTTTGCTGCAATTCGGCATGTGCCGACGCCCCCAATGCCTGTTCCAGCCCGGCCAGCAGCCCCTGATGATGGGCGTCTTCGGCCTTGCCGCGGATCAGTGTGATGTCATCGCGTGTATGATCAACAAATGCCAGAACACGACCCGCGTCTTCGTACTTTTCTTTGGCAATCAGAATTTCGGCGATAGCCCCCATTGTCCGCAAAAGCCCCGGCAACAGGCCCGCATCGCGTTGGATTTCCAATGCCTCGTGCAAATTCGCCTCTGCCGCTCCTGTATCCCCCCGGGCCAGCGCATGGCGCCCGCGTAAGTAGCTGATCAGCCCATTGATCAACGGGTTTTTCAGGGATGTGGACATCTGTTCAGCATCGTCGAGCAGTGCCGTTGCCTGATCAAATCCTCCCAATGCAATCTGCGCGGCAGCAGAGGCCACAGCCAATTGCGCGGCCCAGACCGGGATGCCGGCTGATTTTAATCCTTCAACATGGCCGCCAATCATATCCAGCGTGGCTTGTGGGGTACCGGCGGCGACCTCGATCATACCAAGCTGAAACATGGTTTCCGGCACAGCCAGAAACGTACCGGTCACAGTGGCTGTTTGCATGGCAGCCAGCATTTCCTGTCGGGCCTCATCAACCTTTCCACGATCAGCCTTTAATGCCGAAGACCAAGCATGTGCAAATCCACCCGTGGCATGATCCCCGACGTAGCGCGCGTTTTCGACAGCAATAGTAAGCGCGGCATCGGCGGCGTCCAGATCGCCACCGTCACGGGCAAAATATCCTTTCACCGCGTTCCCCCACGCCCGCAGGTACCGACTGTTGTGTTGGTCGGCGATGGCCAGGAGGTTTTCAACCGCGACGCTTCCGCCCGCAATTTCATGCGAGAAGAGATATACAGCCGTGATCATTTTGATGCCGTGGGTTTCTGCCCAGCTATCCTGTATGTCACCGCCAAGCTTGATGCATCGGCTAAGAGAGTCATAACCCGCCGTTGGATCGGATACCGATTGCGCAAATCCAATCATGTCCAGTGCGCGCGCCTCGGTCCAGGGATCATTCAATTGCTGCGACATTTCCAGCGCCTGCATTGCTCGCGGAAATGCCAGATCCATCCGGCCGCCATAAGCACACACATGCGATGCCCCCCATAGGGCCCGCGCCGTTAGCAGATCGGGCGCGTCTGGGCGCGCCAAGGCGATGTCGTACCAACGCATCCCATGCTGATACTGGCCCCAAATTTCATAATATCCCGTCAGGGCGGTCAGCAGACGTAAGAGCAGGCTGGGGTCGTCATGGCTTTCGGCGAAAACCAGGGCATCTTCCAGATTGTCAAATTCTGTATGGATTTGCGCCATCAGATCCGGCCCGTCCCCAAGGATCAGCCGCTGGGCGCGGTACTCTGAGAAATCAACGAAATGGGCCAGATGCGCGGCCCTGGCGGCGTTGGTTTCATCAACCTCTGCCTGTTTTTCAAGAAAAAATTCCCGCACGGTTTCAAGGAAGCGAAAACGCGGCTCTGCGCCTGATCTGTCAAGCTGAACGATGGACATATCGACCAGACGTTGCAGCAGGTCGAGAACACTGTCATCAGCGGGCGCAACCTCTGCACCAATCGCATTCGCGGCGTCCAGTGTGAACCCCCGCAAAACGCACAGCCGCCGCGCGAGCGCCTGTTCGGCCGGGGTCATCAAATCATAACTCCACGCCACCGACGCCCGCAGCGATTTGTGATGATCCATCGCATCACGCGTTCCGCCCGTCAGCAATTCAAACCGCTTGTCCAGCCCGGCCAGAATTTGTGCTGCTCCCATCATAGAGGTCCGGGCCGCCGCCAGTTCAATGGCCAGCGGCACGCCATCCAAACGCTCTACGATTTCCTTGATGGATACTGCAGCGGCAGGATCAGAGGCAATTTGGGCACCTGCCTGACGGGCACGTTCCAAGAACAAATCGATCCCATCTTCGGCATTCAGGGGCGGAACCTGATGCACGAATTCACCGCTAATGTGTATGGGTTCCCGGCTGGTTGCCAGAATCCGGGCTTTTGGGGAATTGGCCAAGATCTGTGCTGTGAGCTCGGCACAACCCGCCAAAACTTGTTCGCAATTGTCCAACACCAATAGGATCTTGCGTTCCGCAATCTGTCGCGCAATCGTATCGGCCAGCGCTTTTTGCTCCTCCTCCAACACCCCCAGTACCCGCGACACGGCGCCGGCGACGCCTGAGTCCCGAAACACACCTGTCAGGTCAATGAACCAGACCCCGTCTTTGAAGTCGTCAATCTGGGCACGCGCAACTTTTTTGGCAATCCGGGTCTTTCCGGTGCCCCCGGGACCGGTCAATGTTACCAATCGATGTGCGGCCAGTTGGTGCTTTAGCCCTGTTAACTCGCTGGCACGGCCAACCAGTGACGACAATTCAAGCGGTAAATTTGTTTGGATATTCAATGCTGTTCCCCCCAGGTTAAAGTAACTTTTGCACAGATTTGGTGGCATATGGAATTTTTTTACCTGGTATATGCCACCTGGCAGATGTTCGGCGATTCTGGGCGGCGTAAACCTAACTCACATCAGACATTCGGGATGCTCTCGAAATGCAAAACAAGGAGTTAAGGACATGACCATCGCAACAACAGCACGTGAGTTTTTCGAAGCTTGTGAAACCGGACAAGGCTGGGAAGTGTGCAAACAATACTGCCACAACGATGCGACTTTTGATTGCCAGGCCGACGCGCTGGCCGATACGTCAACACTGGAAGGCTACACAAACTGGACCAAGGCCATCCTGACGCCGATGCCCGACGGCCATTATGAGCTCAAGGGTTTTGCGGCAGATGAGGAGCGCGGCACTGTTGTCGTATCGTCCGTCTTCCACGGAACCCAAACCGGCGAGGGCGGCCCGGTTCCGCCGACCGGCAAAACGATTGCCACGGATTATGCATACACGATCAATTTCGAGGGCGGCAGAATTCGCCACCTGACCAAGATCTGGAATGACACGGTTGCGATGCGGCAGCTTGGTTGGGCGTAAAACCCGCCCGGGCTGAGCTGTCACAGCGCAGCCTTCCACACAGGCTGTCATCACTTTTCGGGGGTTGCGTGCCACGCGACCCCCAATAGCTGTTTTGAGCGTGTTCGCTGAAATGGGCCTTTTGCGCCTGTCTTGGTCAAACAAAGCGGACATATTGCCAGTAATTACAATCTCCTATCCAGTTGAGAACGTGGTATACTCTAAGCAGAGACATGGGTTGACGCGACCAAGAAGAGGCCCTCATCATCAGGTTCTGGAAGGAACGACATGTACAGAATCCGCCTTTTCGCGATACGCCATTCACGCAGGTTCGAATGGATATACAAACGGGTCGAGGCCAGCCTTGTGTTCATGGATCCGTTGTTTTCGCGCATTGGGTACAATCGGGTCGAACGTCCCGTCTCTTTTGTGGAAAAGCAGATCAAGACGCTCTTGTTTGATTGCCAGATGTGCGGGCAATGTGCCCTCTCATCAACTGGCATGTCCTGCCCGATGAACTGCCCGAAACAATTGCGCAACGGCCCGTGTGGCGGCGTTCGGCCCGGTGGGTTCTGTGAGGTCAAGCCAGACATGAAATGCGTCTGGGCGCTGGCCTGGGATGGGGCCAGCCGCATGAAAGAGGGCTCCATTCAGATCAACAATGTCCTGCCACCTGTCGACAACAGGCTAAAAGGGTCATCGTCGTGGCTGCGTGTCAGCCGCGAGAAAGCCAACCAACGCCGAGAGTTGCGCCAATCTGCCCGCGAAACGATGGCGAATGCGTTTGCAGAGGCCCGCTCGCTAGAACCCGCCACGGCCCCGGTTGCCCAAGAACCGGCCAACGCGGTTAATCGGGACGCAAAGGCCAAGAGGTGACAGCAGGAATGGATAACAAGGCCGACAACTTCGTCTACACTGCCCCGCCACAGGGCCATGTTTCTCATAGCCGGTTGGAACGCGTGTTGCGTTCTGGCAGGTTTGCCGTGACAGCAGAGTTGAACCCGCCCGATAGCGCCGATCCGCAAGCCGTGTTCGAGGCGGCCCAACCTTTGGGCGAGGTCGCTGATGCGATCAATGCGACCGATGCATCAGGCGCCAATTGCCACATGTCGTCGATCGGTATTTGTGCGTTGTTGACACGTGCAGGCTATTCACCGGTGTATCAGATTTCCTGCCGTGATCGGAACCGTATCGCAATTCAGGGCGACGTTTTGGGCGCTGCAGCTTTGGGTGTCAGCAATGTTCTATGCCTGACCGGGGATGGCGTTGGCGTGGGGGATCAACCCGGGGCCAAACCGGTGTTTGACTTTGATTCCATGACATTGCTGCGCACGATCCGCACCATGCGTGATCAGGCGATGTTCCTTTCAGGTCGCAAAATCACGAACCCGCCGCGACTATTTTTGGGGGCTGCGGAAAACCCATGTGTGTATCCCCATGACTGGCGCCCCAATCGTCTGGCCAAAAAGGTCGAGGCAGGCGCAGAATACATCCAAACCAACTATATCTTCGACGTTCCGGTGTTCGAAAACTTCATGGCCCGCGTCAGGGACATGGGTTTGGACAAGCGGGTGTTCATCATTGCGGGTGTCGGTCCGTTGGCTTCTGCACGCGCGGCCCGCTGGATGCGCAGCAACGTTCCCGGAATTCACATTCCCGATGCCATCATTGATAGGCTGGAGAAATCAGAAAACCAAGCCGAAGAGGGCAAAAAGATCTGCATCGAACTGGTCCAGAAAATGCGAGAGATTTCCGGCGTGTCCGGTGTGCATGTCATGGCCTATCGACGCGAACATCTGGTGTCAGAGATCATAATGGAATCTGGCATTCTGGGGAAAAACAGGCGGCTGGAACAATTATAGAAAAGACAGTGGCTCCATTGTGTATTCCTTATATATCATTGTTTGTGAACGACTAAATCTCTGTTAACCTGTTGTCCCCGCGCCGAGTGGAGAGACGAGATTGCCGTGGATAATCCGTGTCATATGAATTGGAATATGACGGATGACCCTACGGGACTTGTCGGGTTCAAACCCGGTAAGGTCGGGTTTTTACTGCGACAGTGATGGTAATGGATAAATAATCGGGGTAGACCAAACAAATAATCATGAAAACAGGGAGAACGAAAATGAAAAGATTTTCATGTGCAGCATTGGCGTTGGCGGCAGCGATGGCGACCGCAGGTCAGGCATCTGCAAATTGTGAAGAAGTATCATTCGCCGATGTTGGCTGGACCGGGGAATCGGCGACCACGGAAATGGCCGGGCTGGTGCTAAGGGCGCTGGGCTATGATGTTGATATCAAGGTCCTGTCGATCCCGGTGACCTACACATCAATGGCAAATGGTGACATTGATGCGTTTCTAGGCAACTGGATGCCGTCGATGGCCGCTGATGTTGATCCATATACCGAAGCGGGCACCGTAGAGGTCGTGCGCGCCGTGGTCGAAGGTGCCAAATACACGCTGGCCACCAATGCCGTTGGTGCAGAACTGGGCATCAGTGATTTCGCTGACATCGCAAAACATGCGGACGCGTTGGACAATTCCATCATCGGCATCGAGCCCGGCAATGACGGCAACCGTCTGATCCTGGAAATGATCGAAAACGATACATTCGGTCTGGGCAGCTTTGAGGTGAAGGAAAGTTCTGAACAGGGCATGTTGGCCCAGGTTGCCAGATCAGATTCACGCGGCAAACCGGTTGTGTTTCTGGGGTGGGCACCGCATCCGATGAACAACAATTTTGACGTCACATATCTGACCGGTGGTGATGATACGTTTGGCCCGGATTTCGGTGCCGCGACGGTATTTTCGAATGTGCGTCAGGGATTTTTGGATGAATGTCCGAATCTCGGTCAGTTCATGCGCAACCTGGTATTTTCGGTCGAGATGGAAAACGATCTGATGGCCGCCATTCTGGATGAGGGTCAGGATATTCCCAGCGCCGCCGAAGACTGGCTGAAAGCCAACCCCGGCGTACTGGATGGCTGGCTGGACGGCGTCACCACCGTTGATGGTAGCGATTCCAAAGCGGCTGTGATGTCTGCCCTGGACGGCTGATATCTCGGCAATTGGTGGCCCTGAATTTGTTTCGGGGCCACTGAACCAGCGCGTGTCGCTTCCCCAACGTATTGGAAAATCACATGGAATGGCTGATGGATTCCAAAATCCCGGTCGGGCGCTTCTTTAAGGTCGTGTTCGAGTGGTCCCGCAACAATGGCGGCTTTTTCTTTGATGGATTGGAGCTTGCAGTCAGTTGGCTGATTGAAACCATTCTGGATGTTCTGAATTTTCCACATCCGTTGATCATCGTCGCGGCGTTTGTCGCGCTGACATGGTTTTTACAAAGGAACTGGCGGCCATGTGTTTTGGTCACGCTGGGCTTTTTGTTCATTCTTAATCAAGGCTACTGGGAAGAAACGCTGGAAAGCCTGACGCTGGTGATGGTGTCCTGCATTGTCTGTATGGGCATTGGCGTCCCGATCGGGATCGCTGCCGCACATCGCCCCCGATTGTATCAGGCGATGCGCCCGGTACTGGACCTGATGCAGACGCTTCCAACATTCGTGTATCTGATCCCGATGATCGTCTTTTTCGGCATCGGCATGGTCCCCGGGCTGATTGCCACCGTGGTGTTCGTATTGCCCGCCCCCATCCGCTTGACCCATCTTGGTGTCAGCTCCACGCCGACGGCGTTGTTGGAGGCCGCGCAGGCCTTTGGCGCAACGCCGCGGCAGACCCTGTGGAAGGTCGAGCTGCCATATGCATTGCCGCAGATCATGGCGGGGCTGAACCAGACAATCATGCTGAGCTTGTCGATGGTTGTGATTGCGGCCCTGGTCGGCGCGGATGGTCTGGGTGTTCCAGTGGTCCGGGCCTTGAACCAGGTCAACACAGCGCTTGGATTTGAAAGCGGGCTGATCATCGTCGTCGTTGCTATCATGCTTGATCGCATGCTGCGTGTGGAGAAAAAGTGATGTCTGTCGCCGTAGAATTTGACAACGTATCGATCGTTTTCGGGGACAAGCCGCAAAAAGCGCTCCCCCTGATGGATGAGGGAAGAGACCGGGCCGAGGTGCAGGTTCAGACCAGCCAGGTTCTGGGTGTGCACAATTGCTCTTTGCAGGTCGGCACCGGCGAGATTTTGGTTCTGATGGGCTTGTCCGGGTCGGGCAAATCAACGCTTCTGAGGGCGGTGAACGCGTTAAACCCCGTCGTGCGTGGATCGGTTCGCGTGAACAATGGCACAGAGATGGTTGATGTCACCCACGCGGATGAAAGCGCGCTCAGATCTATTCGCCAGCATCAGGTTGCCATGGTCTTTCAGCAGTTTGGATTGCTGCCGTGGCGGACGGTGCGTGAAAATGTGGGCCTCGGGCTTGAACTTGCCGGGATGAACCGCACAGAGCGCAAAGCGAAAGTCGATCAACAGCTTGAGCTTGTCCATCTCAGTGACTGGGCAGATCGCAAGGTTGGGGAACTGTCCGGCGGGATGCAACAACGGGTTGGATTGGCACGCGCCTTTGCGACAGAGGCGCCGATCCTTTTGATGGATGAACCATTTTCGGCGCTGGATCCACTGATCCGCGCGCGTCTTCAGGACGAACTGATCGATCTGCAAAAGAAACTGAAGCGCACGATTATCTTTGTCAGCCATGACTTGGATGAGGCGTTTAAACTGGGCGACCGTATCGCGATCATGGAGGGTGGGCGCATCGTTCAGATGGGCACGCCAAAGGATATCTATACCGATCCGGTGAACGAATATGTTGCTGATTTTGTTGCACATATGAACCCGCTGGGGGTTTTATCAGCGCGAGATCTGGTTGAGCCGATGGGCGTTGAAAATCCACAGATCACTGTGACTGCGGACACGGATGTGCGCGAGATCATGGCAGAGTTTGGTCGCGCCGATGATCCCGTCGTTGGTGTAACCGAAGATGGTAAATTGATTGGTCAGATCTCGACGGATCGAATTTTGGCTAAACTGCTGGACCCTAGGGGATAAGTAGTCGGCTGAACTTTCTGTGGTTTCAGGTGCTAGAAAGTTGTTTCTCAACTTGGCTTTAGCTGCGTCAGGTAACGCAAAACAGATTGGAAGCACAGAGTTTCAGGGTCTAGAGTATCCTATCAGTGAGTGATGCAAGAAGGTTTCTTGGGACCTAAACACTACTCAAATGGAGATAATGCGTTGAAGTATTTCAACGAGATATCCGATCTTGAGCCGATACGAAGGCTCTCGACCGCAGCGCAACCCGGCGCGCTGGCCATCATTGTTGGTATCGAGGGGCCATCCTATCGACCTTTGGGTGCCATGATGGCCATCTTCCAAAATGGAGAGCGTGTCGGCAGCCTGTCATCCGGGTGTGTCGAGGCCGATATCACCCTTCACGCGCAACATGCTTTGGAAAACCAGACCTTCCAAACAGTCAAATATGGCCGGGGTTCCCCCTTTCGCGACATTCAGCTGCCATGTGGTGGCGGGCTTGAAATTCTGATCATACCTCAGCCGGATGTGGCGGTTCTGCTAAGCATCGTTGACATGCATGAACATCGAAATACCTGCGCGCTGGTCGTGGGTTCCTCTGCCCAGACACTTTCCTGCGCGCCCCAGGGGCAAACCGGGCGCAATGGCGATCAGTTTGTCGTCGAACTTGTTCCAGAGTTTCGATTTGTCGTCTTCGGCAAAGGGCCAGAGGCAGTTGCATTTTCAAGCCTTGTTCAGTCCGTGGGCTATTCAAATCTGGTGCTCTCGCCGGATGAGGAAACCCTGGCGCGGGCAGCAGCGACAGGATGTGCGACCCAACATATCAAAACCCCGGCCATCCCTGATCATGTGTACATCGATGAACGCACCGCGATTGTTTTGTTTTTTCATGATCACGAATGGGAACCGCCAATCGTCCACTCGGCCGTGCAATCAAAGGCGTTTTACATTGGCGCACAAGGCAGCCGGCGCACAAGCGCAACGCGTTTCGCATCCCTGTCCGCCATGGGGTTGAACGCTGACGACCTGGATCGGGTCAAGGGGCCGATCGGATTGATCCCATCGGCGCGCGATGCCCGGACTCTTGCTGTCAGTGTGTTGGCGGAAATCCTGGCCGTGACCCATCCGCAAGGTGCTGATCAGCGCGTAGATACGTCCTGCGAAACGGAAACCTGTCTGCGCGACTAGGATATTGCATTCACGCTGCGCTATGAATGCAGCGACACAACCCAGTTTTCGAACAATCGAACCTCATCACGCGCGCCGGTCGTGTCCCGTCGGATCAGGTAATGGGATGCAGAGATTGGCAGTCGATAGTCAAAGGGTGCAATCAACAGGCCTTGGCGCAAGTATTGCGCGGCAAAATTTTCCAGCACCATCACCGCACCATGACCTGCCGCAATGGTTTGCAGCGCAATCAGCGATGAATCTGCGCCCACAACGCTCGACGGTACGCCAAGGCTCAGACCATAATGCGCCGACAGGTTGATCCAATCGGCCTCTGAACCTGTAACAGTGGCGACATGTCCCTCTGCCAGAGTGTTGATGCTAAACGCGTCCCCAAAGGATTTGGCATAGTCCGGGTGGCAAACCGGAATTGCATATTCAGGGCCCAGATGGGTCAGGGCACCGTCACGCCATTCGCCATGACCAAATCGAATGTCGATGTCACTTTCGCTATCACCAAATCTATCAGCCCACACAAAGGTCGAAAGCTGTATCTCGATATCTGGGTGCATATCGTGAAATTCACGAAGCCGCGGGGCGATCACCAATGCGGCATGAGAAATCGACGCACGCACCCGGATCACGCGTTTGACAGAGCTGCCAAAAAGCCCGCGAGTCGCCACCTCCAGATCGGAAAATGATTTGCGAACGGGCTGTGAATAGGCCTGCCCCATATCGGTCAGGGCGACCCCACGCGGCAGTCGTTCAAAAAGTTTTGTCCCCAGATGTTTTTCCAGCAACCGGATTTGCTGACTGACCGCCGCCGGGGTCAGGCCCAGCTCCTCGGCCGCAGTTGAAAAACTGCCATGACGGGCGGCAACCTCGAAAGTGCGAAGCCATGTTGCGTAAGGGAGATCGACCATGTTGCACCGTTAAGTAAACTTATGCCTTAGGTATAAAACGCATTGTTTGATTTAACAAACGTGATATGCGACCGATCATACTGGGATGCGCCCAAATTGGGAAAATGGGACAAGCCGATGCGGTCGGAGATCTTTGATTACATCATTGTTGGGGCAGGGTCCGCTGGCTGCGTTCTGGCGGATCGGCTGACGGCGTCTGGCCACCACAAGGTCCTGCTGATTGAGGCCGGCGGCAGCGACAGGCGGTTTTGGATCAAAGTCCCCTTGGGATATGGCAAAACATTCAATGACCCGCGCGTGAACTGGTGCTTTACCGCAAGCGCCGATCCGGGCTTGAACAACCGAGAGGCCTACTGGCCGCGCGGGCGCGTGATCGGGGGATCAAGTTCCATTAACGCGATGGCCTATCTGCGGTGTCTGCCTAGCGATTTTGATGATTGGGAACGGGCAGGGGCCACGGGCTGGAATTGGCAAAATGTGCTGGAAACCTATGAGGCGCTGGAAACTCAGTGCGAACCGGATACCGAGGGTGGATCGAAAACCACCGGGAAAGGGCCACTTTGGGTCAGTGATGTCAGCCAACGGATGCATCCGTTTTCAGATCACTTTCTGACCGCTGCACAGCAAATGGGTTGGCAGGTGTCGCGCAACCTGAATGGCGAAGACACCGAAGGCGTCATGAAGATGCGTTCAACCGTGCGCAACGGGCGTCGCTGGTCCGCTGCGGATGCGTTTTTGCGGCCGGCGATGAAACGGCCAAACCTGAAGGTTGTCTCCAACGCACTGGTCGAAAAAGTGCAGGTTGATGGGCGCCGTGCAACGGGCGTGCGCTACCGTGTGGGCGGGCAGGACTATGTCGCAGAGGTGCGCGGCGAGGTGCTGATATCCGCTGGTGCAGTCAATTCTCCGCAACTGCTGCAATTGTCCGGAATTGGTCCGGCCAACCTGTTGAAATCTCATGGTATCGATGTTCAGAAGAACCTGCCGCAAGTCGGGCAGGGCTTGCAGGATCACCTTGGAATTTCGCATTACTTCCGGGCCACCGAACCAACATTGAACACAAAAATCGGCAATTGGTTGGGGCAGAGGATTGCGGGCGTCACCTATCTTGCCACCCGTGGCGGGCCGTTAAGCGTTCCGGTCAATCAGGTCAGTGGTTTTATCCGTTCTGATGAAAACGCCCATGCGGCTGACCTGCAGATTTATTGCAACCCGATGTCATATGTGATTGATGCGGATGGCAACGCGGGCGTTGACCCTAAACCGGGTTTTCTTATGTGCGCACAGCCTTGTCGGCCAACCAGCAGGGGCGAAATCAACATTGCATCGCCTGACCCGACTGCGCCACCCGATATCCGCCCGAATTCCCTGTCGACGGAACATGATTGCGCAATGGCAATCAAGGCGGGTCGCGTCTTGCAGGACCTGGCCCAAATCCCGGCGATCAGCGCGGTGACCAAGGAACGCCTGTCCCCGGACGTCGTGCCCATGTCGGATGCGGAACTTTTGGAAAACTTCCGCGAACGGGCCGGAACAATTTTTCACCCCACCTGCACCTGCCGGATGGGTGAATCAGCCGCAACATCGGTGTTGGATGCACGACTGCGCGTTCATGGCATTGGTGGCCTGCGGGTTATCGACGCATCCGCCTTTCCAAACGTGACATCAGGCAATACCAATGCGCCGGTGATGATGCTCGCGGCACGTGCCGCCGATCTTATTCTGGAAGATGCAAAGAGTGCCATTTAACCAGACCACAGAAATACCTCTCGGAAAGAAAGCTAGAAATATGATTGCTCTGAACAAGTTTTACATCGACGGTGCATGGGTTGATCCGATTTCGTCCCGGACATTCGCAATCAAGAACCCGGCCAATAACAGCCAGATTGGCGAGGTAGAGCTGGGCTCTGCGGCGGATGTGGACCGGGCGGTCGAGGCGGCAAAGCGTGCCTTCCAGATGTTTTCTCAGACGTCGAAAGAAGAGCGTATCGCCCTGATGGAACGCCTGAACGCCATTTTCACCGACCGGCTGGACGAGATGGCACAGGCGATCACCGCAGAAATGGGTGCCCCGATCACCATGTCTCGGGATGAACAGGCGCAATGCGGCATTGATCACATCAGTGCTTTCATCGACGCGCTGTCCCGCCAATTCGAGCAGGAAACATTGCCCAATGGTGATGTGATCATGCGTGACCCGATCGGGGTGTGCGGGTTGATCACGCCTTGGAACTGGCCGATCAACCAGATCGTGCAAAAGGTTGTACCGGCCCTGGCTGTTGGGGCCACCTGTGTTTTGAAACCTTCTGAATATACCCCTCTGTCTGCGGCGCTGTTTGCCGAATTTGTACACGAGGCCGGCTACCCTGCAGGTGTGTTCAATCTGGTTTACGGCGATGGGCCGACGGTGGGTTCTGCCCTGTCGTGCCACCCGGATATCGCGATGATGTCTTTCACTGGTTCTACCCGTGCCGGAGTTCAGGTTTCAAAGGATTCTGCCGACACAATCAAGCGGGTTACGCTGGAACTCGGGGGTAAATCTGCCAACCTGGTTTTTGCCGATGCGGATCTGGAAAAAGCTGTCACCAAATCGGTCAAGGGCTGTTTTCACAATACGGGTCAGTCCTGCAATGCGCCCACACGGATGCTGGTGGAACGCAGCTGCTATGATCAAGTGCTAGATATTGCAGCGCGTGCTGCCGCCAGCCAAACCGTGGGCGATCCGACGGAAGAGGGCGGCCATATCGGCCCCTTGTTTGACGAAATGCAATATGACCGTGTGCAGGCAATGATCCAAGTCGGGATCGACGAAGGAGCGCGCCTGATTGCCGGTGGCACACGCAAGCCCGAGGGGCTGGAACATGGCTGGTACGTCAAACCGACGATCTTTGCCGATGTCACCCCTGATATGCGCGTCGCCCGGGAGGAGATTTTTGGACCGGTTCTGGTCATCCTTCCTTTTGAGACAGAGGAAGAGGGCGTCGCCATGGCCAATGACAGCGAATACGGTTTGGCCGCCTATCTTCAGACTGGGGACAAAGTTCGCGCTGAACGGGTCTTTGCCCAACTGCGCGCGGGCACCGTGACCATCAATGGCAAAGGCACACAATATGGATCCCCGTTTGGGGGTTACAAATTGTCGGGCAACGGCCGCGAGGGTGGCGTTTTCGGGATCGAAGACTATCAGGAAATTAAAGTCCGGGGCGGATTTGGTATCGAATAATCGCGCCGGTCGAACGACCTTAGAAACCACGTGAACTTTCCAACCGCCAGAGCGTTTTGATTAAACGCTCTGGCGCACCACTCCATGTCGCTTGTGAATGGCGGCGACGGGCCGGTGTTGAAATCTGCGCTAATTTATGGGGCGCAGAGCCACCGTCGCAATGCAGTGCAAATACCGACGCAATACCGACAGGCATTTTGGCGCGGTTTTTGCCCGGTCCGAAGGGTCGGTATCAACGCCACACTTCGACCCGCACTTTTTCAAACGTCGCTTTCCGTATGGTCTTGCTGGCATCAACTGGATAGAAAACCCCTGATAATGCAGGAGTTATGAATGACGAACGCCATTCAATCCCAGCCAGGGATCATGGACATCGCCCTTTACCAGGGGGGGCAGTCAAAAATCGAAGGGGTCGAGGAGGTAATAAAGCTCTCCTCGAACGAAAATCCCTTTGGCCCATCAGACGCCGCCAAAGAAGCGTTCCGCCGCGCCGCCCATGACCTGCACCGTTACCCCAACACGGATCACGCCAGCCTGCGCAAGGCAATCGCCAAGGTGCATGGTATTGATTCTGAACGCATAATTTGTGGCGTCGGGTCAGATGAGATTATCACGTTTCTGTGTCAGGCCTATGCCGGGTCGGGGGATGAGGTGATCCACACGGAACACGGATTTCTGATGTATCCGATCTCAACCCGCGCCGTTGGGGCCACGCCGGTTGAGGTGAAAGAGCGCGAGCGCGTGACCGATGTCGACGCCATTCTGGCCGCCTGTAATGAGCGGACAAAACTGGTCTTCATCGCCAATCCGAACAACCCGACCGGAACAATGATCGGCGGAAATGAGGTTGCGCGTCTGGCAGATGGTTTGCCTAGCCAGGCGATTTTGGTTCTGGATGGGGCCTATGCAGAGTTTGTCGATGGCTTTGATGGTGGTGCTGCACTGGTCGATTCACGCGAAAATGTCGTCATGACCCGAACCTTTTCAAAGCTTTACGGCCTGGGTGGCCTACGCATCGGTTGGGGTTACGGCCCGAAACATATCATTGATGTGCTCCATCGCATTCGGGGACCGTTCAACCTGTCAAATGCGCAGTTAGACGCGGCAGAGGCCGCGGTTCGTGATAGGACCTATGCAGAAAAATGCCTTGCTGAAAACGCACGAATGCGGGGCTGGTTGGCCAAGGCGCTGGCCGAAACAGGGGTGCCGTCGGATACGTCTTGCGCAAACTTTATTCTCGCCCGCTTTGCTGATGCCGCAGAGGCAGAGGCCTGTGATGCGCATCTGAAATCCAAAGGTCTGATTGTGCGCCGCGTTGCCGGGTACAAGCTGCCCAACTGCCTGCGAATTACCATCGGAGATGAAGCCGCCTGCCGTCAGGTCGCGCATGCCGTTGCAGAGTTCAAGGGAGAAAACCCATGACCGCCCCAATTTATAACCGGGTCGCGCTGATTGGCTTGGGCTTGATTGCGTCATCCATGTTCTGGGCTATTAAACGTGGTGGTCTGGCGGGAGAGGTCGTGGGCACGGCCCGTTCGGCGCAAACGCGCGAAACCGCACGGGAAATCGGGCTTTGTGATCAAGTGGTCGATAGTGCAGCCAAGGCTGTGCAAGATGCGGATTTGGTGGTGCTGTGTGTTCCAGTCGGCGTTATGGATGCCGTTGCCCGTGAAATCGCCCCGCATTTAAAACCGGGGGCGACGATCAGCGACGTGGGATCGGTCAAGGGTGCTGTAGTCGAAGCAGTTGCACCACATTTACCAAATGGTGTGCATTTCGTTCCAGCTCACCCCGTGGCTGGTACCGAACATTCCGGTCCGCGTTCCGGATTTGCGGAGTTGTTTGACAAGCGATTCACCCTAATCACGCCGTTGCCAGATAGCGATCCAGCGGCGATTGAGCGTCTTGAGGAATTCTGGCAAGGCCTGGGTGCCTATACAGAACAAATGGATGTCGAGCATCATGATCTGGTGTTGGCCGTCACCAGCCATGCGCCACATTTGATTGCCTACACGATGGTCGGTGTTGCGGATGACCTGCGTCGTGTCACCGACAGCGAGGTCATCAAATATTCAGCAGCGGGGTTTCGCGATTTCACCCGGATTGCAGCCTCTGACCCGACCATGTGGCGAGATGTGTTTTTGAACAACAAAGAGGCCACGCTGGAAATTCTGGGCCGATTTACAGAGGAACTGTTCGCCCTACAGCGTGCCATTCGCACGGGTGACGGGGATCATTTGTTCGATTATTTCACGCACACCAGAGCCATTCGCCGTGGGATTATCGAGGCCGGGCAAGATACCGATGCCCCCGATTTCGGACGTACCGGACAACGATGATACCGCGCTTTGTAGCGATCTGTGTATGCCTGTGCATGACAGCGCAGGTGGGTGCCACGGCACTGAACGAGTCTTTGCGCCCCGCACCCAGACCTACGTTGTTGGAACAGTCCGGAATTGGTTCACCATCCTCCCACGGGTTTGTGCGAGTTGACCCTTCGGTTCCGGGTGTCACGCTGTCGCCACGTCCGATTCCGCGTCCCGGCTCGAAACGATTGACCCAAGAAGTGTTCGCGTCGAATGTGGCTGAAGAAGAGGTTGAACCGATCTCCGTTCCGCGCGCAGCCCCAGGCCTCTTTGTTTCGCTGCGTCCGGTCGCTCGACCGGCCCGTCAAACGGTGCAAACGCCCGCCCAAGAGACGGTCGTTGTTTCGACCCAACCTCGTGTGGAAGAGCCCCGCCAGAGAGCAGAAGTGGGATTGATCTGCGGGCAAAGAGCGATCCGGGGCGAAGTCATTGCCCCGATAGCTGATAGCCTGCAGGGATGTGGGGTTTCTAATCCGGTGCGTGTACATGAGGTCGATGGCGTGCGCCTGTCGCAACCGTCCATTATGACCTGCCAAACTGCTGATGCATTGCAGGATTGGGTGAAAGATGGCATCCGCCCGGCCATTCGTCGATTGGGTGGCGGGATCAGTCAATTGCAGGTTGCCGCGCACTACACCTGTCGGACACGGAACAATCGGACCGGTGCGAAAATCTCTGAACATGGCAAGGGCAATGCCATTGATATCTCGGGGTTCAAGCTTGAAAACGGTCGGGTGATTTCTGTTGAATCGGGCTGGAACGATCAGGTGGATGGGAACATATTGCGCCGTCTGCACAGCGCCGCTTGCGGGCCGTTTAATACCGTTTTAGGGCCAGCATCTGATCGCCATCACCGCGATCACTTTCACTTGGACATCGCGCGCCAGCAAGGCGGACGGTACTGCCGCTAGTTCAGGCGCGGGGCAGGGCCAATTGGCAAAGGGCCAAAATAGATCAACCCATCGGACATCGTGATCGGTGCAACCAGATCATCGGTGTTTCCATCCGCTTCGGCCATCGGGGTGATGGCACCCTCCCAGATCGGATCAACGACACCGGCGCGCGCTAATACTGCAAAAACCTTGCGCCAGTTGAGCGCGTTCAATGTCAGGGTGCCTTCGGCAAATCCTGCGGTGTTTGCTGTGATGTCGCCTTCCAATGACAATGCCATGTTCCCCCATGTGATTTGCGCCTTCTGAATGGATAATTTTTCAAGCAACGGCGCGGTGCCCCGTAGGCTGATGCTGTCATCAAAATACAGGGTTGCTCCAACCTCCAAGCTATCGATGGTTTTGGGAAGGGTGGTGTCAAAACTCAGCTCTGTTCGAACAAAATCGGATAGTGTTATGTTCCGCAACTCAATAGCGATGTCATGGGCGTTGGTCTGGGCAATGGCCTGGCGGCTGGCAACGAGGGCTGTATCGAGCGACAGCAGATCATTCTCGGCACCAGCTAGGTGAATGCTCTCACCTGTCAGGGTAATCCGGTCGATCGCAAGGTCGGTACTGGGTTCGACAATGATACTGGCGCGCAGGTCTTTGCTGCGAGCAGACAAAGAGACATCCCGAATATCCAATTCATGTTCGGGCGGGAATACAACAATGACATGATTGGGTTTGTAACTAAGCGCGAAGACCTGCAAAAAGGCCCCCGCCCAACCCATACCGTTTTGTGCGTCAAAAAATGAGGGGGCGGAAATTGTTGTATCAAACCTGTTGGGGAACCCCTTGGTATCGACGCTGTCATAGCTGACGGAGACGCCGTTGTGATCCGCCTGATCCAGCCATTCGGTCACAGTGGTTTCGACCGTGCGTTCCCCGATGAACCAGTATCCACCCCACAGCACCGATCCGATCAGAAAAATGCCAACCAACAATCGCATGATCGTCCCTTTCCAGCACGTTCGGGATGGTGTTTACAGGGCCAAAGAAGAAAGGGCCAGATGAATGGTTAGATCAGGGTTTTGGGTGTTTGGATATGGGTCTCTGATATGGAATCCGGGCTTTCCGATCGCTGAAAAGCAGATCGCCCGCCTGAATGGTTTTCACCGAAGTTTCTGTATGCGGTCCATTCATCACCGAGGGACCGAGGAAAAACCGGGTCTGGTCCTTGCGCTGGATAAGGCCCGCGACAGTTTTTGCAACGGTGTCGCCTTTCGCGTGGCCGACGAACATGCGGCAGATACCTTGCAGGAGTTGCGCGAACGCGAGCTTATCTCTTCCGCCTATCTAGAGGCCGAACTTCCCATTACATTACTTGATGGGCGCGAGGTGCAATCAGTGACCTATATCATTGATCCCGATCATGTTCAGTATTGTGGCAGCCTTCCCCTAGAAGAGCAGGCACAGATAATTGCCACTGCAATTGGCGGGCGCGGTCCTAATACCGAGTATCTGTTCAACACTGCCGATCATCTGGTCGAATTGGGTCTAGAGGATCCTGATTTGAACTGGTTGTCAGACCGGGTTCGGGGCCTGATCGGATGATATATTTATGCCATAAATCAGCAGCATAAGTTGCTGCTGTAATAGGTGTTGGCGAATGGCGATTGTCCGCCTATTCTGACGCCAATGAAAACAGCGTCGGAACCCGTCCCAATGATGGACAAACCAGATCGCGAGGCAGAGCCGTATTTTTCGCAGCCGATCCGCCAGATTGTTTCAATGCTGGTTGTCTTGGGGCTTGTGGCAGGCGGCGCCTATATCGCATTTCCCAGAGTGGCCCCTGTCTTTCTGGCCAATCCCTACCTGAATGGCTTCATCATACTGGTGTTTTTCATCGGTGTTCTGGCCTGCTTTATTCAGGTCATACAGTTGATGTCATCTGTGCGCTGGATTGTGGGATTCGCGGCGAGGATCCCAGGCCATGAGTTTATCAAGGTGCCCCGAATGCTGGCCCCTTTGGCCGCGCTGTTGCGGTCGCGCGGCAAGCAGATGCATATCACGTCCAGCTCTGCCCAATCGATCCAGGATTCTGTGGCCACCCGCATCGACGAAGCACGGGATATCACTCGCTATATCGTCAGCCTTTTGATTTTTCTTGGGCTGCTGGGAACGTTTTGGGGCTTGGCGACGACCGTTCCCGCCGTTGTCGACACAATCGCGTCACTGGAACCAAAGGAAGGTGATAGCGGGCTAGAGGTGTTTGGCCGGCTGATGTCGGGATTGCAATCCCAACTCGATGGGATGGGAACGGCCTTTGCGTCCTCCTTATTAGGTCTGGCGGGATCGCTTGTCGTTGGATTGCTGGAGCTTTTTGCGGGGCATGGTCAGAACCGGTTCTACAGGGAGCTTGAGGATTGGCTGTCGACCATCACACGCTTGGGATTTGCCACAGGTGACGCGGATGCGGACGGTGGTGGCCAAGGTGTTGCTGGCTATGTTCTTGAACAGTTTGCTCAGCAGATGGAGGTTATTCAGGAACTTTTGGTTCAGGCGGAAATCAGTCGCAATTCGATGGAAGAAAAGTTCACTCGTTTGACCGAAAAACTGGAAAAAGGTGCAAGCCAGGAAAACGGGCAAGCCTTGAGCGACAAGCATGTCGAGGCCTTGGTGCGCTCACAGGATCGGGTTGGAGAGGCTTTGGAGGCGATGACAGCAGAGGGCGGTGCGCATGTAGATGCGGAAAGCCGGATGCGATTGCGATCCATTGATGTGCAGATGCTGCGGCTATTGGAGGAAATGGCCGCAGGCAGGGCCGAGAGCGTGGCCGCAATTCGCACCGAGATTGCAACATTGACCCAGACAATCCGTGATCTGAGCGTCGAGCCGGAGCAATAAGCCATGGCTTTGTCACGTCGCACCGGACAACGCTTTCAGGCCTCTATCTGGCCCGGCTTTGTGGATGCGATCACCGCGCTTTTGTTGGTCTTGGTATTTATCCTGACCATTTTCATGGTGGTGCAGTTTGTATTGCGCGACACGATATCCGGTCAGGAATCGGAACTGGATCAGTTATCACAACAAGTTGCCAGTCTTGCAGATGCGCTGGGGCTTGAGCGTGTGCGCAATGATGAATTGCAGACAGAGATAGGCCAGTTATCAGCCACACTGCAAAATGAACGGCAGGTAATTGATGAACAAACAGCGTTGATCGCGACACTGCGTTTGCAGACCGCTGCTCAGGCCGAGGAGCTGCAGGCGGAGCGGGCGAGGATAACAAGTTTCGAGGCACAGGTTGCCAGCCTGCTGTCTGAACGCGACACGGCTTTGAATATCGGCCAGGAGTTACGCGCAGAGTTGGATAAATTGGCAGCGGCACAAACAAAGTTGTTGTCGGATCAGGAGGCTTTGCAGATAGCTCTTGCGCAGGCTCGGGATGAGATTGATGCGGGTGTTGAAGCCGCGCGATTGGATGCCGCGCGGCGCGAAGCGCTGGAAGCATTGATTGCTGATCTGCGCAAGGACGGCGAGGCCGCCACAGCCCAAGCCACCGAACTCGAAGAGGCCCTAGGCGAAGTGGAGGCGGCGCAGCTTGCTGATGCGGCTGCGGCAGAAGCGCTTCGCGAGCGATTGAAAAACGCCGACACGGAATTGACGGCAATGACCCTGACATTGGAGCGTGAACGCGCGCGGGCCGAAGAGACGTTGACGCTGCTCGCCGCTGCAGAGGCTGCCAGCAAAGATCTGACAGCCAAACTGGCTGCAGCCGTGTTGGCGCAGGAAGCTGCCAAAAGCGGTCAGGATGCTGCGGCCGAAATGCTGGAAGAGGCGATTGCACGGATTGCCGAACTGGAAGGCAAGGCCGTGGACCGCGCCGATGTTGAGCTACGATTGGCAGAAGTGCTGGCCGAACAGATGTTGATCGACGATCAGTTGTCGGCGCAGGAGGGATCAATTACCAACCTGCAAACTGAGCTAGAAGCGATCCGATTAGAACGTGATCAGCTGAAATCAGAGGTCGCGACGCTGCGTGGCAAAGGCGGGGCGTTGATCGAAGATTTAAATCGCAACGAACAGTCGTTGGCGCAAGCCCTGGCCGCCCGCTTGTTGGCGGAATCCGAGGCAGAGGATGCCCTGAGTGAAGCCGCGCGCCGGGCGGCATTATTGGCAACTGCAGAGCAAGCGTTGAGCGAGGAACAGGTGCTATCAGCCGAACGGGCCAGACAGGTGGCCTTGTTGAATGAACAAGTGGCTGCGTTACGTAACCAGCTTGGCAGTTTGCAAGCCTTGCTGGATGATGCCAAGGATCGCGATGCAGCGGCGAATGTCCAGATACAGAACCTTGGCACAGATCTGAATGCCGCCCTTGCGCGTGCAGCCGCCGAAGAACGCCGCAGGCGGGAGTTGGAAGAAATTGAACGCAAACGGTTGGAGGCTGAAGCCGAAGATCTGGCCCGGTATCGGTCAGAATTTTTTGGTCTGTTACGAGAGGTCCTGGGCGGCCAGGCCGGCGTGCGGATCGAAGGTGACAGGTTTGTCTTCTCGTCCGAGGTTCTGTTCCCGCCGGGTGAGGTGGAGCTGTCAGAGGCTGGACAGGCAGATATCGCAACAGTGGCATCCATCATCCAAAGCGTCGCAGATGATATCCCGCCGCAGATCAACTGGGTGATCCGCGTTGATGGACACACCGACAATGTGCCGTTGTCTGGAACGGGCAAATATATAGACAACTGGGAACTCAGCCAGGGGCGCGCCCTCTCTGTGGTGCGCTATATGATTGATGAATTGGGTCTCTCACCCGGACGGCTCGCCGCTACCGGATTTGGTGAATTTCAGCCAGTGAACAGCGCCGACAGCGATGAGGCCCGAGCCCAGAACCGTCGGATTGAACTAAAGTTCACGGAAAAATAAACCCTGCCAGAAAGGCAGGGTTTGAATTCTACATTCAAAGTGTGAGAGCGTTTAATCCGCAGTCAGCAACTTTGGTGACCGACCGGAGAGTTGCCGCCTGACGGGTTCTTCGATCCGCAAATCCAGATCACCATCCTTGACACCAACCTTGACCACGCCACCCTTGGAAAGTTTGCCAAAGAGCAGCTCTTCTGCCAGCGGCTTTTTGATGTGTTCCTGGATGACGCGACCCAAGGGGCGTGCGCCCATCTTGTCGTCATATCCGCGATCTGCCAGCCATTCTGCCGCTGGTTTTGTCAGCTCGATATGTACATTGCGATCCATCAACTGTGCTTCGAGTTGCAGAACGAATTTCTCGACCACTTGCAAAATGACATCTTTCGACAACGGTCCGAAACTGACCACTGCATCCAGTCGGTTGCGGAATTCGGGGGTAAACATCCGGTTGATGGCGGCGGTATCTTCGCCTGTCCGGCGGTCACGGCCAAAACCAACGGCCTCTTTCGCCTGTTCCATCGCGCCTGCGTTGGAGGTCATGATTAGGATCACATTGCGGAAATCCACAGTCCTGCCGTTATGGTCGGTCAATTGTCCATGATCCATCACTTGCAGCAGGATATTGTACACATCAGGATGGGCCTTTTCGATCTCATCCAGCAAAAGGACACAATGCGGATGCTGATCGATGCCATCGGTCAACATACCACCCTGATCGAAACCGACGTAGCCCGGGGGTGCACCGATTAAGCGGCTGACCGCGTGTTTTTCCATGTATTCCGACATGTCAAACCGCAGCAGTTCAACACCCAACGTGTCTGCTAGTTGTTTCGCGACCTCGGTCTTGCCTACACCAGTTGGCCCTGCGAAAAGGTAGTTCCCAATCGGTTTTTCCGGTTCGCGCAAACCGGCTCGGGCAAGTTTAATTGCAGAGGATAGCGCATCAATTGCAGGGTCTTGGCCAAACACGACGCGCTTGAGCGATTTTTCCAGATCGCGCAGGACTTCGGCATCGTCTTTGGAGACGTTTTTGGGTGGAATGCGCGCGATATTGGCGACCACAGCCTCAATCTCTTTCACACCGATGGTTTTGCGACGCTTGGACTCTGGGACCAAGTGCTGTGCCGCGCCCGCCTCATCAATCACATCGATGGCCTTGTCAGGCAATTTACGATCGGTGATATAGCGGGCTGACAATTCAACGGCGTTGCGGATCGCATCCGACGTGTACCGAATATCATGATGCTTTTCGAAATAGGGCTTCAACCCTTTCAGGATTTTCACCGTATCCTCAACCGACGGTTCATTCACGTCGATTTTCTGGAACCGCCGTGATAAGGCGCGGTCTTTTTCAAAATGCTGGCGGAATTCTTTGTAGGTCGTAGAGCCCATACACCGTAGTTTGCCACCTTGCAGGGCAGGTTTCAGCAGGTTTGAAGCATCCATCGCGCCGCCAGAGGTCGCGCCAGCACCGATCACCGTATGGATTTCGTCGATAAACAATACGGCATCCGGGTGTTCTTCTAGTTCTGTGACAACGGCTTTCAGCCGCTCTTCGAAATCACCGCGATAGCGGGTGCCAGCCAAAAGGGCGCCCATGTCCAAGGCAAAGATCGTCGCACCAGACAGAATTTCGGGGGTCTCACCATTGACGATCTTGCGCGCCAGACCTTCGGCAATTGCGGTTTTTCCCACGCCAGGATCACCAACAAGGATCGGGTTGTTCTTGCGGCGACGGCATAGAACCTGAACACAACGTTCAACTTCATGCTCGCGACCGATTAGCGGGTCAATATCACCCTTGACGGATTTCGCGTTCAGATCGACGCAGTATTTTGCCAGCGCGCTTTCTTTGGTGCCTTCTTCGGTTGCCTGGCTGGCTTCTTCGACTTCGGGCGCACCTGAAACCGGTCGGGTTTCGCCATAGGAGGGGTCTTTGGCGACCCCATGCGCGATAAAGTTCACCGCATCATAGCGGGTCATATCCTGTTCTTGCAGGAAGTAGGCCGCGTTGGATTCTCGTTCCGCAAAGATGGCCACCAACACGTTGGCACCGGTGACTTCGGTCCTGCCGGAAGATTGCACATGGATAGCTGCGCGTTGAATGACGCGCTGAAACGCGGCAGTTGGAACGGCTTCTGATCCTTCGACATCTGTGATCAATGTTGCCAGTTCTTCGTTGATAAAACTTTCAAGCGTGACTTTCAGCGCTTCCAGATCCACCTCGCAGGCTTTCATCACCCGCGCGGCATCTGGCTCGTCGGTCAAAGCCAGAAGCAAATGTTCCAAAGTCGCCAATTCGTGCCGTCGTGTATTGGCCATGGCCAATGCGGTGTGAATTGCCTGCTCGAGCGTATTTGAGAATGAAGGCACTGTTGTGCTCCTCTTGCTTTGGAAGGTCGGCTTGCCCGACCAACCGTTACCCTTTGATATTAAAGTTCGGTTCTCTTTGCTTTACGTTCAAGGCCTTTTTTATCAAATGCGGTCACATTTCCTGTGACTGCGGCTGATTTGTTCTTTCGCTCAAAAAGAGTTTACCAGTCAGAATTGGTCTTTTCTGGCCCGAATCTCGGCAAAAACGGCACTATCTGATGCATTTTCCATGCCGATAGAGGCTTTTACGCCCGGAATTGAGGCACGTAGAAATGGATTTGTCGCATTTTCAAGCAATAGTGTTGAGGGGACAGTTGGGCGTTTTTCTTTCGCGGCTTGTTCAGTTTCCTTGACACGTGCGATCAAAGTTTCGTTTTCAGGTTCGATTGTCAAAGCGAACCGGCCATTGGAAAGGGTGTATTCGTGACCCGAATATACCACCGTATCTTCGGGCAGTGCCGCGATCTTGCTTAGGCTTTTCCACATCTGTTCTGGCGTGCCTTCAAACAGCCGTCCACAGCCCAAAGCCATCAAACTGTCGCCTGTGAAAACGGCGTTCAGGCCAGCGAAGTGAAACGCAACATGGCCGACCGTGTGGCCGGGCACATCGATAACTTCGCAACTGTGTCCCGCAATCCGAAACACTTGGCCCGGGCTGAAGGTAAAGTCGAGTTTGGGTAGCCTGTGCGCATCGGCATGGCATCCCATAACCTCGGCCCCGGTTTTGTTTCGAAGAGAATTGACGCCATCCACGTGGTCATAGTGATGGTGTGTCAGAAGGATGTGTGTCAGCTTCCATCCTCGGCGGCCCAACGTCCGTTCGATTGCGGCGGCTTCTGGGGCGTCAATCAGGACTGTTTCCCGGCTGTCTGAATCGTGAATCAAAAAGGCATAATTATCTGTAAGGCATGGGATGGTAAGAATTTCGACAGACATGATTATTCCTCTTAAGAACCTTGTGTGGTTTCGTCCGAACTAAAAGTGGACGACAGCAATAGAGTAATATAGCGAGATGGCCATGACGAACAAAAAGCTGGTGCTGCCAGATAGTCCGCATCTTTGTGCCGACGAGGCAGGCAGGCTATGTGCACCTTCGGCAGCGCGCAACCTTGCACCAATCCGTGAGCGGCTTGATCCTCTGGTCCCGAAACAAGGGCTGGTGTTGGAGCTCGCCAGTGGAACCGGACAGCAGATCACCGCATTGGCAGAGGCGCATCCGGAAACCAACTGGCAGCCCAGCGAATTGAATCCCGTGCGGCTACAGAGTATCCATGCTTGGCGGAACACGTATCGCGGGGCCAATTTGAGGGAGCCGATCATTCTGGATGTGGCCGGGAATTGGCAGTTGGCAATGGATAGCTTCGATCTCGTATTCGTTGTTAATCTGTTTCATCTGATATCACAGTCTGATGCAAAACGTGCGATCGCCTCTGCTGCTCATGTTCTAAAAGCGGATGGGCACCTGTTTATATATGGCCCATTTACAGATGATGGCAGCTATCGCAGCGCGGCAGATGCAAGTTTTGATCGCACTCTCAAGCTACAGAAGGCCAATATTGGATACAAAAATGATACCTGGATGGTTGACCAAATGAAGGCCAATAGTCTGAATTTAGTTGCCACCCACAAGATGCCAGCAAACAATCTGGCTCTTGTAGCATCTTCCTGTTAGCGTTGCGCCATGCATCCGGACGTCCTTGATTTACGGTCTTTTTACTATCGCAGCGCGTTGGGTCGTGCGGCGCAAAAGGTCATTCGCGATCAGCTTGTCGAGATTTGGCCTGAGGCACGTGGCGAAACCATTGTCGGCTTTGGTTTTGCTGTCCCTCTTCTAAGGCCCTATTTGGGGAAGGCACGCCGAATTATCGGATTGATGCCCGGTCAGCAAGGGGTCATGTCCTGGCCTGCCGCCATGCCGAATGTCGCGACTTTGTGCGAAGAAACACGATGGCCATTGGCAACGGGAAGTGTTGATAAATTAGTCCTGTTGCACGGTCTGGAAACCAGTGACCAGCCCTCTACCTTGTTGGAAGAGTGCTGGCGGGTCTTGGGGCCCGGTGGTCGTGCGATTTTCATTGTTCCGAACCGGGGCGGGATGTGGTCCCGGAGTGACCGGACACCGTTTGGATATGGTCGCCCATACAGTATGGGGCAGCTGGAAACGCAGCTAAAGCGCCATGACTTTGTCACCGACCGACAGTTCTCCGCACTTTTTATCCCCCCGAGCGAACGACGTTTTTGGCTAAGCAGTCTTCAGTTCTGGGAACGCAATGGTCAGCGGTTTTCATTTTTCCGATCCGGCGGCGTATTAATCGTCGAAGTATCGAAACAACAGTTGCAGCCCAAACGCCCGGGCTTGGCGGTATCGGTCAAACGGCCGCTTCGTTTGTTGGAAGGATTGGCGCAGCCCGAGGCAAAGCCCATTTGATTTGACGGAGAATCATAGTGGTTACTTGGGTGAAATTTGTCATTTCAATGCGCGCAAAGCGTCGCACCTTCACCGAAACCCTAATTCTTTAGGTTTGCTTTCGTTGGAATTAGGCGCAAAGGCAGTTGATAGGGGCCGCAGGCTCTGCTACACCCACGCCGATTTCGGTGCTTACATCCGTAGGTGCCGCTTAGCTGCCGAGCCATGGTTTGCCCTTAAGAAGGTAACAGGTGAGGCTTGTGACTTCGGAAGGGTGGACGTGTCTGAATCTGCTTCGATCTCATCCGGCATTGCTGCGCGCTATGCCACGGCCATTTTTGAGTTGGCCAAAGAAAGCAAATCTGTAGAAGCACTCGAGCGGGATGTTGAAGCCCTCGCTGCGGCGCTGAATGACAGCGCAGATTTTGCCGATCTGATTTCATCTCCGGTCTACGCCCGTGATCAGCAAGCCAATGCGATTGGCGCGATTGCTGCAAAAATGGGATTGTCCGAAACCGTGACCAATGCTTTGCGCCTGATGGCAACAAAGCGTCGCCTGTTTGTTCTGCCGCAACTGCTGCGGGCGCTGGGCGAGTTGATTGCGAAAGAAAAAGGTGAAGTTGCCGCCGATGTGACCGCCGCCAAGGCGTTGACAAAGGCACAATCTGACAAGCTTGCGAAATCGCTAAAAGCGACGATTGGCAAGACTGTGAAAATCAATTCGACCGTTGATGAAAGCCTCATCGGCGGTCTTGTCGTTAAAGTGGGCTCGAAAATGATCGACACGTCGATCCGTTCGAAGCTCAATGCACTCCAGAATTCAATGAAAGAGGTCGGATAATGGGAATCCAGGCAGCCGAAATCTCTGCGATTCTGAAGGAACAGATCAAATCCTTCGGACAAGATGCAGAAGTTGCTGAAATTGGCCGCGTGCTAAGCGTTGGTGACGGTATTGCGCGTGTACACGGGCTCGACAACATCCAAGCAGGTGAGATGGTCGAGTTTCCGGGTGGTATCCGCGGGATGGCCCTGAACTTGGAAAGTGATAACGTTGGTATCGTTATCTTTGGTGCCGACCGTGGAATCAAAGAGGGCGACACCGTTAAGCGGACCAACGCCATCGTGGACGTTCCTGTTGGGGATGAACTGCTGGGCCGCGTTGTTGATGGCTTGGGCAACCCGATTGACGGCAAAGGTCCGGTCAACGCGTCTGGTCGTTCCGTCGCTGATGTGAAGGCTCCGGGCATCATTCCGCGTAAATCGGTTCATGAACCGATGGCAACCGGCCTGAAGTCAGTTGACGCGATGATCCCGATTGGCCGTGGCCAGCGCGAGCTGATCATTGGCGACCGTCAAACCGGTAAAACCGCCGTAGCGCTGGACACCATCCTGAACCAGAAAGCCTATAACGACGCTGCTGGTGATGATGAATCCAAGAAACTTTACTGTATCTACGTCGCTGTTGGACAAAAGCGTTCGACCGTTGCGCAGCTGGTGAAGCGTTTGGAAGAATCTGGTGCAATCGAATATTCCATCGTTGTGGCCGCTACCGCGTCTGACCCGGCGCCAATGCAGTTCCTGGCACCTTATGCTGCGACGTCTATGGCGGAACATTTCCGCGACAACGGCCGCCACGCTCTGATCATCTATGATGATCTGTCCAAACAGGCTGTGGCCTATCGCCAGATGTCGCTCTTGCTGCGTCGCCCGCCGGGCCGCGAAGCTTATCCGGGTGACGTTTTCTACCTTCACTCCCGCCTGCTGGAACGTTCTGCAAAGCTGAACGAAGACAACGGCGCTGGCTCTTTGACCGCTTTGCCGATCATTGAAACCCAGGGTGGCGACGTTTCTGCGTTTATTCCGACGAACGTGATCTCGATCACCGACGGTCAGATCTTTCTGGAAACCGAATTGTTCTATCAGGGTATCCGCCCAGCTGTGAACACAGGTCTGTCTGTGTCTCGTGTGGGGTCATCGGCACAAACCAACGCGATGAAATCCGTTGCGGGTCCGGTGAAACTGTCACTGGCCCAGTATCGCGAAATGGCAGCGTTTGCGCAGTTTGGTTCCGACCTTGACGCCGCAACCCAACAGCTGTTGAACCGTGGTGCGCGTTTGACCGAGCTGATGAAACAGCCGCAATATTCCCCGCTGACCAACGCAGAGATTGTCTGCATGATCTATGCTGGTACCAAAGGGTATCTGGACAAGATCGAGGTTAAACAGGTCGGCCGGTTCGAGCAGGGCTTGTTGAACCACCTGCGCGGCAAGTATGCTAACCTGCTGAACTACATCACCAAGGAAGACCCCAAAGTGAAGGGTGAAGCCGAGGATAAGATCAAGGCAGCTATCGAAGAGTTCGCCGCAGATTTCGCATAAGGGGACGCGGCAATGCCAAGTCTTAAGGACCTTAAAAACAGGATCGAGTCGGTCAAATCGACCCGCAAGATCACCAAGGCCATGCAGATGGTGGCCGCCGCGAAATTGCGGCGGGCACAGGAAGCGGCCGAGGCTGGCCGTCCATACACGGAACGCATGAATGCGGTTCTGGGTGGGCTTGCTGCCTCTGTCGGCGGCTCCGACTCTGCGCCTCGCCTTCTATCAGGCACCGGGGCAGATCAGGTTCAGCTGTTGATTGTCATGACGTCAGAACGCGGCCTTTGTGGTGGCTTCAACTCATCAATCGTCAAACTGGCCCGTGCCAAGGTGGAAGAGCTGAAAGCTTCTGGCAAAACGGTGAAAATTCTGACCGTTGGCAAAAAAGGCCGTGAACAGCTAAAGCGCGACTACCAAGATCTGATGATCTCGCATGTCGACATGAGCGAAGTGAAGAATGTGGGTTATGAAAATGCCCATGATATTGCCAAGGATATTCTGGCCCGATTTGATACGGGCGAGTTTGATGTGGCAACGATCTTCTTCAACCAGTTCCAGTCGGTGATCAGCCAAATCCCAACAGCGCAGCAAATCATTCCTGCTGCATTCGAGGATGCGAGCGACGATGCCGGCACCCTTTATGACTATGAACCAAGCGAAGAAGAAATTCTTGCTGACCTGCTTCCGCGGGGAGTGGCCACACAAATTTTTGCGGCGCTTTTGGAAAATGGTGCATCAGAGCAAGGCGCGCGGATGTCCGCTATGGATAACGCAACCCGAAATGCTGGCGACATGATCGACAAACTGACAATTCAATACAACCGTTCACGTCAGGCTGTGATCACTAACGAACTGATTGAAATTATCTCGGGCGCCGAGGCGCTCTAACCGAACCGGAGAATAGAAACATGGCAAACGCAAAAGGCAAAATCACCCAGGTGATCGGTGCCGTCGTGGACGTTCAGTTCGAAGATCGCCTGCCGGAGATTCTGAACGCACTGAACACAATTAACAATGGCAAGAAGCTGGTTCTGGAGGTTGCGCAGCACCTCGGCGAAAACACAGTTCGTACCATTGCAATGGACGCATCCGAAGGTCTGGTCCGTGGTCAAGAAGTAACCGACACCGGGTCCCCGATCTCGGTACCCGTTGGTAATGCAACATTGGGTCGTATCCTGAACGTAACCGGTGATCCGGTTGACGAAAAAGGTGACGTCGATGCAACTGAAACGCGCCCAATTCACGGCGACGCGCCCGCATTTTCTGAGCAGTCAACTGAAACAGAGATCTTGACAACAGGTATCAAAGTTATCGACCTGCTGGCGCCCTATACCAAAGGTGGTAAAATCGGCCTGTTCGGCGGCGCCGGTGTTGGCAAAACAGTTTTGATCATGGAACTGATCAACAACATTGCGAAAGTGCACTCTGGTGTATCTGTGTTTGCCGGTGTTGGTGAACGGACGCGTGAAGGTAATGACCTTTATCACGAGATGATTGAATCTGGCGTTATTGTTCCAGAGAACCTTTCAGAATCAAAAATTGCGCTGGTCTACGGCCAGATGAACGAACCTCCCGGGGCACGTATGCGTGTTGCACTGTCTGGTCTGACTTTGGCTGAACAGTTCCGTGATGACACAGGTTCCGACGTTCTGTTCTTTGTTGATAATATCTTCCGCTTTACCCAAGCTGGTTCCGAGGTGTCTGCGCTTTTGGGTCGTATCCCATCAGCGGTGGGATATCAGCCAACTCTGGCCACGGATATGGGCGCGATGCAGGAACGGATTTCTTCGACGAAGTCCGGTTCGATCACATCGGTTCAAGCTGTTTATGTTCCAGCAGATGACTTGACTGACCCGGCGCCTGCAACATCGTTTGCGCACCTTGATGCGACAACCGTTCTGGACCGTGCGATCTCTGAAAAGGGTATCTACCCAGCTGTGGACCCGCTTGGTTCCACATCGCGTCTTTTGGACCCGCAAATCATCGGTGAAGAACATTATAAAGTTGCCACTGACGTTCAGCAGGTTCTGCAGCGCTACAAGTCTTTGCAAGACATCATCGCCATTCTTGGCATGGACGAACTGTCAGAAGAAGACAAACTGGCAGTGGCGCGCGCACGTAAGATTGAACGCTTCTTGTCTCAGCCTTTTGACGTTGCAAAGGTCTTTACCGGCTCTGATGGTGTTCAGGTTCCTCTGGATGTCACTATTGCGTCGTTCAAAGCTGTGGTTGCTGGCGACTACGATCACCTGCCTGAGGGTGCCTTCTACATGGTTGGTGGCATCGACGAGGTGATCGCCAAAGCCGAAAAAATGGCCGCTGAAGCCGCCTAAAGGAGGGCCTGATGGCCGATATGATGCAATTTGATCTGGTTTCACCTGAAAAGCGTCTGGCCTCGTTTGAGGCGGAGTCCGTACGGATTCCTGCAGCTGAAGGTGAAATGACAGTGATGGCTGGTCATGCGCCGGTCATCTCGACCCTGCGTCCAGGCATTCTGCATGTCGAAGGCGGGCAGGGCGGTGATTACATCGTCACCGGTGGCTTTGTCGATATCAGCGAGGCTGGTGTATCGGTTCTGGCAGAACGTGCTTTTGCCAAGGACAGTGCATCGCGCGAGGATATTCAGGCCGTTCTGGATGCAGCGCAAGAACACCACGCCAATGCTGTGGATGATCAGAAAGATGCGGCTGCATTGCTGGTTGCTGATTTGACGGATGTCCTGAACGCCATGGTCTGATATCAGACAGTGTTCCAAGATTTAGAGCCTCGGCCAGATTGGTCGGGGCTCTTTTTTTGGTCAAATCAACGGGCTGCAACACGACTGCATAGCGTCGGTATTACGTCGGTGCAACTTTGGCCCATTGTCACACTGCTTTGATGCTCAGCTTTCCGGATTTCCAGCGATCTGCCGTTCCATTTCGTTGCGATCATAGAAACCGCGAACCCTGCGGGCTTTGAAATCTGGCGTCAGGTCCCATTCATGCCAACCCGGTAAAGAGACAAAATTGCCGGTCTCGTCATGATGTCCTTCGAGTGTCCAGAGGAACACGGCGCGATAATCCGCGTAGCGGGTGCCGTTCACGATCACGCGAACATCGGGAAAGAGCGTCATCAAGGCTGCGGCGGAAGAGCGTATCGCGTCATAACCCTGATGCGTCACGTCACCGTTCACTGTGATTGCGCAATCGTCAGGGTCATAGAGTGCCATCGTAGCCTCTGCATCCTGGGCGGACCACGCTGCGGCATGTTGCTGGGCGATTTTCTGTATTCGCGTTGCTTCGTCACACATAGGCGAAGCATAGATTCAAATCACGCTTTGAACAGACCTTCATAGATCGGTTCCAGCGTCGAGTGATCAAACAGCGAAGATACCGATGTGCCGTTCCATGTATTCAGGATCGCCTGGGCAAAGATTGGGGCGGTTGGCAGGATGCGAATGTTGGGCGCACCCTTAACAGCATCCGTTGGCGCGATCGTGTCGGTGATCACCAGGTTTTTCATGACAGAGTTGGACACACGTTCCACCGCCGGGCCGCTGAGGACGCCGTGGGTGATGTAGGAATGGACCTCTTTCGCGCCATTTTCGACCAGAACACTGGCGGCCTTACACAGGGTGCCTGCGGTATCGACGATGTCATCGATGATCAGGCAGACCTTGTCTTTGACATCCCCAATCACGGTCATTTCGGCAACTTCGCCGGGTTTGCCGCGGCGTTTGTCGACGATCGACAGGGGGGCGCCGATCCGTTGCGCCAGGTCACGTGCCCGGGCCACGCCGCCAACATCGGGGGAGACGACCATAATTTCGTCCATCCGGTCCTTGAACTGATGCTTGACGTCCAGTGCAAAGATTGGGGAGGCATAGAGGTTGTCGACCGGAATATCAAAAAAGCCCTGAATCTGGGTGGCGTGCAGATCGAGCGTCAGCACACGTTCGATCCCGGCCTCGACAATCATGTTGGCGACGAGCTTGGCGGTGATCGGGGTGCGTGCCTTGGACCGGCGATCCTGTCGTGCATAGCCAAAATAGGGGATGACCGCAGTGATGCGAGAGGCAGAGGACCGGCGCATTGCATCCGAAATAATCAGCAGTTCCATCAGGTTGTCATTGGCCGGGTTTGACGTGGGTTGGATGATGAACATGTCCTCGCCACGGACGTTTTCATATACCTCGACAAAAATCTCGGCGTCGTTAAACCGTTCGACCCGGGCGTCCACCAAATCCAGAGACGTGCCGCGATGCATCGACATGCGACGGGCAACAGATTTGGCCAATTCCCGGTTGGCGTTACCGGAAATCAGTTTCGGTTCATTCGAATTTGGCATGGTCGGTCCCCGGGGCAGTCTGAGTGGCGGATTCGTGACGTGCACCGCTTAACATCCGGTTCACGTCTTGCCTAGATTCAATGGGTCAAATGGCGTATTTGATCGCCAGTTTCCGCCTTTCTGCAACGGATTATCTTTCTAAACCCCGACTTTGGTCAGCCGATGATCGCGCGACGCTCAAAAAGCGTTGAATATCAGTCTCTGTCACCGCCCAATCACAGACCAAACGGATTTGTTGACCTGATCCCTGCCGGGCGGGAAGAAGCCCGTGTTTGGCCAGATTGTCATGAACCGGGTCAGGAAAGCGGGCGAAGATCATGTTTGCATCGGGCGTGTAATCAAAGGACATGCCCGAAATGGTGCGCAGGCCGTCGGACAATTGCTTCCCCGACGTATTGGCGTGGCTGGCCAGATCCAACCACAGATTACGATCCAACACCGCATTGAACTGGGCCGCCAAATAACGCTGTTTGGAAAAGAGTTGTGCCGCCCGTTTGCGGCGAAGGGCCAATTCCCAGGCAACGGAGGGGTCAAAGATGATGCAGGCCTCAACCCCCATCAGGCCGTTTTTGGTGCCGCCAAAACTGACAGCGTCAATCCCGGCCTGCCAGCTCATCTCTGCCGGGCTGCATCCCAGCGCTGCGATGGCATTGGCAAAGCGGGCGCCATCCATATGGGTGCGCATGTTGTGTCTTTTAGCCACCACGCAAAGCGCCCGGATTTCTTCCTGGCTGTAGACTGTGCCGCATTCGGTCAGTTGGGCAATGGACAGCGCGCCGGGTTGCGGGCGATGCACGTCGCCTGCGCCCTGTGCGTGGATAGCTTCCTTTAGGTCTTCGGGGGTGATTTTGCCGTCTGGGGTTGGCAGGGGGGATAGTTGCAAACCACTGCCGAAAAACTCCACCGCGTTGCATTCATCAACACGGATATGGGACAGCGCCCCGCAATAAACCACATTCCAGGGCTGACACAAGGTGGACAGGATCAGGCTGTTGGCAGCAGTCCCTGTGCCGACAAGGCTGACCACGGCTTCTGGGGCCTCGAACAGCGCCCGGAGGCCATCCTCTGCCTGCTGGGTTATTGCGTCATCGCCATAGGAGGCAACATAGCCGTCATTGGCGTGATGGAGTGCTTCGATCACCTTTGGATGGACCGGTCCGCAATTGTCTGAAACGAACTGCATCAGATGGGTTCATCTATGATGTAGTTTTCCCAGTCTTCCTCTGGCACTTCAAACTCGGGAATGGTCTGATGCCGCATGGATCGGCCTGCATTGTGTACGGATTCCGGATCGCCCGAAACCAGCGGATGCCAGTCGTAGAGCGGCTTGCCTTCTGCCAGCAACCGATAGGCACAAGAGGCCGGCATGAAATACGCGACCTCGGCCATGGTGTTTGGCGTCAGAACGATGCATTCGGGCACGAACTGTTTGCGAATGTCGTATTGGCTACAGCGGCAGGTTTCATCATCCAGCAAGCGACAGGCCAGGCGGGTGAACACCACCTCGCCGGTGTCTTCGTCCTCCAGCTTGTTCAGGCAGCATTTGCCGCAGCCGTCACACAGGGCCTCCCACTCGGTTTTGGTCAGTTGGTCAAAGCTGTGGCGTTCCCAGAAGCGCGGGCGCAGGTCTTTGGTTTGCGATGTCATTTCAGGGCACTCAGGATTTTGCGGGCCTGTTCGCAATCCGAATTCATCTGAGCGATCAGATCATCGAGCCCATCGAATTTTTCCTCTGGGCGCAGATATTCGACCAACCCAACGGATAGCGAGGTGCCATAAAGATCACCCTTGAAGTCGAAGATATAGGTTTCCAGATTAGGCTTATGTTCCCCAAACATCGGGCGCGTGCCGATGCTGGCGGCGCCGTGATAGCTGCCACGATGCGGGCCTTCCAGCACATCAACAGTTACTGCATAGACTCCGAAACGGGGCGGGTGCAGGCCCTCGATCGACATATTGGCGGTAGGAAATCCCAGATCGCGACCACGCTGATAGCCGTGGATGACGGTGCCGTCGATCCGGTGCCAGTGGCCCAGCATCCGGGCAGCATCGCCGGGGCGACCCTCGCTCAGGGCGGAGCGGATATTGGTGGAGGAAAACTCCCCCCCCGGATCTTTGACCAGGGGGACAAGTGTAACGCCAAAACCCAGCTCTTCGCCAAAGGTCTGCAGATCTGTTGCGGTGCCGGTGCGACCCTTGCCAAAGCAGAAATCTGCCCCAACGACGACATGTTTCAGGCCCAGCGCCTTGTGGATGATATCTTTGGCAAATTCATGGGCTGTCAGGCCCGACAGGACCTCGCCGAAATGGAGTTCATAGAGCTTCTCTACTCCCAGTTTTTCAAGCCTATGTGCCCGAGCATCCGCATTCATCAGACGAAAGGGCAGGGCATCGGGGGCAAAATATTCGCGGGGATGCGGTTCAAAGGTCATGACACCCAACGGGCAGGTCAAGACCCGCGCCTGGGCACGAGCGATGTCAATCACGGCGCGGTGGCCCAGATGCACGCCATCAAAATTGCCAATCGCGACGCTGGCACCGCGATCACGATCTTCGATGTAATATGTGTCACGAATGATCCGCATGACACTGACCTAGCCCCACGTGCGGGACCATGCAAGCGGTCAGTCGAATTTCCGGCTGGGGGCCAGCACATTTGCCTCCCCCTTTAGAACAACGGTGTCCCCGATGGAGCATTTTGTATCGAGCTTCACCCGGCGTTTGGCATAGTCGATTTCCATCACCTCTACCTCTGCCAACACAACATCGCCAGGACGAACGGGGGCCATGAATTTCAGGGTTTGGCCCAGATAGACAGTGCCATGACCCGGCAGTTGTTCCCCGATCACGGCAGAGATGAGGCCAGCCGTCAGCATCCCGTGGGCGATGCGCCCCTGAAAGATGGTGTCTTGGGCATAGTCATCGTCCAGATGCACCGGATTGCGATCGGTAGAAACCTCGGCGAAGAGTTCGATATCCCGATCGGTCACCTCTTTGCGCAGGTGGCGGGTCATGCCGATTTCGAGGTCCTCGATGCAGATGGTTCCACGGGGCATATTGTCAAACATCCTGCCTCTCCGGCGTTTCAAAAGTAATTATCACACCCACATCGGGGTAGTTTCGCAATATAATTACTTTGCAGGTGCAGAAAGTCAAGAAAAATCCACGCCTATCTCAGGAAGCCCATCGTGTAGGTTGGCGATATATTTTCCCTTTGTAAAAAGGTGGTTAAGAGTTCTTCGTCGGGTTGATGTTGGGTTCCTGTCTCAATTGCTGCAAGACCACCAGACAGGAAAAGAGAATCGATATCTTCGCCCACGGCCCCTTTGATGTCGGTGCCGATGCCATCGCCGATCGCCAGAATTTCGCTATCGCGAATATCATGGCCGAGTGAGGCCAAGCGGCGTCGGGCCAGATCATAGATCGGGGGATGAGGTTTTCCGAAATAGAGGCTTTCCCCGCCCATTTCCGCGTAAAGCCTGGCTAATGCCCCTGCACACCATTCCCGGTGTTCACCGCGATCCACGACAATATCCGGGTTGGCGCAAAGGAGTTTTAACCCCTTGGTTTTGGCATAAAGAAAATCCGCACGATTGACGGACGGGTCGGCATGGGCGTCAAAGGGGCCGGTGCATACGATGCCTTCGGCCTCTGCCAGTGGGACCTTTTGGATGTTGATCGGGTGTTCCAAAAGCCGCAGTGGTTCAAAGAACCCGGCATCGTTGATTTCATCACCGATGAAATAGATCTTTTGCCCGACAACACCACGAAACAACGCCGACCGGGCACTGTCGCCAGAGGTTGCGATCGTATCCCAGCTGTCGGGGGCAACGCCGATCTTTTCCAACTGTGTCTTGACGGGATCGCGGGGTTTAGGGGAATTGGTGACCAGAACCACAACGCCGCCCCTTTCGCGATAATCCTGAAGCGCCTTCACCGCGTCCGGGAAGGGCACCAACCCGTTGTGAACACACCCCCACAGATCGACGAACAGGGCGCGGTAACGATCGGAAATTTCGCTGAGGGAATTGATTATCTGTGTCATAGGACCTTCGCAGTCATTTGGGGCAGGGTTGGTATGTGGACCTTTACAGCCCTTCAAATTCGCAAAGAACATGCACATCCATGCCCATCGCCTCTAGCTTTTTGCGTCCGCCCAGATCTGGCAGGTCAATGATGAATGAACAACCGACAATTTCACCGCCAAGCCGTTCGATCAGTTTGATCCCGGCCTCAGCCGTTCCGCCGGTGGCCAAGAGGTCGTCGACCAATAACACCTTTTCACCGGGCTGGATGGCATCATCGTGAAGCTCCACAATCGCCTCGCCATATTCCAACTGATATTCCTGGCTGATCGTGGTGCCCGGCAATTTGCCCTTCTTGCGGATCGGCACAAAGCCCAGCGTCAACTGATGGGCAATCGCCCCGCCCAAAATGAAACCGCGTGCTTCCAGCCCCACGACCTTGTCGATCTGTTCACCGGCATAGGGATGCAGCATCTGGTCCACCGCCATGCGAAACCCGCGGGGGCTGGCAAACAGCGTCGTGACATCGCGAAACAGGATTCCCTCATGCGGGAAATCGACGATGGTGCGGATGTAGTCTTTGACGTCTTTTCGTTGGTTCATGTCATCAATCACTGTGTGGGAGGGGTTAAAGCACGCGCCCGGCCACGGCGTCCAGTTTTGCCAACACCGCGGGATCGCGTTTATCAGGTGCGGTCAGGATGGCAAAATCCAGCGCGCGGTCGCAACCACAGGGGCAGGGGGATCGGGTCGCATCCAGCCGCATTGGCAGGCCCGTAATCGTTGCGCGGGCCTTGTCGGCATTGCCTGTCAATGTCGCGATGATATCGGTTATGTCGACTGTGCCATGGTCCGGGTGCCAGCTGTCATAATCGGTCACCATGGCGACGGAGGCATAGCACAGCTCTGCCTCGCGGGCCAATTTCGCCTCTGGCATATTGGTCATGCCGATGATGTCACAGCCCCAGCTTTCGCGGTACATTTTGGATTCGGCCACGGATGAAAACTGTGGCCCCTCCATCGCCAGATAAGTGCTGCCCTGATGCACGTTCACGCCGGCACCTTTGGCGGCGTCTGCCATGATCTGTCCCAGCCGCGCGCAGGTCGGATGGGCGACAGAGACATGGGCAACGCATCCGGTGCCAAAGAAGCTTTTTTCCCGGGCAAAGGTCCGGTCGATGAACTGATCGATAATGACGAAATCCCCGGGTGCCATATCCTCGCGAAAGGATCCGCAGGCTGACATAGAGATGACATCCGTCACCCCCAGCCGTTTCAGCGCGTCGATATTGGCCCGGTAGGGAACGGTGGAGGGGGAATAGACATGCCCGCGCCCGTGACGCGGTAAAAATGCGATCGGGATGCCTGATAGTCGCCCGGTTAGAATTGCATCAGATGGGCTGCCCCAGGGGCTGTTCACCTGGGTCCATTCCGCCCCTTCAAGCCCCTCGATCTCATACAGGCCAGACCCGCCAATCACGCCGATGAAAGTTGTCACGATCCCGCCCTCGTTTTGGTTTACAGAATGACCCTATTCGCCCGGCCTTTTGAGTGCAAAGACTTCTGTCACCCGGGCATAATCCCGGTATCCCAATCGAGCGAGCGGTTGAAAGGTTGTCACGTCAATCAGACCGTCCCGGATGCAGTTATCGCGGATATGCACCCCTGTGACCTCTCCCAAGACAAGAAAGTTACTGGCGCCGGGCAGTTGGACAATCTGGGTGAGTTTGCATTCCAGATTGGCCGGTGCGTCGGCGACGCGTGGGCAGTTGATGGTGTGGGATTCTGCCTTTTCAATTTCTGCGAATTGAAACTCGTCACCATCGGCGGGGTGTGCGCCGGAACTGGTATTCATGACATCCCGCGCCGCATATTCGACGATGTTGACGCAGAAAACACCGGTGTCACGGATATTGGCAACGCTGTCTTTGGTGTCCCCGCGATCTGGCTTGGACGAGGTCGAGGCAAACATCACCTGCGGTGGGTCATAGGCTACTGCATTGAAAAACGAATAGGGCGCGAGGTTGTCGCGTGATTGCCCATCCCGCGTGGAAATCCAGCCGATCGGACGCGGCGTGACGATTGCATTGAAGGGATTATGAGGGAGCCCGTGACCGTTTTCCGGTTGGTAAAACATCGGTATCCCCTTGCGTTGCCGAGACGTTCAGCCCGTGCTAGAGCATTTCGACGGAAAGGAAAATCCTGTTTTCGTTGAGCAGTTAAGGGCAGCGTTGTGCATTCGACACGTATGAGGGACATGTCAGAGTGATCACTCTCAATCTGGAAACCACAGAAGACTGGTGGGAAGTCGAGGCGCTGTATGACCTGTGCTTTGCCCCGGGGCGCGAGGCACTTTCGTCTTACCGTCTAAGAGATGGCGTGCCGCCGGTTCCTGAATTGTCCCTGGTTGCGCGGGATGAACAGGGGATATTGGCCGCCGCAATTCGGTATTGGCCAATCCGTGTTAATGGGCGGCGGGTTTTGTTGCTTGGCCCGATTGCAACCCATCCGACACGGCAGGGTGAAGGGTTGGGTGGATATCTGATGCTTGAAAGCCTGCGTCGAGCCGGAAATCTGGGGTGGGAGCGTGTCATGCTGGTGGGGGATGCCCCGTATTACAGCCGCTTTGGCTTTGAAAAGCTGGAAAATGTCGAAATGCCACCGCCAACCAACCCGGACCGTGTGCTTGGGATCGAACTTACCCCTGGCGCCTGGGACGGCGTAGCAGGTTCGGTTGAAAAGGAGGAGGCGCGCTAGGCGTTTCCGCGCAGCCAGTCCATCACGGCAGGGCGGACGGATTGCTGGCCCGAATTGCGAGCGTCATCGATAACGTCACGCACTTCTGTCAAATTACTGCGGCGTAGCAAGCTTTTGACCGGGCCGATCGATGCCGGGCGCATTGAGAGCGCTCGCAGCCCAACGGCGGCAAAACACAGAGCCTCTATTGGGCGGCCGGCATCCTCTCCGCAAAAAGAAATGGGCGTTCCGACCTCATTACAGCGATTGGTTATATGTTCGATCAGCCCTAGAAAACTGACATTCAAGGTGTCATAGCGCTGGCGCACCAGTTCATTTTCCCGGTCGGCGGCAAAAAAGAACTGTTTCAGGTCGTTGCCCCCGATTGAAATGAAATCGGCCAATTCAAAGAATTGACGCGGGGCGAAGGCCAGCGACGGTGTTTCCAGCATTGCGCCAATCTTCAGGTCGGTGGGGAGTGTGTGGCCTAGGCGCTCTTCCCGCTCAACCTCACGCAAAATCAAATCCCGTGCCTGTTTGAATTCCTCAAACTGGGCGACCATTGGGAACATGATCGACAGAGGTCGCCCATTTGCGGCACGCAGGAAAGCCTGCGCCTGCATACGCATGACGCCCGGTTTATCAAGCCCGACCCGAATGGCGCGCCATCCCATCGCGGGGTTGGGTTCGTCCTGCGAGTTCATGAAAGGAAGCACTTTGTCAGAACCGATATCGAGCGTTCGAAACACCACACGCTTGTCGCCAGCGGCATCCATGACCCGGGAATAAAGCGCAGCCAGTTCGCCGCGTTTTGGAACGCTGTTGCGGATCAGGAACTGCAATTCCGTGCGAAACAGGCCGACACCTTCGGCCCCAGAGCTGACCAAGGAGGGGAGATCAGCCATCAGGCCCGCATTCATGGTCAGCGTGATGACCTCTCCGGACAATGTTTCGGCGGGTTTTTCACGGATGGAACTGTATCGCTGCTGAGCCTCGGCCTGCATGGCGATTTTGTCGCGAAATGCCCCCACAACCGTTTCATCGGGGCGCAGGTGAACGACACCTTGTTCGCCATCCACCATGATGTGATCGCCATTCAAGGCCTCATTGGTGATCCGCTCTACGTGAACGACAAGCGGGATGGCCAAGGCGCGGGCAATAATCGTGGCGTGGGACCCGACAGAGCCCTCCTCCAGCACGATGCCTTTCAGATTGCGGCCATAATCCAAAAGTTCCGCCGGGCCGATATTGCGCGCAACCAGAATTGCGTCATCGGGCATTTCTGCCCCGGTATCCTTGCCTTGCCCTGTCAGGATGCGCAGCAAGCGGTTGGACAGGTCGTCCAGATCATGCAGCCGGTCGCGCAGATAAGGATCGGGCACCTGGCCAAGCCGCGCCCGGGCCGAGGATTGTTCCTTTTCAACCGCTGCCTCGGCTGACAGGCCCCGGGCGATATCCTCTTCCATCCGGCGCATCCAGCCTTTGGAATTGGCAAACATCCGATAAGCTTCCAAAACCTGAAGCTGTTCCTTGTCGCCGCCCCGTTGCGCATCAAGCATCTCGTCAACAGAGACACGCAGACTATCGACCGCCTCTTGCAGCCGGATAAGTTCTGCATGCGGGTCCTCGGCAATTGGGCGCGTCACGATCACGCGTGGTTCGTGCAGATAGACATGCCCCTCGGCCACGCCTTCCTGCGCGACACCGCCGCGCAACATCACCGGTTGCTGGTGCAGGGCCGACAGGGCCGCGCCTTCGCCGATAAAGGCACCCAGTTCGGTCATTTCTGCGAGCACCATGGCCACGACTTCTAGTGCGTAAATCTCATCGCCGGAAAATTCGCGGGCCTCTTTGGATTGCACGACCAGAACTCCCAGCCGTTCCCCCAAACGCTGCACCGGCACGCCGAGGAAGGAGGAAAACACTTCCTCGCCGGTTTCGGGCATGTAGCGAAACCCTTTGGTCGAGGGCGCATCCGCGGTGTTGATGGGTTGCGATGATTGGGCGACGCGGCCAACGAGCCCTTCGCCAAGGCGTAGGCGTGTTTGGTGAACGGAATCAGGATTCAGGCCCTGGGTCGCGCAAAGTTCCAGGGTTTCATCGTCTCGAAACAAATAAATTGAGCATACTTCGGTCTGCATCGAATCCGCGATCAGATGAGTAATGCGGTCAAGCCGTTCTTGGCCCTCGCTTTCTGCGGCAAGGGTTTCACGCAATCGTCCGAGGAGCTTGCGGCTCTCACTTTCCGTTTGTTCAACCATTTGGCGTTCGATGCTCTCCCAGTTGACTCTCATCTTAGAACACATCGCAGAATAGATAAAAACCTGTTTGTGCAGATGGCGCGCGGTTGTTTGCGCAGCTTTGTCGGGCAATGGTCAATTCACAGCGCATTGCCTAATCTTGGGGCAACAAAAAAGGCGGCCAGACAGGCCGCCCCTTGTTTTCAGACTTAAAATCTGGTGGTTACGCCGCTTTGTCGAGCCCAAATGTATCGTGCAGGGCCTGAACGGCAAGCTCCATATATTTGCGGTCTATCAGAACGGAGATTTTGATTTCCGACGTGGTGATGACCTTGATGTTGATGCCTTCTGCATGCAGGGCCTCGAACATCTGGGCGGCAACGCCGGTATGGCTGCGCATGCCGATGCCAACGACAGAGACTTTGGCCACATTGGTGTCGGCAATCAGATCGTGGTAGTTGATCTCACCCTCTTCTTTGGCGGCCTGCATTGCCCGTTCGGCGCGTTTCACCTGATCCGTGGGCAGGGAAAACGTCATGTCCGTGCGCCCCTCTTCAGAGATGTTTTGCACGATCATATCCACATTGACCCCAGCCTCAGACAGCGGAGTGAAGATTGCCGCCGCGATGCCTGGTCGGTCAGCAACTGATACGAGTGTCATCTGTGCTTCGTCGCGGGAATAGGCGACGCCTGAAACGACATTGGATTCCATGATTTCCTCCTCATCGCAGACCAAGGTGCCTGCCTCGTCGGATTGTTCCTCAAAACTTGAAAGTACCCGCAGCTTGACCTTGTAGCGCATGGCCAGTTCGACCGAACGGGTTTGCAGAACCTTGGCGCCAAGGCTGGCCAGTTCCAGCATTTCCTCGAACGCGATCCGGTCCAGTTTGCGGGCCTTGGAACAGATGCGCGGGTCGGTGGTGTAAACGCCATCGACATCGGTGTAGATATCGCAGCGTTCAGCACCGAATGCAGCGGCGAAGGCAACAGCGGTTGTATCAGACCCGCCGCGCCCAAGCGTCGTGATGCGGCCCTCTGGGCTAATGCCCTGAAAACCGGCAACGACGGCAACTTTCATCCCCTCGCCAAACTTGGCGTTGATATTGTCGGTGGGGATTTCTTCGATCCGCGCGGACGAATGCGCTGATGTGGTGATCAGCGGCACTTGCCAGCCTTGCCAGCTGCGGGCCGGGATATCCATTTCCTGCAGGGTCAGTGCCATCAGGCCAGCGGTGACATTTTCGCCGGAACTGACCACGGCATCGTATTCACGGGCGTCAAATAACGGCGATGTTTCAGAGACCAAGCCAACCAGTTTGTTGGTTTCGCCCGACATGGCAGAGACGATGACGATAACGTCATATCCTTTGGCGACCTCAACCCCGATACGCTTTGCCGCACGCCGAATGCGGTCCAGCGACCCGACAGAGGTTCCCCCGAATTTCATTACCAAGAGCGGCATGACCTATCCTTCTTGCCCGGCGCCTGACTAATCCGCGCATCTGATAGGGCCAAAGCCCGTCGGGGGCAAGGTCAATAGGGGTGTGGCCGACCGTCCCAGTTGAGAAAACTGCCCGTTGTGTCGATGGACAGCGCATCAAACCGCGCGATCAGGCCGGACACGGACTCCTCGACCGTGATATCGGCCTCATCTCCACCCATGTCGGTAATGACCCAGCCGGGATGGTAGATCCCGACAGCGATTCCTTCGGGCTTCAGGTCTGTTGCCAGGTTGCGGCCCAGGTTCAATGCCGCGGCCTTGGAGGCGCGATAGATATAGGCCCCGCCGGGTGCACGGGTATCGCTGGCCATGGTGCTGGAGATAATCGCGATTTTTGCACTCTGTGCGGCGCGCAGATTGGGCAGCAGGGCCTCTATCGTCAGAAAAACGCCTGTGACATTGGCGGCAAAGGTTTGGGCCCATTTTTCGGCTTCATACCCACGGCCGATGGCATCGCCCTTGTCCAGATAGACGCCAGCGTTGCAAATCAGCAGGTCAATCGGTTGGCCGCTCAGTGACTCAGCCAAATTGCGATGAGAGGCTGGATCGGTCACATCCAGCTGCATCCAGTCCTCAGAAGGCGCGCTGCGATGGGTTCCAATAACTTGCTCTCCGCGTGCAGCATAAACATCCCGCATGGCGCGGCCGATGCCGCGATTGGCGCCGGTAATCAGGACAGTCATATCAGTTTGTCTTTCGGGTCGGGGTAAAGGGCAGGGGGGCGACGGGTACGCCATCCTCGATCAGGGATTTCGCCTCTTCAGGCTTCGCCTCGCCGTAAATCGGACGTTCGGGTGCGTCACCGGTGTGGATGGCGCGGGCTTCTGTGGCGAAATTCATGCCAACATATTCCGATTTTGCCTCTATCTCCGCCTTCATCTGTGCGATCATCGCCTCTTTGCTATCTGCGATCGGGCGCAAATCCGTGGCCGTCTTGGCTTTGTTGCGCGACGGTGTGACACTAGGTGCCATCAGGCTTTTACCGACATCAGCTGATCCGCACTGGGCACATGTGACCATTCCGGCGGCTTTGAGCTTGTCAAAAGCTTCTGCCGACTGAAACCAGCTTTCAAAGCTGTGGTCGTTTGTGCATTTCAGATCGTAGCGGATCATCAAGCAATCCTTTCAGATGATGCACGATACATAATCATCGCGAAGATGAAATCAAACAGAATTCGATGCTATCCGGGCAGTTTGCTCGGCTCAAACTGTTTGATGATAGAGGCCAATTCAGGCTCTGCCACAAGGCTGGCGGCCTTCTTGGGACTGAACCACTTGCGATTGCGATCTGCGGCCTCTGGATAACTGCGCGCAAGTTTTTTGACCTTGACCGGGAACGTGGCGACCACACAGGGCAAATCATCCTGATCCCCCATATTTTTCTGGTAGGAATAAATTCCCAAACACACTGGGGCAACCTTGCCCTGAACACCGGCCTCTTCCCAGGCTTCTTGCAAAGCAGCCTCTGACGGGGTGGTTTCATCCATTGGCCAGCCTTTGGGGATGATCCAACGGCCTGTGCCGCGGCTGGTGACCAACAGAATTTGCAGCTTGTCATTGCGAACACGGTAACACAGCGCCCCGAACTGAGTGCTGACATCGCGTTTTTCCATGTTTCCCAGCCGAATTGGCTGTTGCTTTAGTCTTGCCATTGTCACGCCGTCACCATTCGCGCTTGTGCTCGGGCGGGGTCGTCCTGCCATAAGTTTATGTTTTTTCTAAGGTAGCAAAGGTGAGCCGGATTGCAAGATCGCCGCTTGGCAACTGTTCGCGCGTGAGTCAATTATGTGACTTTGGCATGGAACTTCGCGTCATCAGACGCTAGGCATGATGAAAAGGCATCCGCGCATCAAAGGTGGGACATGTTCAACGATAAAAATATTCTGATTACAGGTGGCACCGGGTCGTTCGGTAAAAAATATGTAGAACGCATTCTGGCACGGTTTTCACCCCGCAAGCTGATCATCTATTCACGGGACGAACTGAAGCAGTTTGAAATGTCGCAGGTTTTTGATGGGCCCCAGATGCGGTATTTCATCGGTGACGTTCGCGATGAGGCGCGCCTGAAAGAGGCGATGGATGACGTGGATTATGTGATCCATGCGGCAGCGCTGAAGCAGGTGCCAGCCGCCGAATACAACCCGATGGAATGTATTCGCACCAATATTCATGGGGCGCAAAATGTCATTCAGGCCTCGTTGGCGGCGGGGGTGCAAAAGGTGATTGCGCTGTCCACAGACAAGGCGGCCAACCCAGTCAACCTGTATGGTGCAACGAAGCTGGCCTCTGATAAGCTGTTCGTGGCTGCCAATAATATGGTCGGCAGTCGCCCAACCCGGTTTTCGGTGGTGCGTTATGGCAATGTGGTCGGATCGCGTGGGTCTGTTGTGCCGTTTTTCCAAAAACTGATCGCCGATGGGGCCACGGAGCTGCCGATCACACATGCCGATATGACCCGGTTTTTCATCACGCTGGAAGATGGCGTCGATTTTGTGTTGAAGAATTTCACGCGGATGCATGGAGGAGAGATTTTCATCCCCAAGATCCCGTCGATGAAAGTCACGGATCTGGCCGAGGCGATCGCCCCTGGCCTGCCGCACAAGATCATCGGCATCCGCCCCGGTGAAAAACTGCACGAAGTCATGTGCCCCGCCGATGACAGCCACCTGACGCTGGAGTTTGACGATCATTTTGTCATCCAGCCAACGATTCAGTTCAGCCATGAATCCGATTTTTCCTGCAACCGTATTGGGGAAAAGGGCAAGTCGGTGGAACAAGGCTTTGAATACAACTCCGGCAGCAACACAGAATGGCTATCTGGCGATCAGCTTTTGAAAATGGTCGAACAGGTCAGTCGATGATCCCATACGGTCGGCAGGACATAAGGCAAGAGGATATCGATGCGGTTGTATCGGTTCTGAATTCCGATTTCCTGACACAGGGGCCACAGGTTCCCGCTTTTGAGGCAGCGATTGAAACCGCGACCGGTGCCAAACACGTGGTTGCGGTAAACTCTGCGACATCTGCGCTGCACATCGCGTGCCTTGCGCTGGGTCTGGGGCCGGGGGATACGCTTTGGACGTCGCCGATAACCTTTGTGGCCTCGGCCAATGTCGGACTGCTGTGTGGGGCAGGTGTTGATTTCGTCGATGTTGATCCTGACACGTTCAATATGTGCCCGGCGGCATTGGCCGCGAAACTGGAGGCTGCTGATCGCAGCGGCACGCTTCCCAAGGTTCTGATCCCGGTTCATATGTGCGGGCAATCCAGTAATATGGCAGCGATTTCAGTCCTTGCGCGCCGATACGGCGTCAAGGTGGTCGAGGATGCAAGCCATGCCATAGGCGGCGCGTATCAAACCCGCCCGATCGGGGATTGCGCCCATTCTGACATCACGGTTTTCAGCTTTCATCCAGTCAAGATCGTGACCACCGCCGAAGGTGGTGCAGCCACCACAAACGACGCCACTTTGGCCCAAAAGATGCAATTATTTCGCTCTCACGGGGTGACGCGCGACCCGGATTTGATGGAATGGGACAGTGATGGCCCGTGGTATTACCAGCAGGTCGAGCTGGGCCTGAACTACCGGATGACAGAGCTACAAGCCGCGCTGGGTGTCACCCAGATGGGGCGCTTGTCGGAATATGTTGATCAACGCAATGCATTGGCCAGCCGATATGATGCGGCCTTAGGAAATTTGCCCTTGCGACGCCCGGGTCGTCAGGCAGAGACGCTGTCTGCCTTCCACCTTTATGTGATCCGGGTAGAGGCCGCGCGCCGTCGAGATGTGTTTGAAACTCTGCGTGCGAACGGCATCGGGGTGAATGTCCACTACATCCCGGTGCATATGCAGCCCTATTACCAGAGGCTTGGGTTTGCAGCGGGCATGTTCCCGAATGCAGAGGCCTATTATGCCGCCGCCATTTCGATCCCGCTCTATCCCGGATTGTCGGATGCAGATTTTGACAAAGTAGTCAGAGAGATTGACAGGGCACTGACATGAATGTCTGCCTGATCCCGGCCCGTGGTGGGTCCAAACGCATCCCACGCAAAAACATTCGCGACTTTTGCGGAAAACCTATGATCGGCTGGTCGATTGACGCCGCGCAAAGGGCGCGCTGTTTTGACCGCATCATCGTATCCACCGATGATCCAGAAATTGCAGAGCTCGCCCTGCGACTGGGGGTCGAAGCCCCGTTCACGCGGCCTGCGGAACTGTCAGATGATCACGCGACCACGGTCGATGTGGTGCGTCATGCGTTGAATTGGCTGGCTGACGAAAGTGAGATGCCGGAAAATCTGTGCTGTCTTTATGCGACGGCCCCGTTTGTTTTGGCAGAGGATATTTTGGCTGGCGCACAAGTGATCCGGCACTGGTCATTTGCTGTTCCGGTCACGACATATCCGTTTCCGGTCCAGCGGGCGGTGAAAATTACCGATGCCGGTGGGTTGCGGATGTTTGACCCCGACCAATACACAACACGATCCCAGGACCTGGAAGAGGCCTATCACGACGCTGGTCAGTTCTATTGGGGTCGCTCTGCGGCGTGGCTGGATGGCACGTCGCCATTTGGCGCGGATACGCACCCGATCATTCTGCCCCGGTGGCGTGTGCAGGACATTGACACGCCGGAGGACTGGTCCCGGGCTGAGGCGATGTTTCAGGCGCTTGGCCTGGGATGACTATTCAGTCAGCTTTGCAGCCAGGTCGCTGATCGTTTTGTCTTCTTTATAGATTTCACGCAAAATCGCCGCCGCCTCATCCGGTGAATGGCGAAACGCCAGACGCAGAATGTCCATCCAGTTCTTGTTGTTGCGGGTGCGAACGCCCTCGATCTCGTCAATGATCAGATCGTACTTGGTTTTTTCCATTTTACTATTTCCTAAGGTCTGGTTGTAGTTTGCGCCATTCATCTGCCAGCAAGCCCAAAAGCACAACATCATGAAACGCGTTCGTGCGCCAGACGTGGGATCGCCTAATGCCTTCTTCCACAAACCCAAATCGTTTGTGCAGTGCGATAACGTCACGGTTCCAGGCGATGACTTCGCAATTCAGTTTGTTCAGTTTGAGTTGGCCAAACGCATGTTGTAGCGCGAAATATTCCGTCGCTGACCCGTAACCTTTGCCATGGGCATTTGCTGAAAGATAGAATGCCCAGTTTGCTTTGCGTGCCAATTGATCGATTTCACTAAACCCGACAAAACCAATCAATGCGCCATGATCAAAAATCAGAAATGGTTTGGAGCGTGAGGATATTGATGCGAGCCATTGATCGTGTTCTTCGACGCTGATCATATGATCATTGTACATGTTTTTGCGAATATCGGGTTCGTTTCGAATGAGCCGAAGTGCGTGCTGATCATCTTTGGATGCGTCCTGAAGCGGTATGAAATCCAATAATTCAGAGCGTTCTATAGTGCTTTGCTTGATTGTCATGATGCCTCCAAATAAGGCGCAAGAACGGTCATGCTGCGTTCTGCCGATCCGGTGTAATTGGAGTTAAACTCTTGCGCGTGTTTGGTGAAACTGGCCAGTTTATCTTTGTTCTCAACTAAATCGTGCAATCTGTCGGTCAGGGTCTCGGAATTCGGATAGCTTTCCATCGCACCACTTTCTATCGCCTCAACTGCGGGAAAGGTTATACCATGAATGCTCGGCCCCATCACAACGGGTCGCCCCAATGCCAAAGGTTCGATAATGTTGTGCCCCCCGTGGGGAACAAGGCTGGCGCCGACAAAGACGATATCGGACAATTGATAATAGAAGTTCATTTCGCCGATGCTGTCGCCCAGAATTACGCCTGTATCGGGCAGCGTTCCCTTCAAATCAGGGGAGAGGCTTTGGTTGCGCCGAACGAAATCCGTACCAGTGTTTTCAAGAACCTTCGCGACCTCATCAAAGCGTTGTGGGCTGCGTGGCACCCAGATTATCCGAGGCGGTGACGTCATTGATCGCAATGATTGCACGATCGTTAGAATTTGCGCTTCTTCCGCTTCCACCGTGCTTGCAAACATGACCGTCAGCCCGGGCCAATTTTCACGAATTTCATTTGCGCGCTCTAAGTGAACCGGGTCAATCCACTGATCAAATTTCAGCTCACCCACCAGTTCGATTTGGTCGTCCAAGGCCCCGGCGCGTAAATATCTACGCCGGTATGCCTCTGATTTCGTGAGAATTTTATCAAACGCGCCATATAGAAGTAATCGCACACGGCCGATGTAATTCTGGTCGCGTTCGATAGATCGGTCGGCGACGTTTCCATTCACTTGAAACATCGGAATGTTTGATCTGTCCGCACGCGATAGCATTTCTGGCCAGATTTCATACTCGACAATCAACCCGGCGCGTGGACGATTTCGTTTCAGAAATAGGGCGACTGCCCAAAAGAAATCAACGGCCATGTAGCCATAGCTGAGCTGTCCTTTCTCAATGGCATCTTGGAAAAGCCTTTTGCTTTCAAGCAGACCAGCGGGTGAGCCATGTGTCATCAATACATGGTGCCCTTGATCCAAGAGACGATCCACCAGAGGGCTGACCGCGCGTGTTTCACCAAGTGAGACCGCATATATCCAGACAGCGCCACTTGGTGCTTTGACACCCAAGCCCAGCCTGTCGAGGAAACGGTGACGGTAGATCGGTTCTTTTCGCGATCGAAGCAACATTTTTGCCAATAGTAACGGAATCGCGGCATGCAAAAGGATCTGATACAGGATCAGCGCAATCCTGAACCTTAGGGGCCGCAACATCTTCCGTTTTTGGATCATCGGCTACTCAACGTCGCCATAAGTGATGGGATGCCCTGATTTTACTGCGTGTGTCAAAACCCGCCCGCGTACGGCATCGCGGTCGGAAGATGAGATACCCGCGCCGGGACGGACAAAGCGAAAATCGTCGTCGGTTATCCGATGACCGGCTGGCAGATCATGCAAGGCAAATGCGGATCGACGGCCGCTTGACTTGGACACTTGTTCAGCTTCGGTCGTCTGCTTTTGAGCGCTTCCCTTCAGCGCCTGAATTTCAACGGCGCCGCGGGCGATTTCCCGCATCACATCAGGTGTGGCCGAAAACCGGTGATCCGGTCCTTTGCGGGTTGGATCATTTGTGTAGTGCTTTTCGATGGCAACCGCGCCCATGGCGATTGCGGTCAATGGCCCCATCGCGCCAATGGTGTGATCTGAAAAGCCGACCATACGGTCATAGCGTTCCCCCATCGCCGCCATGGCATTTAGATTGATCTGATCCATGGGCGCAGGGTAGCTGGAACAACAATGCAGCAGAACGACCTCTCCCGAGCCTGCTTTGTCCAATATTTCCAAAGCGTGATCGATTTCGGCCAGTGTTGCCATACCTGTTGACAGGATCAGCGGCTTTTTGGTTCCTGCCACGGCTTCCAAAAGGTCATCATAAGTCATCTCAAAACTGGCAATTTTATAAATGGAACAGCCCAGATCCTCGATAAAATCCAGATCTCTTGGATCATAGACAGAGGTAAATGGCAGCAATCCACGTTCCCGCGCCTTTGCAAAGAGCGGTTCGTGAAACTCCATCGGCATCCCGGCGGATTGATAGAGCTCATACAGGGTTTCTTTGCCCCAAACCGGATCAATGCGCATCGATGGATGGTCAGACGGTATGGTCAGCGTGTCGGCATTATAGGTTTGCAGTTTCAGGCAATCCCAGCCCGCATCGGCGGCAATATCAACCAGATCAAGCGCCTGTTCGAGATCCCGGTCATGGTTTGCACTGACCTCGGCGATCAGCAAGCATTTCTCGTCACGGCCTATTTTTTTGCCTTCGATGGTCAAAGTCATAACAGACCTCCGGGTGATAAACTCAATACCCGTTCAATCACATTCGGATAGGCTTTTCCACCGCTCAGATCGCGTTTGTTCATTAAGGCTGAATGGTGAGTTGGTGCCCAGAAGAGGACTCGAACCTCCACGTCCATACGGACACTAGCACCTGAAGCTAGCGCGTCTACCAATTCCGCCATCTGGGCACGGGTTGGTGAGGGGCGATGTAATGCCAGTGCTGAAGAGCGTCAAGGGGATTCTGATCGCGTTTTTCAACTTTCATCGCTGTCAATATCGTGCCGCAGGTACTGTGTGTGTTGGATTTCCTCTCTTTGACCGGATTGTATCTTGTTCGCATCCTTTTCGGCAGGTATTCCGGTATCTAGCAAAAGCGGAGGCCAACATGTCCAAACTCGTTACCATTTTTGGCGGATCAGGTTTTGTCGGGCGATATATTGCGCGTAGGCTCGCAAAAGACGGATGGCGGGTGCGCGTGGCTGTGCGTCGCCCGAACGAGGCGATGCATGTCAAACCTTACGGCGCTGTGGGGCAGGTGGAACCTGTGTTTTGCAATATCCGTGATGATGCGTCGGTCAGGGCCGTTACGCAGGGTGCGGATGCGGTTGTGAACTGCGTGGGTACGTTTGACAAATCTGGACGCAATAATTTCGAGTCGGTTCAGCATCAGGGTGCTGAGCGGATTGCCCGAATTGCGACGGAGGAAGGCGTTTCCCGTCTGGTGCATATCTCTGCCATCGGGGCGGATGAGGCGAGCGACAGCGTTTACGCCCAGACAAAGGCGAAGGGTGAAGCGGCGATTTTGCGTCAATTCCCAGCCGCCGTGATTTTGCGCCCCTCGGTGATATTTGGCACTGAGGATGGGTTCACAAATCGTTTTGCGTCCCTGTCCCGTCTGGGGCCGTTTTTGCCCTTGGTTGGTGCAAAAACCAAGTTTCAGCCGGTCTATGTGGATGACGTTGCGCATGCTGCTGTGAAAGGTGTGGAAGGATCTGCCGCCGCCGGGATTTATGAATTGGGTGGCCCCGATGTGCTGAGCCTGCGAGAAGCTGTCGACCAGATTCTGGCGATCATCTACCGCCGCAAGCTGGTTATTGGGCTGCCATTCTTTGTCGGCAATATCATTGCAACGATATTCGATGCCATCAGTTCTGTGACATTGGGGCTGATTACCAATGGCGTTCTGACTCGCGATCAGTTGCGCAGTCTGCGGAGCGATAATGTGGTGTCCGAGGGGTCGATGGGCTTTGCCGAGATGGGGATTGAGCCAGCCTCCGCCGATGCGATTATGACGGAATATCTGTGGCGGTATCGCCCGCAAGGTCAGTATGATGACATCACGGCCTCTGCCAAAAACCTGCGCGGTCAGGAATAAGCGATCACCAATAGGATAATGCCCAACCCGATGCGGTACACCACATAGGGTGTAAAGCTAACGCTGCGCAAAAGCCGCATCATCAGGGTCAGGGCCAGCATCGCCGCAATGAATGCAAAGCCCGCAGCAATGGCCCCGTCACGTGCGGCCTGTGCATTGGCTGTGGCGGCCACTTCGACCCCTAGCAAGGTGCCAGAGGCAATAATTGTCGGGATTGACATCAGCATCGCCAAACGTGCGGCATCTGTACGGGTGTAGCCCAACATCCGTGCCCCGGTGATGGTGATGCCGGAACGCGATGTGCCGGGGATCAGGGCGACAGCCTGCCAAAGGCCCATCGCAATGGCGTGGCTCAGGCGCCAATCCTGGGATTCATGTTGCTGCGGGCCTTTCTGATCTGCCCAATAGAGCAGAACCCCAAACCCCAGCATCGCCCAGCCGATAACCGTGATAGAGCGCAGCGCGTCGTCCAGCCCGGTGAGTTTCAGGATAAGCCCCACAAGGACAACCGGGATCGTCGCCAGAATAAGAAGCCCGGCAAGCCTGGCGCCCGGAGTTTTATTCCGCCCTCGCATAATATCTGGCAGGCCAGAGGCGGCCAAGGCGACATCGCGATGGAAATATAGCATCACGGCAATCAATGTCCCGACATGAACTGCGACATCGATCACCTGTCCCTGATCCGCCAGGCCGGTCAGATTGGGCAGCAGGATCAGATGGCCAGACGATGAGACCGGCAGAAATTCAGTTATACCCTGAATGACAGCAATCATGAGCAGCTGAAACAGCGGCATAGCCCGGCCTCTTTGATTCGTTTTTGTCACCCTAGCGGGGGTGGGGCGAATGGGAAGCGTGGATTTAGGTATTATACTGGACCTAATAATTTCCAATACACTAATTTCAAATCAATCAAGAAGGAGTTTTGGGGAAATCTGCGAGAATATTCCTTGTTATAGGTCAGTAGTGCTGTCTTTATATCGCGCATATAACCTTTAAAAGGGAATTTGCCGCAATCCAGCCCCGTGGGAGATGCCAGATGGCCGAAAATCCGATGTTGAAATTTGTCTCTGTTGGTCGAGACATGCCTGAAAAGCGTGACTCCAGTTTACGCAACAAGGATTTTCATGAAATTTATGCGCAGTACGCGCATGCCAAGGCCGAAGAGCAAGCCAGCCGGTGCAGCCAGTGTGGGGTGCCGTATTGCCAATCTCATTGTCCGTTGCACAACAATATTCCCGACTGGTTGAAGCTGACGGCAGAGGGACGCTTGCAAGAGGCGTATGAACTAAGCCAGGCCACCAACACCTTTCCGGAAATCTGCGGTCGTATCTGCCCGCAGGATCGGCTGTGCGAAGGTAACTGTGTGATCGAACAATCCGGCCATGGCACGGTGACGATCGGCGCGGTGGAAAAATACCTGACCGATCTGGCGTGGGAGGAAGGCTGGGTGAAGCCCGCCACCCCAACCATCGAGCGAGAGGAAAGCGTAGGCATCATTGGTGCAGGCCCTGGTGGAATGGCGGCTGCGGATCGCCTGCGTCGTGCTGGTTTGCAGGTGACTGTTTATGATCGTTATGACCGGGCCGGGGGATTGATGACCTATGGCATTCCCGGCTTTAAACTGGAAAAACCTGTTGTTCTTCAACGGATTGAGCAATTGGAAATTGCCGGTGTAGAATTTGTGCTGAACACCAATGTGGGTGAGGATATCAGCTTTGACGCGATCCGGGGCAAACATGATGCGGCGCTGATCGCGACCGGCGTGTATAAGACCCGCGATTTGCAGGCGCCGGGCAGCGGGGCCGAAGGGATTGTCCGGGCCATCGATTATCTCATCGCGTCAAATCGCAAAAGCTTTGGCGATGAGGTGCCGGAATTTGACAGTGGCGAACTGAACGCAGAGGGCAAGCGCGTGATTGTCATTGGCGGCGGTGACACGGCGATGGATTGTGTGCGCACCGCAGTGCGGCAGGGCGCGACCTCGGTCAAATGCCTCTATCGTCGCGACCGTGCCAATATGCCGGGGTCACAGCGCGAAGTGCAAAACGCAGAGGAAGAAGGCGTTGAATTTGTTTGGCTTTCCGCGCCAAAGGGCTTTGCCGGTGATCCCGTCACAGGCGTGATGGTGCAGAAAATGCGGTTGGGTGCGCCGGATGCGACAGGCCGCCAAAGCCCCGAGGTGATCGAGGGCGCGGATTATGTCGAAGACGCCGATCTGGTGATCAAGGCACTGGGATTTGAGCCCGAAGACCTGCCTACATTGTGGGGAGAAGAGGCGCTGGAAGTGACCCGCTGGGGCACGATCAAGGCCGATTTCCGCAGCCACGCAACAGCGCTGCCGGGGGTCTATGCGGTTGGCGATATCGTACGGGGCGCGAGCCTGGTTGTCTGGGCAATCCGCGACGGGCGCGAGGCTGCTGATAGTATTTTAACCGAACTTAACGGGGCCCAGCAGGTGGCGGCGGAGTGATGCTGTGCCACGTCGGTATTTTGTCGGTATTGCGACGGTGCACAATGGCGACGGCAAAAGTGAAGATTTTGTGAGCGAAAAGTTAATGGGGCAGGACCCCTGATATGGTGGATGAAACGAGAATGATGGCAAAGCTAACAGGACATTGCCTCTGCGGCGCAGTGACGATCAGCGTTGATGGTCACGATCCGCGTGTTGGCGCCTGTCATTGCCGGAGGTGTCAGCGTTGGTCAGGCGGGGTGTTTTTGTGTTTTGACGTGCCCGCCGATCAGTTGACCGTTACGGGGCCGGTTGCGCGTCATGCGTCATCGAGCATTGCCGAGCGCGCCTTTTGTTCCCAATGCGGGTCGCATTTATGGATGCGCGACACGGGTGATGAGAATGCGAATTACGATGTGATGCCGGGTCTGTTTGACGCGGCGCAGGGTTGGCCTTTGCGGTCAGAAATTTACACGGAACAGGCCTTTGCGTCTGTTCAGCTTGGCGGCGACTATGTTCGGGAATCGCAGGCCGAGTACGAAGCTAAAAACCCCCATGTGGGCGAAGGAGAAAGCCAATGACCAAATATGATGCCAACTGGGTCGCCCAAGAGGAAGCCAAGCGCGCTTATATGGCCGAACATTCGCTGTATCAGGCCGAGGATGAGCATTCGTCCTGCGGGGTCGGGTTTGTGGTGTCCTTGGATGGGCAGCCTTCACGCAAGGTTGTTGAGGCCGGGATTGATGCGCTCAAGGCGATATGGCACCGGGGGGCTGTGGATGCGGATGGCAAGACCGGCGATGGCGCGGGTATTCACGTACAGATCCCGGCGTCGTTCTTCTATGATCAGGTACGCCGCACGGGACATGAACCGCATTATGATCAGTTGATGGCTGTGGGGCAGGTGTTTTTGCCACGCACGGATTTTGGCGCGCAGGAAAAATGCCGGACGATTGTCGAGACGGAAATCCTGCGGATGGGCTACAAAATCTATGGCTGGCGTCATGTGCCGGTGGATGTGACCTGTCTGGGCGAAAAGGCCAACGCGACACGGCCAGAGATCGAACAAATTCTGCTGTCCAATGCCAAGGGGTTGGAGGAAGAGGATTTCGAGCGCGAGCTTTACGTGATCCGCCGTCGGATTGAAAAGGCGGTGACCGCTGCGGGGATCCAGGGGCTTTATATCGCGTCGCTGTCCTGCCGGTCGATCATCTACAAGGGTATGATGCTGGCGGAACAGGTGGCGGTGTTCTACCCGGACCTGATGGATGAACGGTTCCAATCGGCCTTTGCCATTTATCACCAGCGCTATTCCACCAACACGTTTCCACAGTGGTGGTTGGCGCAGCCGTTCCGGATGCTGGCCCATAATGGTGAGATCAACACGCTAAAGGGCAACCTGAACTGGATGAAGAGCCATGAAATCCGCATGGCGTCGGCGTCCTTTGGGGATCTGGCAGAGGATATCAAACCGATTGTGGCCTCTGGGTCGTCGGACTCTGCCGCGCTGGATGCGGTGTTCGAGGTCATGGTGCGCGCTGGCCGGTCGGCACCGATGGCAAAAACCATGTTGGTGCCGGAGTCGTGGTCCAAGCAGGCGGTGGAGCTGCCGCAGGCCTGGCGCGATATGTATTCCTATTGCAACTCTGTCATGGAGCCGTGGGACGGCCCAGCGGCATTGGCGATGACAGATGGGCGCTGGGTTTGTGCGGGGCTGGATCGAAATGGTCTGCGCCCGATGCGTTATGTGGTGACGGGAGACAACCTGTTGATCGCCGGGTCCGAGGCCGGAATGGTCGCGATTGATGAGGGCACTGTGCGCGAAAAAGGCGCGTTGGGCCCTGGGCAAATGATTGCCGTGGATATGAAAAAGGCAGAACTGTATCGCGACAAGGAGATCAAGGACAAGCTGGCCCGGGCGCTGCCCTTTGGTGAATGGGTCGGGAAAATCCATGAGATGGATGCCGATCTGGCTGCGACAACGGAAACGGCAATCCATGCTGGCGCCGAGCTGCGCAAGCGTCAGATCGCCGCCGGTTACACGATTGAAGAGTTGGAACAGGTTCTGGCCCCAATGGGCGAGGATGGCAAAGAGGCGATCGCCTCTATGGGTGATGATACGCCATCGGCTGTTCTGTCAAACCAGTACCGACCGCTGAGCCATTTTTTCCGCCAGAACTTCAGCCAAGTCACCAACCCGCCGATTGATAGTCTGCGCGAATTCCGGGTGATGAGCCTAAAGACCCGGTTCGGCAACCTGAAGAACGTGCTGGATGAGGATAGCAGCCAGACAGAGATCATCGTGCTGGAGAGCCCCTTTGTCGGCAACGCGCAGTTTGACAAACTGTTGGGTGAATTTGCTGATCAGGTGGTCACCATTGATTGCACCTTCCCCGCTGGTGGTGGGGCCGGGGCGCTGTCCGAGGCGTTGACGCGCATTCGCGATGAGGCCGAAGATGCAGTGCGTTCTGGCGCTGGCCATCTGGTTCTAAGCGATATGGCGCAAAATGAGGATCGCGCGGCCCTGCCGATGATCCTGGCGACCAGCGCAATCCACAGCTGGCTGATCCGCAAGGGGCTTCGGACCTTTACCTCGCTGAGTGTGCGGTCGGCGGAATGTATCGATCCGCATTACTTTGCGGTTCTGATCGGGGCGGGCGCGACCATCGTAAACCCGTATCTGGCAGAGGACAGTTTGGCCGATCGGATTGACCGCGGATTGATCGAGGGATCCCTGACAGACGTGATCGGGCGCTATCGCAATGCCATCGATCAGGGCCTGTTGAAAATCATGGCCAAGATGGGGATTTCGGTCATGTCGTCCTATCGCGGCGGTCTGAATTTTGAGGCAATAGGCCTGAGCCGCGCCATGTGTGCGGAATATTTCCCCGGGGTTGTCAGCCGTATTTCCGGGATCGGAACCACAGGTATTCAACGCAAGATCGAGGAAATCCATGCCAGAGGCTGGCGGTCTGGTCTGGATGTGCTGCCCATCGGCGGGTTTTACAAAGCGCGAAAGTCCGGTGAAAGCCACGCGTGGGAAGCACAGACCATGCATATGCTGCAGGCGGCCTGTACGCGGGCATCTTACCAAATGTGGAAACAGTATTCGACCAAGATGCAATCCAACCCGCCGATCCATTTGCGTGATCTGTTGGATATTAAGCCGCTGGGCAAACCGGTTCCGCTGGAAGAGGTGGAAAGCATCACCTCTATCCGTAAACGGTTCGTGACGCCGGGGATGTCGCTGGGGGCCTTGTCGCCAGAGGCGCACAAAACGCTGAACGTGGCGATGAACCGGATCGGGGCGAAATCCGACAGTGGCGAAGGCGGCGAAGACCCCGCGCATTTCCACCCGGAACCCAATGGTGACAATCCGTCGGCCAAGATCAAACAGGTTGCGTCGGGGCGTTTTGGCGTTACCGCTGAATATCTGAACCAGTGCGAAGAACTGGAGATTAAAGTCGCCCAAGGTGCAAAACCGGGGGAGGGTGGCCAGTTGCCGGGCATGAAGGTGACCGATCTGATCGCGCGCCTGCGCCATTCCACCAAGGGCGTGACGCTGATCAGCCCGCCGCCGCATCACGATATTTATTCGATCGAGGATTTGGCGCAGCTGATTTATGACCTGAAACAGATCAACCCGCGCTGCAAGGTGACGGTGAAACTGGTTGCGCAATCGGGTGTCGGGACCATCGCCGCCGGTGTGGCCAAGGCCAAGGCGGATGTGATCCTCGTGTCTGGTCACAATGGCGGCACGGGCGCGTCGCCCGCGACGTCGATCAAATATGCGGGTCTGCCGTGGGAAATGGGCCTGACAGAGGCGCATCAGGTTCTGGCGATGAACAACCTGCGTGAACGGGTGACTTTGCGCACCGATGGCGGCCTGCGGACCGGGCGAGACATTGTGATGGCCGCGATGCTGGGGGCAGAGGAATACGGCATCGGCACCGCCGCCCTGATCGCGATGGGCTGTATCATGGTGCGTCAGTGCCAATCCAACACTTGTCCGGTCGGTGTTTGTACGCAGGACGAGGCGCTGCGCGCCAAGTTCACCGGCAATGCCGACAAGGTGGTGAACCTGATCACCTTTTACGCCACCGAAGTGCGGGAAATTCTGGCCTCAATCGGGGCGCGGTCCTTGGATCAGGTGATTGGCCGGGCCGATCTGTTGTCTCAGGTCAGCCGGGGCTCTGCCCATCTGGACGATCTGGACCTGAACCCGCTATTGATTTCGGTCAGTGACGTTGACGAGATCGCCTATAACCGCGGTAAGGAACGCAATGCCGTGCCCGATACGCTGGACGCAGAAATCGTGCGTGACGCGGCGCGGTTCCTGAATGATGGCGAGAAGATGCAGTTGCACTATGCGGTGCAGAACACCCATCGGACGGTGGGTACGCGGGTGTCCAGCCATATCGTGCAGAAGTTCGGGATGCGAAACACACTGCAGCCGGATCACCTGACCGTTAAACTGACCGGATCGGCCGGGCAGTCGCTGGGGGCCTTTGGCGCACCGGGCCTGAAGATCGAAGTTTCGGGCGATGCCAATGACTATGTCGGCAAGGGCCTTTCGGGTGCCACCATAGTTGTACGCCCGCCAATGTCGAGCCCGCTGGAAGCCGGGGAAAACACGATCATTGGCAATACGGTTCTGTACGGTGCGACCGATGGCTATCTGTTTGCTTCTGGCCGGGCCGGGGAACGGTTTGCGGTGCGCAACTCTGGCGCCAAGGTGGTGATCGAGGGCTGCGGTGCCTGTGGGTGTGAATACATGACCGGCGGTGTGGCCGTGATCCTGGGCCGGATCGGGGCCAATTTCGGGGCCGGGATGACCGGCGGTATGGCCTATCTGTATGATCCTGACCGCAAGGCACAGGTTCTGATGAATGCCGAAACACTGGTCAGTTGCCCGGTAACCGTCGATCACTGGGAAGATCAGCTGAAAGGCTTGATCGAGCGCCATTTTGAGGAAACCGGCAGCCAGCGCGCGGCCGATATTCTGCAGCACTGGGATGTGGAAAAGGCCAGCTTCCTACAGGTTTGCCCGATCGAGATGCTGGCGCATCTGCCCGCCCCACTGGGGATCGAAGAGGGTGCTGCGACGGCCTGATTTGCTTGACAGGATCAGATGATCAACCCACACATTAGGAAAACTGATGTGTGGGTTTTCTGATGGCCAATGATGCTTTGCCCCCGTTGAACTGGTTGCGCGCGTTTGAAGCGGCGGCGCGGCATTTGTCCTTTACCCTGGCGGCGCAGGAACTGAACCTGACGCAATCAGCCATTTCCCAGCATGTGCGCAGCCTGGAAAACTTTCTGGGTCAGCAGCTGTTTATTCGCGATACGCGTGCCTTGCGCCTGTCAGTGGCCGGGTCAAACTATCTGCCCACGGTGCGCGAGGCGTTTGACATTCTGGCCATTGGCACCCGGAGCTTCGTGCAGGAACGATCAAAATCCACGGTGACCTTGCAATGCAATATGTCCTTTTCCGCCTATTGGATTGCCCCGCGCCTGCATCGGTTGATCGCGGCACATCCAGCGGTGCGACTGGATATCGTCAACACGATCTGGGACACCGATCACGGCACGCCGCGCACAGATATTGAAATCCGGTTTGGTCGGCCAAGCGATATGTCGGATTCGGCCCGGCGGCTTGGCGCGGAGCATTTTTATCCTGTCTGCAGCCCAGAAACCGCCGCCCGAAATCCTGATTGGAAGGATGGGCCGCTGTTTGATTGCGCGGGCGTTTTGGACAATTGGGACAGGTGGCTGAAGGATCAGGGGCAAACTTTGCCCGATGGGGCCCAAATACATACCTGTTCAACCTATCTGGTCTCTATCACTGCGGCGCAGCACGGGGCCGGGTTGGCGATGGCCCATGACAGCGTCGCCCAATACGGGCTGGAACGCGGCACGTTGGTGCGCCCGTTTGAGCACCGGGCGAAGATGGTGGAAGGCTATTACCTGCTGCCGCCCCCGATACACGCCCGCCGTCCGGTGGTGCAGGCCGTACTGGATTGGTTCATGGCGGAGTTTGATGCGGATCGTGTGACCTGACGGAGCGCCTGCGGCGCGTTGTCGTTATCTCGCCGCCACAAGGGCGGTTCGGGGCAATTACCGAAAGGAAGTTTGGTCAAATGAAATGGGTCGTCTGCCTTCATCTTTGATGGGGTCGCTTTGACACCAGAAAGTCGATCAGGATCCTGAGAATTTTCAGGTCTTTGTATTCCTTTGGGAAGTATAAATAGAAGGGTGGGCGTTCCAGGGCATAATCGGCCAGGATGACCTCTAGCTCTTTATTGCCGATCTCTTGCGCCACGATTTTCTCGCCAAACCACCCGATCCCAAGCCCTTGCTTTACAGCGTCGATCTGAGCGGATGAATTGTTGACGATGATGTTGCCGCGAACCTCCATTTTTGTCACACCTTCGGGACCCTGAAATTCCCAACTTTGCCGACGGGTTGTCGTGCCAAATCGGTACAGGATGCATTGATGGTTCAGTAGATCTTCGGGTTTGTTCGGGCGCCCGTTCCGATCAAGGTATGCGGGCGAGGCGACATGGACGATCCGTCTGCGGTTGGTTAGCCTGATTGCGATCATAGTCTGATCCAGAAGATCGCCAATCCGAACGCCCGCGTGATAGCCGCCTTCGGCCAAATCAACGAGAACATCGTCAAAGGAAAGATCCAGACGGATGTCGGGGTAAAGGTTTTGGAATTCTGCAATATGGTCCGCCAAAGTATAGCGAAATGCGATATGCGACAGGGCGATGCGCAGGGTGCCCCGGGGTGTTGTGCTGGTGCTGCGCGCATCAGACATCGCCTCTGTTATTTCCTTGAGCGCTGGTTTGGCGCGCCGATACAATCGCTGGCCAGCCTCTGTCAGTTCGACAGACCGTGTGGTGCGCAGCAGCAGTGAAACGCCAAGCTCCCTTTCTAACCGGTTCAGCCGATATGTGATTGCGGGCGGTTTGACCGCCAAAGCCGCAGCCGCAGCGCGCATTGATCCGTGATCAACAATGGCCACAAAGGTGGCAATATCGGACATGGGCGCGTCAGGCATTATTCAGATTACTTTAATAATTAGATAATTCACGTCCATCTTATTTAACAGACTGTCATTCGCTACGCTAGGAAAGGGCGAGCCTAGGATGGACCACCCGATTTTAAATTGGAGGATTTGACCAGATGTTTCACATGCTGACCTGTTTTAACTTGAAGCCGGGAATTGAGTTGAACGAGTTTCGCACGGCGTTCGATGGGTTTGTGGATTATATGAAGGGCATCAATCTGGTTGTCGGGTCGGGGCCGATTGGGAAACGCCAAAGCGACACCGCGATGGATACGGATGCTGAACGCGACCACCAGTATTTTGTCACCATGACGTTCAAGGATCGGCCAACGGTCGATAAGGCGGTGGAGCTGCTTTACGCCCACCAAGAGCCATCAGAATCTGCGCATAGGGCAGTGTATTCGCGGGTGAAGGATCCCATCTTTATTTGCTATCAGGATCTGGACTGACGCGGGTCAGGCACTCACAAAAAAAACGCCCGGTGTGATGCCGGGCGTTTTCGTTTTCTTATGCTAAGGCTTAGCTGGCGTCTTTGTGATGCCAGGCTGTGTGATCCAGGTCCAGATCCGGGAAGTTTTCCGGATTGAAGACCGGGCGATCAACGCCTGCCTTGCGCTGTTCGTCGAAATCACGCAGCACGCGGCGCAGGATCGGGAACAGCATCATCAGGGCCAACAAGTTGACCAGAGCCAAAACGCCCATCATCGGATCTGAGAAGAAGAAGATCGATGTCGCACCCGGTGCCGCAGCGCCAAGGAACACGATTGCCATCAGTACGAACTTGAAGATCAACAACGCCGAAGGTGCCGGTGTCATAAACGACAACGCGTTTTCACCCAGATAGTAGTTGTAGATGATCGAGCTGAACGCAAACAGCAGTACAGCAATGGTCAGGAAATGCTGTGTCCAACTGCCCAGGTGGTCAACCAGGGAGTTCTGGGTCAGAACAACACCGTCGATATCTACGCCCGGCTGGTACACGTCACTCATCAGAATGACGAAAGCAGTACAGCTACAGATCAGAATCGTATCGACGAAGACCGAGAACGACTGCGTTATGCCTTGCGAAATCGGGTGTTTCACGTCTGCTGCTGCAGCAACGTTTGGTGCAGAACCCAGACCAGCCTCGTTCGAGAACAGACCGCGACGCAGACCTTGTGCGATTGCGGCGCCCATGCCACCGCCGACGGCTTCTTCGAAGCCCAGAGCGTTGGAGACGATCATGGCGAAGATTCCCGGAACCTGACCGATATTGATGACAATCACGATCAGCGCCATGGCGATATAGCCGATAGCCATGACCGGAACGATGATGTCAGAGGCTTTTGCAATCCGGTGCATCCCGCCAAAAACGATATAGCCGGTACCAACGGTCAATACAGCGCCGGTGATATAGCGGCTAAGACCCCAGGAGTTTTCAGCAGCGCCTGCCACTGTATTACCCTGAAACGCCGGGAAACCGATGCCGAACGCAGCGATCAGACAAATCGCATAGAGCACCGCAAGCCATTTATAGTCTTTGCCCAGACCAAACATGATCATCCGCGCAGGACCACCACGATAGGATCCATCTTCTTGCTTGCGCTTGAAAACCTGCGCCAGCGTACATTCCACCAAACTGGTGGCCATGCCGACAATGGCAATCATCCACATCCAAAAGACCGCGCCGGGCCCACCGAGTGTGATGGCGACGGCGACGCCTGCGATGTTACCACCACCAACACGACCACCGATCGACACAAACAGTGCCTCGCGCGCGGAGATCGTATTGGGGTCGTCTGACTGGTTGTCCCCCTTCAGAACGCGGAACATGCGCTTGAAGTAACGGAACTGAACAAAGCCAGTAGCAATGGTCAGAAATAGGCCGAAAATCACCAGGAATGGGATCAATGCCCACCCCCAGGTCAGGTCGCCTACAAGGCCGAAGATACTTTCTAGAAAGCCCATTAGATTCACCCTTCCCTTGTTTCCTATAGTGAATTTAGTGCTATTATAGTGCACTAATGCGGCGCAAACTGGCCCAAGCATTACGTTCTTGCAAGAGTTTTATATTTTTTGGGGCCTGTATTTTTTGCGCCTAGCGCAAGATCGTTACTCCCTAACTTACTGAATAGTTTGCAGTTTCATTATTGGCTGTTCACGATTCGAGTTCGCTTTTTAACACAAAGGTGTCGCTTAGGTGCTCTATGTGTCAAGTGTGGGGGTAATTTTTCGAAATTTCTTGAAGGAGCTTCGCAACATTCAATCGTGTGCGTAGTTGAATCGTGTGAGTGATGCGAATCGGCGAATCAAAAAGCCCCGCCGAAGCGGGGCTTATCAATTTCATTGGGGTTGCGGGTTACAGTTTCCCGGTTAACTCCGGTACAGCAGAGAAGAGATCGGCGACCAGGCCGAAATCGGCAACCTGGAAGATCGGGGCCTCTTCGTCCTTGTTGATCGCGACGATGACTTTGGAGTCTTTCATCCCGGCGAGGTGCTGAATGGCACCAGAGATACCGACAGCAACATAAAGGTCAGGGGCGACAACCTTGCCGGTCTGACCAACCTGCCAATCGTTCGGGGCATAGCCGGAGTCAACAGCCGCACGGGACGCGCCAACAGCCGCACCCAATTTGTCGGCCAGAGCCTCGATCAGGGCAAAGTCGTCTTTGGAGCCAACGCCGCGGCCGCCGGACACAACGACACCAGCAGAGGTCAGTTCCGGACGATCGCTGGCGGCGACCTTGTCTTCGACCCAGGAGCTGAGACCTGGATCAGCGGCAACAGAAACCGTTTCCACAGCGGCAGAGCCACCTTCGCCAGCAGCGTCATAGCTCGCAGTCCGGATGGAGACGACCTTCTTCGCGTCGCGGGATTTGACGGTCTGAATGGCGTTGCCAGCATAGATCGGGCGCTCGAACGTATCACCATCAACGACGCCGGATACGTCTGAGATAACCATCACGTCCAACAGAGCCGCCACACGGGGCAGCACGTTTTTCGCATCCGTCGTGGCCGGGGCGACAATGTGGTCATAACCATCGGCCAGAGACACGATCAGCGCTGCGGTGCTTTCGGCCAGGCGGTGACCCAGCGAGGCATCTTCGGCAACCAGAACTTTGCTGACGCCATCGATTTTGGCAGCGGCGTCACCAGCAGCGGCAGCGGTGCCACCTGCGGCCAGAACGGTGATATCGCCCAGCGATGACACGGCGGCAACGGCCTTGGCGGTTGCGTCCAGCGACAGTTCGCCATTGTTGACTTCGGCGAGAAGAAGAACAGCCATTACAGAGCCCCCGCTTCTTTGAGTTTTTCGACCAGCTCATCGACAGAGCCAACAACAACACCTGCGGCACGGGCCGGGGGTTCATCGGTTTTGACGATTTCCAAGCGTGGGGAGACATCGACGCCGTAATCGGCGGCGGTTTTCTCGTCCAGTGGCTTTTTCTTGGCCTTCATGATGTTGGGCAGCGACGCATAGCGCGGCTCGTTCAGGCGCAGATCAACGGTGATGATGGAGGGCATCTTCACGTTAATGGTTTGCAGACCGCCGTCAACTTCGCGTGTGACTTTCGCGCTGTCGCCTTCGATTTCCAGACCAGAGGCAAAAGTGCCCTGCGACCAACCCAAAAGCGCAGACAGCATCTGGCCGGTGGCGTTCATGTCATTGTCGATGGCTTGCTTGCCGCACAAAACAACGCCGGGCTGCTCTTCCTCGACCACTTTGGCCAGGATCTTGGCAACGGCCAGAGGCTCGATATCGGTGTGCACGTCGTCGGCAGCCACAACCAGGATGGCGCGGTCGGCGCCCATGGCCAGCGCGGTGCGCAGAGTTTCCTGAGACTGTTTGACACCGATGGACACGGCCACGACTTCGTCAGCCTGACCGGCCTCTTTCAGGCGAATGGCCTGTTCGACGGCAATCTCGTCGAACGGGTTCATCGACATTTTTACGTTTGCGAGATCGACACCGCTGCCATCCGCCTTAACACGGACTTTCACGTTATAATCGATCACGCGCTTGACAGGTACAAGCACCTTCATGGGCGTGTGTCTCCTTAGTTGCGGCCTAGAATCTAAGCCTACCCTTAGCTCTCGGGCTGTCTTTACAGAATCGATGCGGCAGAAAACAGGGCAAAATCGACGCACGACGTCCTCGCCGCGTCGGGATCGGCGATTTTTCGTTCACATGATAGACTGCAGACCGGAATCAGCACCAAATGGAAAGACAGCAGAATGGAAAAAGTGGACGGGTTCGGGGGTGTTTTCTTTCGGGCCAAAGATCCCGCAGCCCTTGCAGAGTGGTATGCCACTCACCTGGGGGTCGACAAGGTGCCGGGGGATTATGAAACGCAGCCCTGGCAGCAACAGGCAGGCCCCACGCACTTCGCCCCGTTCCCCGCGGACACCGCCTATTTTGGGGCCCAACAGCTGCAATTCATGCTGAACTTCAGGGTTCGGGATCTGGAGGCGATGATCGCGCAACTACAATCTGCGGGCATAGAGGTGATACGCGGTGAGAATCTGCCAAATGGGAAGTTTGCGCGCCTGTCTGACCCAGAAGGCAATCCGATAGAATTGTGGGAGCCCGCCTGAGCAAATCCCCGCTATTTCCTTTCGCCCGAAACACCTCGGGGTGAATGGCCCAAGGGGCCAGAGGGGCAGCGCCCCTACCTTGCGTACCCCAGACCCTGAAGCGCGACTTTGATTTCATCCAAGATGGCCGGGTCATCAATAGTGGCGGGCATTTTATAGGCTTCGCTATCCGCGATCTTGACCATTGTGCCGCGCAGAATTTTACCGGAACGGGTTTTGGGCAGGCGATCGACAACACAGGCCAGTTTGAAGGCCGCCACCGGTCCGATCTTTTCACGCACCAGCTTGACGCATTCGGCGGTGATCTCGGCGTGGTCTCTTGTTACCCCGCTGGTCAGGCACAAAAACCCCATCGGCAATTGGCCCTTCAGCGTATCAGTCACGCCAATGACCGCGCATTCGGCGACATCTGGGTGGCTGGCCAGAACCTCTTCCATCCCGCCGGTGGACAGGCGGTGACCGGCGACGTTGATCACGTCGTCGGTGCGCGCCATGATGTAAAGATATCCGTCCTCGTCAATCATGCCGGCATCGCCGGTTTCGTAATAGCCCGGGAAGTGTTCAAGATAGGATTTGCGGAACCGATCCTCGGCATTCCAGAGCGTCGGCAGCGTGCCCGGAGGCAGAGGGAGTTTCACCGCAATTGCGCCTAATTCACCCGCCGGTATCGGATGCCCGGCCTCATCCAGAATTTGCACATCCCAACCCGGCATGGGCACAGAGGGGGAGCCAAGCTTGATCGGCAGTTCCTCTATCCCCAGTGGGTTTGATGCAATGGCATAGCCGGTTTCGGTCTGCCACCAGTGGTCGATTACCGGAACGCCCAGTTTTGCCTGGGCCCATTGGATCGTGTCGGGGTCGGCGCGTTCTCCGGCCAAAAATACGGCCTTTAGCCCGCTCAGGTCATATTTTTTGATAAACGCGCCATTTGGATCCTCGCGTTTGACCGCGCGGAATGCCGTGGGCGCGGTGAAGAAGCTTTTGACATTGTGTTCGGAGATCACCCGCCAGAAGGTGCCGGCATCCGGGGTGCCCACAGGTTTGCCCTCGAACACGATGGTGGTGTTGCCGTGGATCAGCGGGGCGTAGCAGATATAGCTGTGGCCGACGACCCAGCCCACATCAGACGCGGCCCAGAAGACCTCACCCGGATCAACGTTATAGACATTTTTCATGGTCCAGTTCAGCGCCACCAGATGGCCCGCAGTCGGGCGTACAACGCCCTTGGGTTGGCCTGTGGTGCCAGAAGTGTAGAGGATATAGGCAGGGTGGTTGCCTTCGACCGGGACACAATCGGCGGGGGTGGCGCCCTGTTGGATATCATTCCAGTCATAGTCACGACCCGGGATCAGGTCGGCCGGTGCCTGATCGCGTTGAAAGATCACGCAGAGTTCCGGCTTGTGTTGGGCCATGTCGATGGCACCATCCAGAAGCGGTTTATAGGCAATCACCCGGTTTGGTTCGATCCCGGCAGAGGCGGCGATGATCGCCTTGGGCTGGGCATCGTCGATGCGCACGGCCAATTCATTGGCGGCGAACCCGCCAAAGACCACGGAATGGATCGCACCCAGGCGAGCACAGGCCAGCATCGCCTCTAACGCCTGTGGCACCATGGGCATATAAATAATGACGCGATCACCCTTTTCCACGCCTTTGGCGCGCAAGGCCCCGGCGAGACTGGCGACGCGGGTCTGAAGTTCGGCATAGGTGATGTTCTGTTTGGTGTCGGTGATCGGGCTGTCATAGATGATTGCAACCTGATCGCCCCGGCCTGCCGCGACATGCCTGTCTATGGCGTTGTAGCAGGTGTTGACCCGGGCATCGACGAACCACTCATAAAGGGGGGCATTGTCGTCAAACAGTGCCTTCGAGGGCGGGGTGTCCCAATCGATCGCCTCTGCCGCCGTCATCCAGAACGATTCAGGATCCGACGTCCAGCTGTCATACACTTCTTTGTATACCATGGTATTCTCTCCCTGCGATTGCCTTGGTGTAAGAAGCGAAGATCGTTCAGGCAAGCCCTGTGAACGCTACCATGACAGTTTGGCGCAGGCAATTTGCACAAATTTGCTGAGCAGCATTGCAAATTTTTGCAAACCCCAAGAAATTTAGCGTTTGAAGAAGCAATCTGTGATGGTTTGCAAAGTTGCAAATCATTGACGTGCAAACTTTACCTGACGGTGTTTATCGTGATTCGTGGATTGCTGAGCGTAACCTGTACCTGACAGATGCTGGAAATCAGCCGTAGTCAGCGACCGAAGTTCCCGCCACGGCAGACATGTTCAAGAGACCGCGTGCCGTGATTGAGGGCGTCACGATATGCGCGCGATTGCCCATACCCATCAGGATTGGTCCGACCTCCAGCGCGCCGGCGCGGGTTTTCATGATGTTGCGCACCGCACTTGCCGCATCGGTGTTGGCAAAGATCAGAACATTGGCGGGGCCTTTTAGTCGCGTGCAGGGCAAAAGCCGGTTGCGAATGTCGGTGTCCAATGCGGCATCCACGTGCATCTCGCCCTCGTAGATGAAATCCTGCGGCTGCGAATCCAGTATCTCCATCGCACTGCGCATCCGCTGGCCGGTATCGCAATTGTGGTTGCCAAACTGAGAGTAGGAACACAGCGCGATTTGCGGTTCGACACCGAAACGGCGCACGTGGCGGGCCGCCGCGATCACGGTGTCGGCAATCTGCTGGGGTGTGGGTTCGGGGTGCACATGGGTATCGGCCACGAAAAGGGGCCCCTCGTCCTGAACCATCAGCGACAAGGCGGCAATGGGGGAAAGTTCACGCGTGCCCAGAATTTGGGTGATATAGTTGAGATGCCATAGATATTGGCCAAATGTTCCACAAATCAGGCTGTCGGCCTCTTCCCGTTGGACCATGACCGCGCCGATCGCGGTTGTGTTGGTGCGCATGATCGCCTTGGCCAGATCCGGGGTGACGCCGCGCCGGGCCATCAGGTGATGATAGGTCTGCCAATAGTCGCGATAGCGTTTGTCTCGTTCCGGGTTAACAATGTCAAAGTCGATGCCCGGACGGATTTTCAAACCGGCCTTTTGGCAGCGGCGTTCGATCACGTCGGGCCGACCGATTAGAACCGGTTTATCGACACTTTCATCCAGCATCGCATAGGCGGTGCGCAAGACGCGTTCGTCCTCGCCCTCGGTAAAGATCACCCGGCGACTGGCCTTGGCTGCGGCCTCAAACACCGGGCGCATGATCAGGGCGGAGCGGAAGACGGATTGGTTCAGTTGCGCGCGGTAAGCATCGATATCGGTGACGGGTCGCGCAGCCACACCCGATGTCATGGCAGCCCCGGCCACAGCACTGGCGACGACACCGATCAGTCGTGGGTCAAAGGGTTTGGGGATCAGATAGTCGGGGCCAAAGGTCAGTTTTTCGCCCTTATAGGCGGCGGCGGCCTCCGCACTGGTGGTTTCGCGGGCCAGGGCGGCGATGCCTTCGACGCAGGCGATTTGCATGTCGTCATTGATCTCTGTCGCGCCCACATCCAATGCACCGCGAAAGATGAAGGGAAAACAGAGGACGTTGTTAACCTGATTGGGGTAATCGGACCTGCCCGTGGCGATAATGGCATCGGGGGCGATGGCGCGTACATCTTCCGGCATGATTTCTGGCGTTGGGTTGGCCAGGGCAAAGACAATCGGCTGAGCCGCCATCTTGGCAACCATTTCCGCCTTCAATACGCCTGGACCCGACAGACCAAGGAACAGATCCGCCCCCTCGATCACCTGATCGAGCGTCCGCAGGTCTGACGCTTGCGCGTAGCAGGCCTTTTGCGGGGTCATTTCGGTGGTGCGGCCCTCATAAACAAGCCCCTCAATATCGCAGAGCCAGACATTTTCCCGCTTCACGCCCAATTTCAGAAGCATGTTGAGGCAGGCGATGCCCGCAGCTCCGCCGCCGGTAGAGACGACTTTGATATCCTCGAACTTTTTGCCCGCCACATGCAGGGCGTTATGGGCGGCAGCCCCGACGACAATGGCGGTGCCATGCTGATCGTCGTGAAAGACCGGGATGCCCATCCGTTCGCGGCAAATCTTTTCAACGATAAAACAGTCGGGAGCTTTGATATCTTCCAGATTGATGGCGCCGAATGTGGGTTCCAGCGCACAGACAATATCGGCCAGCTTTTCTGGGTCGGATTCATTCACCTCGATATCAAAACAGTCGATATTGGCGAATTTCTTGAACAGGACGGCCTTGCCCTCCATCACTGGTTTGGAGGCGAGACCACCGATATTGCCCAGCCCCAATACAGCCGTGCCGTTTGACACAACCGCCACAAGGTTACCACGGGCGGTATAGCGTGCGGCATTGGCCGGGTCGGCTTTGATTTCCAAACAGGCCTCGGCCACGCCGGGGGAATAGGCCAAGGACAGGTCGCGCCCGTTGGCCATTGGTTTGGTCGGGCGAATTTCCAGTTTCCCGGGTTTTGGAAGTTCGTGGTAATTCAGGGCGGGCGTCTGGTTGTCGGTGTCGTTGCTCATCAGAGCCTCCCTGTGAATATGGTTTAACGTTAAACCAAATAATTCAGTGTGTTTTTTGTGATCTAGGGAAATTGGTAGCGGTTTTAGGGAAAACTTGCAAATCTGATCTGTAACGGTGGCTCTGGGCTTGCATCGCGGCGCAGAAGCGATCAGGTTTGACCATGTGATCAAAACCGGAGTTTGAGATGTCGCTGACAGAAGCTGCACGTCTGGTGCGCGAAAACGCCTATGCCCCTTATTCGCGGTTTAAGGTCGGGGCCGCCATCGACAGTGTTGAATGCAATCGCCATCTGGGCTGTAATGTCGAAAACGTGGCCTATCCCGAAGGGACCTGTGCCGAGGCCGGCGCCATTGCGGCGATGATTGCGGCTGGTGACACGCGAATTACTGCGATCGCGGTGATTGCTGATAGTCCGAGCCCGGTGCCACCCTGTGGGGGTTGTCGACAGAAAATTGCAGAATTTGCCGACCGGGATGTACCGGTGACATTGGCCACAACCGGTGGGCAGAGCGTTACCTTGACGGTTGCCGAATTGTTGCCCGGGTCCTTTACTCTGGATCACATGAGCAACGTCTGATCAGTGGATGCGGCAGGGATCATAGCACGGTTGCGGGATCGGCATAAGCTGAGCGCGAAAGAGCTGCGATGGTTTGCTGATGGTCTGGCTAGCGGTGCGGTATCAGATGCACAGGCCGGTGCCTTTGCCATGGCGGCCTTTTTAAACGGGTTGGGTGAAGCCGGGCGCGTTGCGCTGACAGAGGCCATGCGTGATAGCGGTGATGTGTTGCGGTGGGATTTACCGGGGCCGGTGCTGGATAAACATTCGACTGGCGGGGTGGGGGATTGCGTGTCTATCCCACTGGCGCCTGCTTTGGCGGCCTGCGGAGCCTATGTTCCGATGATATCGGGTCGCGGGTTGGGCCATACCGGTGGAACACTGGACAAGCTGGAGGCGATCCCCGGCGTGAACACCCAATTGGATGAGACTGCCCTGCGCCGAATGGTGGGGGATATCGGTTGTGCCATTGTCAGTGCGACGGGACAGATCGCGCCAGCGGACAAACGGCTTTATGCCATCCGGGATGTTACGGGATCGGTGGAAAGCATTGATTTGATCACCGCCTCGATCCTGTCGAAGAAACTCTCTGCCGGGTTGGACGGTCTGGTTCTGGATGTGAAATGCGGATCAGGTGCCTTCATGCCGTCGTTGGAGGAGGCCCGGGCGTTGGCCTGGGCATTGACGGAAACGGCAAATGGGGCCGGGTGCCGGACCGTATCGCTGATCACGGACATGAATCAGCCGCTGGCGCCTTCGTTGGGTAACGCGCTGGAGATTGCGGAGTGCATGGCCGTCTTGGAGGGGCAGTCGGGGTCACCCTTGGCAAAACTGACCTGCCTATCGGGTGGGGAGTTGCTGGCGCTGGGCGGATTGGCGGCGGATACAGCGGAAGGGGCAGAGGCGATCCGTACCACCCTTGGCGACGGCCGCGCGATGGATCGGTTTGGCCGGATGATCACGGCGCTAGGTGGTCCTGCGAATTTCTGCGAGGCGTGGCAGGATTATTTACCCGTGGCGCCAGTAATTATGGATGTACCCGCGCCCAATGCGGGTCATGTTCGGGCGATGGATGGCCGGGCGTTGGGGCACTGTGTGGTTGAACTGGGCGGCGGGCGGCTGATTGACGGGGCCGCGATTGATCCTGCTGTCGGTTTGTCTGGAGTTTTGCGACTGGGGGACCGGATAGAGGCCGGTGATCCGCTCGCGCTGGTGCATGCGGCGGATCGTATGGCGGCAGAGGCCGCGGTTCGGGCCGTGCAGGGCGCGATCGATATCGGGGAGGCCCCGGCGGATACGCCTCTGATCATCGAAAGGATCGCGGGATGAGCCGGGCCTTTCTGATCGTACTGGATTCGGTGGGGTGTGGTGGGGCACCCGATGCGGATCAGTTTTTTAATGGCGACGTGCCTGATGCCGGTGCCAATACGCTGGGTCACATCGTTCAGGCCTGTGCGGCTGGACAGGCAGAGGATGGGCGCTGCGGGCCGTTGCGTGTGCCCCATCTGGATGGATTGGGTCTGGGTGCGGCAATCCGGCTGTCGACCGGGATCGAAACGCCGGGCTTGGTGGCGGAACCGACGGGCCGGTGGGGCGTCGCGCGCGAGGTCAGCAGGGGCAAGGATACGCCATCGGGCCATTGGGAGCTGGCGGGTGTGCCGGTGCCGTGGGATTGGCATTTTTTTCCTGATACGCAACCCGCCTTCTCCCCCGATCTAATGGCATCGTTGGCACATGCGGCGGGGACGGACGGAACGCTAGCCAATTGTCATGCTTCTGGCACGCAGGTGATTGATGATTTCGGGGCGGAGCATCTGCGGACCGGTTGGCCGATTTGCTATACTTCTGCCGACAGCGTGTTGCAGGTCGCCGCGCATGAAGAGGCGTTCGGGTTGGAGCGGCTGTTGACCATGTGCAAGGCGTTGGCCCCTTTGCTGCACGATATGCGGGTTGGACGAGTTATTGCGCGGCCCTTTATCGGGTCGGTTGAGGGTGGGTTCCAGCGCACCACCAACCGCAAGGATATCGCCATTGAACCGCCCGCACCCACCTTGTGTGACTGGGTACAGGGGGCAGGGCGCCGGGTGCAGGCCGTAGGCAAGATCGGTGACATATTTTCGATGCGCGGGATTGATGAGTTGCACAAGGGCAGTGATGCGCAATTGATGACCCATTTGGGCAATTTGGTTGATCATGCGCCCGAGGGCAGCCTGACCTTTGCCAATTTTGTCGAGTTTGATACGCAATACGGCCATCGGCGCGATGTGTCGGGCTATGCCCGCGCGTTGGAATGGTTTGACGATTGCCTGTCTGACCTCTTTGCCCGGTCGCGTCCGGGCGATATGTTCGTCTTTACTGCCGATCATGGCAATGATCCGACCTGGATTGGCACGGATCATACGCGCGAACAGGTGCCAGTGGTGGTGCGGGGGTGTGGGCAGGGCCAGATCGGCCAATGCGGTTTTGTGGATGTCGCGGCCTCTGTCGCGGCGCATCTGGGGGTGCCGGTGCAAGGGCCGGGCAAGAGTTTTATCGCTGATCCGACCTGACGGTGGACAGTATAGCAAGGGAATACAGACATGAATGAACATCTGACCATCGTCGATCATCCGCTGGTACAGCACAAACTGACGCTGATGCGCCAGCAAGGCACGCCCACGGCAGGCTTTCGCCAGCTTTTGCGTGAGATCAGCCAGCTTTTGGCCTATGAGGTGACGCGCGAGTTGGAAATGACCACCAAGCGGATCACCACCCCAATGGCAGATATGGATGCACCGGTTCTGGCGGGCAAGAAACTGGCGCTGATTTCAATCCTGCGCGCCGGTAACGGGCTTTTAGACGGAGTGCTGGAGCTGATCCCGTCGGCCCGGGTCGGGTTTGTGGGGCTCTATCGCGATGAGGAAACGTTGCAACCCGTGCAATACTATTTCAAAGTTCCCGATGCGCTGGAGGATCGGTTGGTCATTGCAGTCGACCCGATGCTGGCCACGGGCAATTCATCCGTTGCGGCGATTGATCTGTTGAAACAGGCAGGTGCAAAGAACATCAGGTTCCTGTGCCTGTTGGCGGCCCCGGAAGGCGTGGCGCGGATGCGTGAGGCACATCCCGATGTGCCAATTGTAACGGCGGCGTTGGATGAAAGGCTGACCGAGATCGGCTATATCACCCCGGGTTTGGGGGACGCAGGCGACCGGATGTTCGGCACCAAGTAAGCCGTTTATTCGATACAGATATTCTGCAGGCTGACCCAATCACCATCGCTGAGCACCTGACGGGCCTGACCCTGTGGCGTGGGGTCAGCCTCGATCAAGGTCAAAGTGGCCTCTCCTGAGACATCAACAGCATAGGCAAAGGGTGTCGAACTGACCCCGGCGGTCTGAAAACGTATCAACAAATCATCCTGATCAACCGACGTGCGCGGGGTTGTCAGTAAATCCTCGGCATAGGTGGTCAGGGCGTCGTCGGGTATCTTGCCAGAGGTCAGCAGCCTGAATGTCGCAACCGGGCCAAGAACCTGAAGCAGGCGTTCCAGCGGATCGACGGTTTCAGCCCGCTGTGCCTCTGCCAGTACAAATCCGGCTGGCACCTCGGGTGTTTCGAAATCTTCTACCAATGCGCGGTTCAGCAGTATGATCCCACCCGGTAAATGGGCCGTTTCCGTAACCCCCGAACGCAAAATCACGATCTGGCTGAAATCGGGGGCCAAGCGCCGCTGAAGGGCGGATAGCGCGCCAACACCACCGGGGCTGTGACAGGGGCGCCCTGACAGACGTTGAATGTTATCGAGAAGCTGCTGTCCAAGCGCCTGGCGGGTCACATCGGGCACCACATTTGCCGTGTGATTGACCAACGCGCCGGGCAACCAGAACACCGCCAGCGCAATGACCACAGCGATGCTGAGCACGAGGCCCGACAGGCGCAGGCGGCCCGGACGCGGTCGTTTGCGCGACACGGCACTGATTACTTTTTCGATTGAGCGGATCATCAGATCCTCTTCGATCTCCAAGGTTTCGGTGCCGTTGGGATCGGGGGTGAAGACCGCAGGGCGTTGGCGTGGGTTCAGACGACGAAGTGCGGCCAGCGACCAATGTGTCAACGCGGTTTCGGTTTTGTCAGACAGGATCAGCGTGGCATCCCCAAAGGATACGATGACCTCCCGCAGCTGAGCGTCGGGGGCTTCGCGCCACAATCCGGTGGATTCAAGCCTTTGATATTTGCTGAGCGCCGTCATGTGACGGGCAGTCCTGCCTGTTGTTTCTGCCTGCGCGCAATCTACATGAGCGTGCTCGGTCACACAACGCGCCACGTCGCGGATTTTACAGTCTTGTCGAAAAAAGCCGTGCAGTTCCGACCAACCCTCTGTAGCAGTCGGACAAGAAGAGGGAGCAGGCAATGTCCGGGACAGTTCACAATCAGATCGTGCGCGGGGCGAGCTTTATCCTGATCGGCATGTTGCTTTTGTCATTTGTTGACAATTTCTTCCCAAGAGCGATGCAAGACGCCGGGCTGTGGCAGTTTCACGCAATGCGGATTGTTCTGATGTTGCCGGTGTTTCTGCTGTTCGCCAAAATGACGGGTGCGCGGATGAGGCCGCGCAGATTTGGGCCGGTCTTGCTGCGCTCCACCACCTTTACTGTGAGCATGGTGATCTATTTTGCCGGATTGGGAATGTTGCCTATTTCGCAAGTGGCGGCAGGGTTGTTCACGTCGCCGATCTGGATTTTGGTGTTTTCTGTCCTGATCTATCGCGACCGGATTGGCCGGTTTCGGATTGCCGCCATGGTGGCTGGATTTTTTGGGGTCTTGCTTGTTCTAAGGCCGGATCCGCAGGATCTGTCTTTGTTATCTTTTATGCCAATTGCATCCGGGGCATTTTATGGTTTGTCCATGTTGTTGACGCGCAAGTTGTGTTCGCAAGAGGATGCTTTTTGTCTAACCGTTGCCGGATTTTTCGGGTTGGGGCTATGCGGTGTGATCGGGTTGATATGGTTTACCTTTGTGCCCACAGTGTCAGCAGAACCTGAAACGGCATTTCTGATGCAGGGATGGGTGACGCCGACAGCGGTGTTCTGGGGCGTTCTGGCGCTGCAGGTGGTTGGGTCAATTGCGGCGGTGAACTTCATCAACCGGGCGTATTTGGTGGCAGACGCCTCTTACATCGCCGTTTTCGAGTATTCATTTCTGGGTTTTGCCGTCGGATGGGCTTGGCTGCTTTGGGGCTCTACGTTAGATACCCTGTCGGCGTTGGGGATCGTGATCATCGTGATTTCAGGTGCCGTGATTGCGTTGCGAAGCCGTTAGGCAAATAACTGTCGCAGGCACAGCCCATCAATCGCGATCCGATGGGTTGCCCGGCATCAGGTCATAAGGATGTTTCCAGCCGGGCAGGGCGGCGATCCGGTCAAGCCAGGCATCGATATGAGGCCAATCGGCGCGGTCAAAACCAAAAGGTTCGGGATAGAACAAGTAGCTGCAGCAGGACAGATCAGCATGGGTTGGGCCATTGCCCACCAGCCAATTGCGATCTTCCAATGCCTTGTCCAGAATGCCAAACGCCACCTTTAGCCGTCCCTGCATGAAACGGATGACCTCTTGCGGGCGCTTTTCTTCGGCACGGAAGTTCATCAAAAACCGTGTTACGCCGATCTGGCTGGACATTTTATGATTGTCCCAAAATTGCCAGCGCAGGACCTCGCGCTGCTCTTCGGGTGTGGTACCGTCAAAAAGGCCGGTTTTTTCGGTAATGTAGTGCTGCATGACACCGGATTGGGTGATTTTGACATCTCCATCAATCAGAACCGGAACCTCTGCCATGGCGTTGATGTTTTCGATGAATTCCGGGCTTCGCGCCTCCCCCCGGAAGAAATCTACGAAAACCGGTTCCCATTTTAACCCGGCGAGTTCCAGCGTCAGCGCTGCCTTGTAAGAGTTTCCGCTTTCGCCAAAGCAGTAGAGTTGAATGGTCATGATCTGGTCCTGTCATTATGCGCGGACGTCCCGGCGGCATGGTTGAACTAAGAGTATTTTTGCCAAAAAGAAAACAGGGGTGAGAGTTAACGTTTGCGTGCCTCTAGCTCTGAGTTAAAAATTCGCAGTCGGGTTGTCAGGTTGTCGTGATCGGTCACGCTGTTGAAATTTTCAAAGAGAAAGGACAGCGCCTCGCCCTCATCCAACCCGGCCTCAGCCGCGAAGCGGCGCAGATTGCGATAGCCGTCTTCTGTCATGGCGACGGGAAATCGGCGGGTCAGGCGCAGGCGTTTGGGCATGTCATTTCCCTTTGCTGACATGCCCGGGAACATGCCTATTCAGAAGTTATCTGCCGACAGCGCCATCACCGTGTCCGCCCCGCTTTCGATACGGGCCAGATGCATGGTTGTGGCAGGCAGTTGCCGCGCCATGTAGTAGCGCGCGGTGGCGAGTTTTGTTTCAAAGAAGGCCGTATCAGAGGCCCCATTGTCAAGCGCATCCTGTGCGGCCTTGGCCATCTGTGCCCACATCAACGCCATGCAGACATGACCGGCCAGATGCATGAAGTCATAGGACCCGGCCAGCGCATGGTTTGGATTCTTCATGCCGTTTTGCATGAAATACATTCCGGCGGCCTGCAGGTCCTTGGATGCCTTTTTCAAAGGCTCGACAAACTCGGCCATGGCTTCGTTTTCGCTGTGTTCCTTGCAGAAAGATTTGATCAAGTCAAAAAAGGCCATCACGTGCTTGCCACCGTCTTGCGGTAACTTTCGGCCGACCAAATCCAACGCCTGAACCCCGTTTGCACCCTCATAAATCATGGTGATCCGGGCATCGCGGGTGAACTGGGACATACCGGTTTCTTCGATATAGCCGTGCCCGCCAAAGACCTGCTGGGCCTGCACAGTCATGTCATAGCCCTTGTCGGTCAGAAACCCTTTCAAAACTGGGGTCAGCAGGCTGATCAGTCCATCGGCGGCGTCATCGTCCATCCGGTGATAACGGTCGATCATCATCGCGCCCCACAGGATGAAAGCGCGGGCGCCTTCGGTAAAACTTTTCTGATCCATCAGGTTGCGGCGGATGTCGGGATGCACGATCAGGGGATCAGCGGGACCATCGGGGTTTTTATCACCGGTCACGTCGCGGCCTTGCACACGTTCCTTGGCATAGATCACGGCGTTTTGGTAGGCGACCTCTGCCTGGGCCAGACCCTGAACGGCGACACCCAGGCGGGCCTCATTCATCATGGTGAACATGGCGCGCATGCCTTTATGTTCTTCGCCCAACAGCCAGCCGGTGGCGTTTTCAAAGTTCATAACGCAGGTCGAATTGCCATGAATGCCCATCTTACGTTCGATATTTCCGCAGGCAACGCCATTGCGCGCGCCAAGGCTGCCATCGTCATCTACCAGAAACTTGGGCACGATGAAGAGCGACACGCCCTTGATCCCCTCTGGCCCGCCGGGGATTTTGGCCAGTACCAGATGGATGATGTTTTCTGCCATGTCGTGTTCGCCGGAAGAGATGAAAATTTTCTGCCCGGTGATCTGATAGCTGCCATCGCCCTGCGGTTCGGCCCGGGTGCGCATCAGGCCCAGATCGGTGCCGCAATGCGGCTCTGTCAGGTTCATGGTGCCGGTCCAGGTGCAGGAGATCATGTTGGGCAGGTATTTTGTTTTCTGCTCTTCGGTGCCGTGGGCGACGATGGCCGAACAGGCGCCATGCGTCAGACCCTGATACATGGTAAAAGCCTGATTGGCAGAGCTGAACATTTCATTCAGAACAGCCCCCATCAGATGCGGCATGCCTTGTCCGCCATATTCAGTCGGCAGATCAAGACCGGTCCAGCCACCCTCGCGCACCTGATCAAAGGCATCTTTGAACCCGTTGGGCGTTCGAACCACACCGTTTTCCAGTTTGCATCCTTCGGTATCCCCGACGACGTTCAGGGGAGTTAATAGATCAGAGGCCAGTTTGCCTGCCTCTTCTAGCACCGCAGAGGTAAACGCCGGATCCAGCTCGTCATATCCGGGAATGTCGCTGTTCTGGACCTTCAACAGGTCATGCAAAAGAAACCGATAATCCTGTGTCGGCGCGGTGTAGATGGGCATTTCATGCTCCGTTATGTGTTGGGTTTTTTCATCGAGGCGAGGACCTGTTCACCCCACTTCAATTGCTCTTCTAACTCGTCAATCGCCTCTGTCAGTTCGTCGCGCTGGACGACCATTTCTTCCAGGCGTTTTTTAGAGGCATTGTAGACCGCGTTATATTGTGTCCATTGCTGATCACCCACATCGTAGAGGTTCAGCAATTCACGAATGTCATCGAGGCTGAACCCAAACCGTTTGCCGCGCAGAATAAGCTTCAGTCTGGCCCGATCACGTGCGTCATAGAGGCGTTTTTGTCCGATGCGCTGAGGAAACAGCAATTCTTTGGCTTCGTAAAATCGAAGCGTGCGCGGGGTGACATCAAACGCATCGCACATTTCGCGAATGGTCAAGATTTCCTGCGTCATGAGTATGTTCCAATTGTTCTCGTATTCAAGTTTAACACAAATAGGGCCGAACCAGCCAAGGTGAAGATATTACGTGGCGTCAAATTTGTTGACGTTTACGTTACGTCATTATCTTGAATGCACATTAACAAATCATCTGCCAAACGGATAGGCCTGCGTGTTCATGCCGAGTTGGGCTGAATTTCGGGGTGAGTTTTGGGAAAGTGCGTTAATCCAGCAATGCGATCGTTTCATCGCGCAACTTTTGCAAATCGGCGATGGTGTCATCCAGTTCCTGGCGCTGCTTGTCCAATTCGATCAATTGCCGATCAGCATGCTCAATCCAGGTCTGAAGCTGTGCCTGCGTCCCTTCGGTTTCATAGATCAACAGCCACTGGCGGATTTCTTCAAGACTGAAGCCAAACCGGCGACCGCGCAGGATCAGAACCATGCGGGCGACTTCGCGTGGGCCATAGAACCGGCTGCGTCCAACCTTGTTGGGCGACAAAAGCTCTATGTATTCGTAATAGCGCAATGTTCGCGGCGTCACCTCGAACCGGGCGCACATATCCTTGAAGCTCAGGCGGGTCTCTTTTTGCGTGTCTTCTTTCATGTGCTCATTGAGTCGGTGTTTGCGCAGTTCACCGTCTGTTTATAGGCGGCTCAGCGTTGGATGAAAATACAAAGGGGCTTGCGCCGAGAATTTTGGTTCCCGTAAGTAGAGGCGACACAATTCGGGTGATGGGTAAGATGATTTCGCAGCAGTTGGTCGATGCACTGCCTTTTTCCAAGGCGCTGGGGCTGAAATTGATCAGCGCCGAAGAAGGGGTCGCGGTGTTGGAAATGCCCTATGATCCGCAGTTGATCGGTGATCCGCAATCCGGTGTCATTCATGGTGGTGCGGTGTCTGCGCTGTTGGATACGTGTTGCGGGGTTTCGGTCATGTGCCATCCCAAAGGGACAATCATGACGGCCACGCTGGATCTGCGTATCGATTACATGCGTCCGGCCAAGCCGGGTGAGCGGATTGTCGCGAGGGCTGAATGCTATCATGTCACGCGTTCCGTTGCCTTTGTTCGGGCACAGGCGTTGGACGAGGATGCCGCCCGCCCGGTGGCCTCTGCCGCTGCGGCCTTCACCCTGAACCATGTTTCAGCAACGTCGGGGGCGAAGTGATGGTCATCAAACCTCTACCGGTGCAGGAAATCAAACAACAACGCGATGCGGCGTTGCAGGCATTGGTCGCGAAGGTGCCCTATGCCGCGTTTTTGGGGGTAAGGTTTGATCGGCGCGGCGATGAATTGACTGCTATCTTGCCGTTTGCCGACAAACTGATCGGCAATCCCGCATTGCCCGCCTTGCATGGCGGGGCGACGGCATCCTTTTTGGAAATTGCCGCGATTACAGAGCTAAGCTGGGGGCAGTTGTGGACACGAATGGCGGGCGGAGAGGTGATCGCGCAGGACCAACCCATTGCCTTGCCCAAAACCATTGATATCACTGTGGATTATCTGCGGTCTGGTCTGCCCAGGGATGCCTATGCGCGGGCGCGGGTGAACCGATTTGGGCGGCGTTATGCCTCTGTCCATGTCGAGGCATGGCAGGACAATCGAGAACGTCCCATCGCGCAGGCCACCGGGCATTTCCTGATGCCAAGCGCCGAATGACCCAAATGAAAGGGGCCGAGGCCCCACTGACCCATCGCCGTGTTTTGGCGATTGCAGTTCCGATCGTGTTGTCCAACGCAACGGTGCCCATTCTTGGCGCGGTCGATACCGGTGTGGTCGGTCAAATGGGGTTGGCGGCCCCCATCGGGGCGGTGGGGATCGGGGCAGTGATCCTGTCCACACTTTACTGGATATTCAGTTTCCTGCGCATGGGCACCACCGGGATGGTTGCCCAAGCGCGTGGGGCTGGTGACATGGCAGAGGCCGGGGCGCTATTGATGCGCGGCGTGATGATCGGCGCTGTCGGGGGGGTGTTGTTCATCTTGGTGCAGGCGGCGGTGTTTGCCGGGGCGTTTTGGTTAGCGCCGGCGTCAGAAGAGGTTGAGGGGCTGGCGCGCAGCTATCTGTCGATCCGCATTTGGGGGGCACCAGCAACGATTGCCCTATATGCCGTCACCGGTTGGTTGATTGCCGTGGAACGGACCAAGGGCGTGTTGGTTCTACAGCTGTGGATGAACGGGCTGAACATCATGCTCGATCTGATCTTTGTCCTGAAACTGGGCTGGGGGGTGGAAGGCGTGGCCATCGCCACATTGATCGCGGAATGGACGGGTCTGGTGCTGGGTCTGTGGCTGTGCCGGTCGGGTTTTGCCGGGGATCAGTGGCGCGATTGGGCGCGGGTGTTTGACCCGGTGCGCCTGCGGCGGATGCTGACGGTGAATGCCGATATCATGGTGCGTTCCGTCCTGCTGACCGTATCTTTTGCCAGCTTTCTGTTTCTGGGTGCGGGGCTGGGGGATGTGACACTGGCCGCCAATCAGGTGTTGGTGCAGTTTCTGGAAATCACCGCCTTTGCGCTGGATGGGTTTGCCTTTGCGGCAGAGGCCTTAGTGGGGGCCGCGGTCGGGGCGGGGTCGCGGGCACGTCTTAGGCGTGCGGCGATCATGGCCAGCCAGTGGGCAGTAGGTGGTGCGATACTGCTGGGCCTGTTTTTCTGGATATTGGGGCCTGCACTCATTGATCTGATGAGCACTGCGCCAGAGGTGCGGGCCGAGGCACGTATCTATCTGCTTTGGGTCGTTGTTGCCCCTATGATCGGGATCGCGTCCTGGATGTTTGACGGCATCTATGTGGGCGCCACATGGACACGAGAGATGCGGCAGATGATGATCCTGTCGGTCTTGGTCTACGTGATCGCGCTGGCAATCTTGTTGCCGAGTTTCGGCAATCACGGGCTATGGTTGGCGCTGATGGTTCTGAACCTGACGCGCGGGCTGACGTTGGGCTGGGCCTATCCACGGTTGGAGGCGCGGGTCGGCGCCTGATCTGTGATCAGAGAATATCCAACACTGCCTCTGGCGGGCGGCCCATGGCGGCCTTGCCGTTGGCGATGACGATGGGGCGTTCGATCAACGCGGGCTTTGCCGCCATGGCGGCAATCAGATCGTCATCAGGGGTATCTTTGGTCAGGCCGAGCTCTTTGAACAGCGCGTCTTTGGAACGCATGATCTCAACCGGTGGTTTGCCCAGCATATCCAGAACGGCGCGGATGTCTTCGGCACTTGGGCCGTCAGTTAGGTACAGGCGTTGTTTGGGTTCAATCCCACGTTCCTGCAACAGCGCCAGTGTCTGGCGGGATTTTGAACAGCGTGGGTTGTGCCAGATGGTGGTCATAGCCAGTCCTCTCTGTTTGTGCCGACGGCATCGGAGATATGTGCAAAGCCATCCCGGGCGAGCAGGTCATCGAGGCCACGGGCGATACGCGGGATCAAAGACAGGCCCTGATAGACCATGGCGGAATAAATCTGTACCGCTGATGCGCCTGCACGAATTTTCGCATAGGCATCTTCTGCAGAGCTGATCCCACCAACGCCGATCAAGGGGATCTGGCCGTCGGTTGCTTTGCTGAGCTTCGCCAGAACGCGGGTGGATTTTTCAAAGAGCGGCGCGCCGGAGAGCCCACCCGCCTGATCGCGATCCGGGCTGGTGAGCCCATCGCGTGATAATGTGGTGTTGGTGGCGATGATGGCGTGAATGCCCGTTGTTCGAGCGACATCGGCAATCTCGAAAATCTCTGTATCCGACAAATCTGGCGCGATTTTCAGGAATACGGGAATAGGTTTCGCGAGTTCGCTGCGGGCGGACATCACACCCGTCAGCAGGGCCGACAGCGCCTCTGCCCCTTGCAGATCACGCAGTTTTTCGGTGTTGGGGGAGGACACGTTCACCGTGGCAAAATCGATATGCGGACCGCAATGGGTCAGGACGCGGGCAAAATCGGCGGCCCGGTCAGCACTATCCTTATTGGCGCCAAGGTTCAGGCCGACGATGCCGGTGGCCGGGCGTTGGGCCAGCCGTGTGCCAATCACCTCCATCCCCTGATTGTTAAAGCCAAAGCGGTTGATCACGGCGCGGTCCTGCGTCAGGCGAAACAGGCGAGGTTTCGGGTTGCCCGGCTGCGGGCGGGGGGTGGCGGCGCCGACCTCGACAAATCCAAATCCCGCCCGGGTCAGGGGGGCGATCGCTTCGGCATTTTTGTCATAACCTGCGGCAAGCCCCACCGGGTTGGGCAGCGAAAGACCTGCAATCTCGGTTTTCAAACGATCAGAGGAGATCGCTCCGGGCAGAGGGGCAAGGCCCGCCCTCAGCGCCTTGTTTGACAGGGCGTGGGCGGTTTCGGGATCGAGCCTGTGCAGCGCGGCGAGGCCGATTTTTTCGCGCATGCTCATTTCATATCCTCTGGAAATTCATGGCCATTGGGGCCAAGCGACAGGGGGCGATGCCAAACAACATCTGTCATACGTAATTCGCGGTAAAGATGGGGAAACAGCGCCGCGCCGCGCGAGACTTCCCATTTCAGATCATCGTCCATGAAATCGGTATCACAGGCCAGTAGGGTCAGGCCATCCTCACCCGCGAAATGCTTGGCTGCGGTTTCAGCCGCCTGCGTCGCGGTTGAAAAATGCACATAGCCATCTGCGATATCGACGGGGGCGCCTGTGGTCTGGCCGTCACGCTGGAGCGTGGCCCATTCATCTGCGCGGAATATCTTGTAAATCAGCATGGGCCCCACATGCCTAAAGGCTGCGTCAGCGTCAAGCACCCGCATCTACGTGGCGTCATGCTGTGCATCAGGTTTTGACTCTGGACGAAGGCAGAGTCACTCTCTGGCCATCAACAGTGAGGTTTGTCATGACAAATAAATTACTCCTCTCAGCCGCAGCACTTGCCCTGACCTCGGGCATGGCAATGGCAGAGTATTCCCTGACCATTTTGCACACCAATGATTTCCACGCCCGGTTTGAGCCGATCTCGAAATATGATTCGGGCTGTGGCGCGGAAGATAACGCAGAAGGCAAATGTTTTGGCGGTTCCGCCCGGTTGGTCAGCGCGGTTGCTGATGCGCGGGCACGGTCGAACAATTCGATTCTGGTCGATGGAGGGGATCAGTTTCAGGGCACGCTGTACTACACCTATTACAAAGGTGCTGTCGCGGCCGAGATGATGAACAAGATGGGCTATGACGCCATGACCGTGGGCAACCACGAATTTGACGATGGCCCCGAAGTGCTGCGTGGTTTCGTGGATACCGTCGGTTTTCCCGTGCTGATGTCCAATGCCGAGTTTGGTGGTGAGCCGCTAATTGCTGATGCGATCCAAAAGTCCGTTGTGATCGAGCAGGGCGGCGAGAAGCTGGGCCTGATCGGCCTGACGCCCGAGGACACACATGATCTGGCGAGCCCCGGTCCGAATGTGACCTTCACCGATCCTGTGGCCGCGGTTCAGGTAGAAGTTGACCGGCTGAGCGCCGAGGGTGTGAACAAGATTATTGTTCTTAGCCATTCCGGCTATGTCGTCGATCAGCGTGTGGCGGCGGAAACCACGGGCGTCGATGTGATCGTGGGTGGGCATTCCAATACACTTTTGTCCAACATCAATGACCGCGCGGTGGGGCCATACCCAACCATGGTCGGCAATACCGTGATCGTGCAAGCCTATGCCTATGGCAAGTTTCTGGGCGAGTTGAACGTCACCTTTGATGATGATGGCAATTTGACAGAGGCTGTAGGTGAGCCCCTGATCATGGATGCAGCGGTGGCAGAGGACGCGGGAACAGTTGCGCGGATTGCCGAACTGGCCGTGCCATTGGATGAGATCCGCAACAAGGTAGTTGCCAATGCAGACAGCGCGATAGAGGGCAATCGCGACGTCTGTCGGGTGCAGGAATGTGCCATGGGCAATCTGGTTGCTGACGCAATGCTGAACCGTGTCCAGGATCAGGGTGTGACCATTGCGATTGCCAATTCCGGTGGCTTGCGGGCCTCTATAGATGCCGGTGAGGTTACAATGGGCGAGGTGCTGACTGTGCTGCCATTCCAAAACACGCTGTCCACCTTCCAGGTGTCGGGCCAGACGGTGATTGATGCGCTAGAAAACGGGGTGAGCCAGGTTGAAGAGGTCAAAGGCCGCTTCCCGCAGGTGGCGGGTCTGCAGTTTGTCTGGGATCCCTCGGTTGCCTCGAATGAGGGCCGGGTGAGCGAAGTGTTGGTGATTAATGGGGGCAATTGGGTGCCAATTGATCCTGCCGCGACCTATACGCTGGTGTCCAACAATTTTGTCCGTGGTGGTGGGGACGGCTATAAAATGTTCCGCGATGCCGACAATGCCTATGATTTTGGCCCCGATCTGGCCGATGTCACGGCAGAGTATTTAGGCTCTCACCCCTCATACCAGCCATATACTGATGGCCGTATTCGGCAGAAATAAGCTGCCAGAATCCCGTTGAACACGTCTCAGGCGCGCCAATGGTGCGCCTGTTTTTTGTTGGTTGATTGGATCGTGTTAAGATTGTCGTAAATTTCTGCATAATGGGGGCTAATGACCAACACATGTCTTGATCACCACGATCTGTTGCTGGGCGAAGGGTCCATGTATGAACGCTTGCGCCGCAGCGGGGCGGAAGCGTTTGATCCGATGATCGCCCATGCCGGGTTTCTTTATGACGATCTGGGTCAGCAAGTGCTGGCAGATACGCATCGGGAATATCTGGATATTGGTCAGCGGTACGGGTTACCGATGGTGGCGGGCACGCCTACTTGGCGCACAAGTGCGGCGCGAATTGCGGCATCTGGTCATGCATCAGAGGACGTGAATGCGGATGCGGTGCAGTTCATGCGCGATCTGTGTGACGGATACGGGGCAAATGCCGCGCCAATCCTGATTTGCGGCGTCACCGGCCCCAAGGGGGACGGTTACCTGCCGGAAGAAGCCCCCACAGCCGATGAGGCGCGCATCTTTCACCGCACGCAGATCGAGGCTTTGGCCGGTGCTGGTGTGGATTACCTGTCGGCCTTCACTTTGCCAAATGCCCAAGAAGCTTTGGGTATTGCACAGGAAATGGCTCGCACAGGTTTGCCGTATCAGTTGAGCTTTGTCTTGCGGCCCGATGGGACGTTGCTGGATGGCACATTCCTGTCCGAAGTTATTGATCGCATCGATAATGAAACCGAACGCCCGCCACACAGTTATGCAGCGAACTGTGTACATGCGTCGGTTTTTGCAGCGGCATTGCGGGTGACGGCTGATCGCCATCCACAGGCGGCTGCACGAGTAGTGGAGTTGAACGCTAACACCTCCGCCAAAAGCCCCGAGGAATTGGAGGGGCTGGAGGAGTTGGATACCGAAGCACCAGAGGATTTCGGGGCAAATATGGCGGGCCTTCGCTCTGCCTTTGGCATCAAGAGTCTAGGGGGCTGCTGCGGGACCGGGACCGAACATATCGAGGCGCTGGCCCGGGAACTGATCGCCCTTAGAACCGATCAAGCAGGCGTTTGAGGTAATCAAGTTCCTTTTTCGATCGCTCCTGATCCGTCGAGCGATCGCGCAGGTGCTTCAGCAGTTCCAGCGCGCGTTCTTGGATGTTTTTGCCTTGGCCCATTACCTCGTTTGATCCCATAGCGCCATTTGTGCCGGAATTGCGCCCCAGCGGATCGGTGCTATCGGTGGAAGCCTGACTTTGCCCATTTTGCGATCCAGATTGGTTTTGCCCTTGGGCCAGTGCTTCTGACAGATTGCGGATACCGTCACGCAATGCCTCTAGCGCATCAGCCTGATTTTCCAGTGCGCGGGCGAAATCATCCTGGCGCAGGGCATCTTCGGCACCTTCCATGGCGCGACCTGCGCGATCAAGCGCCTCTCTGGCGGCGTCGCCTTCTGGTGAGCCTGCACCCGGCAGCCCCTGTTCCTGACGCAACAATTCATCGCGCAGGGCCTGCTGGCGTTGGGCCAGGCTTTGGCCTGCATTTGGGCCATCAGACGATTCTTCGCCGCGTTGTGCGCCTTGTCTACCGGATCCGTCATCCCCGCTGTTGCCGCGGCCCTGACCATCATGGTTTTGTCCGCGCCCGTCGCCGCCGCTGCGACCGGTGTTGCCCTGGCTTTGCCCGGCCAGCGGGCCAGAGTTGAACTGTTCCTGCAATTGCCTGAATGCCTCATCCGACAGGCCCTGCTGTTCGCGCAGAGTTTTTGACAGGTCTTCCATCGATTGCTGCCCTTCGCCCTGGCCGGATTGCCCGGGCTGGTCGGTCATGCGCAGATTTTCCATCATTTGCTGGAATTGACGCATCAACTCTTCTGCCTCTGCCATGCGGCCCTGTTCCATCAATTCCTGTATCCGGTCCATCATTTCTTGCAGGTCCTGTTGGGACAGCATTTGCATATCGCCGGAATTGGGTTGATCAATCGTGCTTTCGGGATTTTCGGCGAGCTGGCGCATGTAGTCACGCACGGCGTCGCGCAGGTCCTGCATCAGTTCTGCGATCTCTGCCTCTGTCGCGCCATCGCGCATGGCTTGCATCAGGCGTTCTTGCGCCTGGCGCATACGTTCCAGCGCATCACTGATGTCGCCATCCTCGATCTGCAGGGCGATTTGCCACAATACCTCTGCCAATTCGTCCTGATCACCGGTTTGCAGACGCTCAGACAGCGCTGTCTCCAACTGACGAATTGCAGTGCGGAGCATCAGATAGGTTGAGGCGTCATCGAAAGCATCCTCTGGCCGATGACTGCTGGCGCGCAGCAACTGGGCGATGCGTTTGCCATTGGCGCGTGACCATAGCAAATCCCGGCGTTGTTCGATGATCGCTTTGGCTGAAAGGTCAAAGAAGCGGCGGCCCGGTAGGATTATGGACACCGGTTCAGACTGACCGCTTTGGCCCGCGGCGTCGGTCACGGATATCTCCAGGATCACCGGCAATCCCGCCCAGGGGTGTTGAGACAGGTTTTCGACCAGCACTTCGTCAAAATCGCGCCGGTCCCCAGAAATGGTCAGGGGTAGTTCAAGGGAGATGGGATCCCGGGCATCGGGTTGAGCCCGCAGGCCGTGGCGCCGGTCCACAGTCGGCAGGTCTAGCGTCATCCGGGCATTGCCCGCCACGATCCCAAAATCATCCGTCGCCCGAAATGGTTGGCGCATTTCACCCGATAGGGAGACTTCGATGCTATCGGTGAGAGTGACGGTTGGGGCAGTGTCGGGGATCAACGTGACCTGCCATTCCGCACCGTCCGGACCATCAATTTGTAATGTACCATCACGGGCTGCGATCAGGCGATGTTCCGGCTGGGACGGATCGGCGTCGGGTGGCGTGTCTGCAATCGTCTGGCGGATCGTCAACTGGTTGCTCTGTGCATAAAGGCGCAGGAACAGTTCGCTGCCAGCAACCAATGACAGCTGCCCCGGGGGCTGATCGTTGAGATAAAGTGTCGGCAGCCCGGTATAAGTAGGCGGATCAATCCAGCCCTCCCAACTGGGCCCAGAATTTATCACCGCGGGCCTGCCTTGGGCCACGGTGGTGATCTCTGAAACGCGGTGTGGGGTGCCAAAGAGGGCAGCCATGACGAAAATCAGCAGCGCCAGATAACGCAGCCCGTAGCGATCAAGATAAGAGATTTTCAAGTCTGGGACAGGCGCGCGGGCGCCTTTGGCGGCCTCTCGCATCCGGGCCTGATGCGCGTTCCAAACCGCGCGGGAGGCGTCGTCCACCTTGCCGATCAGCTGCCTGTCTGACAGGGCTGCTAGCGGTTGCCCGGGCATGGTTTCATCTAGACGCGCCCGGGCCTCTGCCATCGTGGGCAGATGAAAGTTGCGGGAACCCATAATCAGGAAATAGAGCAGCGAAAATGTTCCCAAAGTGACCACAATCCGCAGGGATAACAGCGAAATGTGATCCTGAACGCCCAACATCAACGCACCGGTGCCGACAAAAAACACGCTCCAAACCGGCCAAAACGCCCGCGTGAACCGTTCGCAAGCCAATCCAGAACGCGACAAGATCAGATGCCGGTGTAAACGCTTATGCGCTTGAAATTGTTCGTTTTTCACCCCGTATCCGGGGCGGTTAGCTGGGGTCATGCGTCCTCTGACACGGCTTTTGGGCGGGGGTGCCCATCAAAGCCATGTCGGGATGGTATCGCGTTTCAGCATTTCGTCAAAGCTGGGACGTGCCCTGATAACCGCGAATTGATCACCGTGAACCAAAACCTCTGGGATCAGGGGGCGGGTATTGTATTCAGAGGCCATAACCGCGCCATAAGCCCCGGCAGACCGGAAAGCGACCAGATCCTCGGTGATCATCGGCGGCAGATCGCGACCTTTGGCGAAAGTATCGCCGGTTTCGCAGACCGGTCCAACGATATCATAGGGCTCTGGCAGTGTGCCGGGGGCTGGTTCCACGACGGGGATGATATCGTGATGGGCGTCATACATCGACGGGCGGATCAGATCATTCATGGCCGCATCAAGGATCAGGAATTTGCGATCCTCGCCCTCTTTCACATAGATCGTTTTGCTGATCAGCAGCCCGGCATTGCCGGAAATCAAGCGGCCTGGCTCAATCTCGATCTCGCAACCCAGATCACCAACGCATTCCTTGATCAGATCGCAATATTCGACGGGCAGTGGCGGGGCAGAATTTGAACGTTCATAGGGAATGCCCAGCCCGCCGCCAAGGTCCAAGCGGCGAATATTGTGGCCATCATCCCGCAGCGCGTGAGTGAGTTCTGCGACCTTTAGGTAAGCGGCGCGAAATGGTTCAAGATCGGTTAGTTGGCTGCCAATGTGAACGTCAATTCCAACCACATCCAACCCCTGCATCGCGGCGGCAGAGGCATAGACTTCGCGGGCGCGGCTGATGGGGATTCCGAACTTGTTTTCGGACTTGCCGGTGGCGATTTTGGCGTGGGTTTTGGCATCGACATCGGGGTTTACGCGGATGGTGATTGGCGCCGTGGCGCCCATCGACAGGGCGACCTCGTTTAACACAACCATTTCCGGTTCGCTTTCGACATTGAACTGACGAATGCCGCCTTCGAGTGCCAAGCGCATTTCTTCACGGGTTTTGCCAACGCCGGAGAAAACGATCCGATCGCCCGGCACGCCAACGGCGCGGGCACGGGCATATTCACCGCCTGACACCACATCCATCCCGGCGCCCTGATCAGCCAGTAACTTTAACACCGCCAGGTTAGAGTTTGATTTCATTGCGAAACAGACCAGATGATCCGTGCCCGCCAACGCGTCATCGAACAGTTTGAAATGCCGGATCAAAGTGGCCGAAGAATAGACATAGAACGGCGTTCCGACAGTGGCGGCGATGTCCGTGATCGGGACGTCTTCGGCATAGAGCGTGCCGTCGCGATAGAGAAAATGATCCATAGCCGGGTCCGTTAACTGGTGTTTTGCGGGTCATAGCAGACTGGCGCGCCAAATCAATTCGCATATCGCGGATTGCCCTTTTTTGCCGGGGGCCGTTATATCAGCGCATGTTCACGTCTTTCGCCAAATCCCTGACATGGCCTGCAAAACGGCTTTGGATATCACGTCGGTGCGGCGTCGGTATTGCGTCGGTATTGGGTTTGGGATTGGGCGCAGCAGTTGCCGAGGAAATCCGCGTCGCTGTGGCGGCCAATTTCCTGATCTCGGCAGAAGTTTTGGCCGAGGCGTTCGAAAGCAAAACCGGGCATCAGGTGATCTTGGCCAGTGGCTCCACCGGCGGCCTTTATGCGCAGATCAGGCATGGGGCGGATTACGACGTGTTATTGGCCGCCGATCAGGCGCGCCCGATCTTGCTGGAAAAAGACGGCTTTGGCGTAACGGGCAGCCGTTTCACCTATGCGTTGGGACGGCTGTCTCTGTGGTCGGTCACCCGGGATGTCGTTGATGGCCCCGCTGTGTTGCAGGGCGCGATGTCCGGCCATCTGGCCATCGCCAATCCTGATCTTGCCCCTTATGGCGTTGCCGCGCGGCAGTCGTTGATGCATTTCGGTGCTTGGCCACGCCCTAGCGGGCAGTTGGTTCTGGGGCAAAACATCGGGCAGGCTGCGGCGATGGTGGCCTCTGGCAATGCGGATCTGGGGCTGGTGGCGTCCTCTTTTTTGGTGACCCAATCGCGCGGGGGCAGTCGTTGGGATATTCCCGCAGCGGCGCATGAACCGATCCGGCAGGATGCGGTGCTGCTGGACGCGGGGAGTGAGGCTGCTGCTGCATTTCTGGAATTCCTGCAATCCGAAGAGGGACGCGCGATTATTCGATCCCACGGTTATGAGGTGCCTGAATGAGCTGGCCTGATCTGTCCCCCCTGTGGCTGTCGGTGCAATTGGGCGCGCTGACGACGCTGATCCTGTTGGTCATCGCCATGCCCTTGGCTTGGTGGTTGTCGCAGACGCGGGCGCGGATCAAACCGGTGATAGAGGCGATAACGGCGCTGCCGCTGGTCCTGCCTCCGACGGTTTTGGGCTTTTACCTGTTGATCCTGTTCAGCCCGGTCAATCCGATCGGCGGGGCCTGGGTCAGCCTAACCGGGCAGGCGTTGAGCTTTTCCTTTACCGGGCTGGTGGTGGCGTCGGTCATCTATTCGTTGCCCTTTGCCGTCCAGCCCTTGCAATCCGCGTTTGAGGGGCTGGGGCGCAGACCGATGGAGGCGGCGGCGATGCTGCGGGCGTCGAAATGGGATGCGTTTTTTACGGTGATCACGCCCCAGGCGGCGCGGGGATATCTGACGGCCGCAATCCTGAGTTTTGCTCATACGCTGGGTGAATTTGGCGTGGTTCTGATGGTGGGGGGTAATATCCCCGGCGAAACACGGGTGATTTCCATTGCCATCTATGAACGGGTGGAGGTGTTGGATTATGCGCAGGCGCATGGTTTGTCGCTGATTCTGATCGGGTTTTCCTTTGTCACTTTGCTGACGGTCTTTGTTCTGAACCGCCGCTTTCCGGTGCATCTGGGGGCAGGGAAATGAGCGCGCTGTCGGTTGATATTCGTTTGTCCCATCCGGGGTTTGACCTGCAGGTGGCGCAGGATATCCCGGCAGAGGGGATCACCGCCATATTTGGTCGCAGCGGGTCCGGCAAAAGCAGCCTGCTGCGATCAATCGCGGGGCTGGAAGAGGGGGCCACCGGTCGTTTGCAGTTTGGGGCGGAGGTTTGGCAGGACGCTGCCCGCCGGGTACCGGCGCATCTGCGCGGGGTCGGTATGGTGTTTCAGGACGCGCGGCTTTTTGATCATCTGAGCGTTCGGGGCAATCTGAACTTTGCAACGCGTCGGGCGCCTGCCGGGCCAGATGGCATTGGTATGGCTGATGCCGTTCAGGCCATGGGGATCGGTGGCTTGCTGGATCGGCGCACGACGGATCTGTCTGGCGGCGAACGCCAACGAGTGGCGCTGGCACGGGCGCTGTTGTCGCGGCCCCGGTTGTTGTTGCTGGATGAACCCTTGGCAGCGTTGGATATGCGGGCGCGGGCGGAAATTCTGCCGCTGATCGCCGAACTGCCCGCGCGGTTTGGCTTGCCGATCCTCTATGTCACCCATGCCTTGGCAGAGGTCACGCAACTGGCCGATCACATGGTGGTTTTGGATCGGGGCCAAATGGTAGTTGCGGGAGGGGTGGGAGATTGCCTAGACAGCCCGGCGATTTTGCCCGCCACCGGGCGGTTTGAGGCCAGTGCCATATTGGAAGGTCAGGTGGAGGCCGTGGATCGGGCACTGCACATTACCACGGTATCCATCGGCGATCTGCGTATGGAAACACCGGGTGTCACAATCCCGGCGGGCAGCCCTGTGCGGCTGAGAGTCAGGGCACGCGATGTGTCATTGGCCCTGACGGCGCCAAAGGGGTTGAGCATACGGAATGTGCTACCCGGCAGAATCACCCGGATCGACGAAGAGCTCGACACGGCCTTTGCCGAAGTAATCGTTGATATCGGGGCAGGGCATCTTAGAGCGCGGATCACACGGGCATCATTGGGTGATATGAGGCTGGAAACGGGTAAGCCCATATATGCATTGGTGAAATCCGTGTCATTTGACCGGCGATTGTTGTCGACCGCAGGGCAGGGCCGCTGAGGCACAGGCGATTTCATCGTCCTGTTACATTGCCCTGCCGATTGTCATACGGCTGTTACAAAAGTTTTGCATAAGCGTCACGCGGCCTGACTAGACAGTCGGCAGATCGAATGACCGATCACTGATGAAACTTTTAGGAGTGTCCAATGACCTTCGCAAAACTGACCGTCTCTGCTCTGGCGCTTGCTGCCGTATCTGCGACGGCTGCTGCTGCCCGCGACGAAATCCGTATCGTCGGTTCATCCACTGTATTCCCGTTTGCCACTGCGGTTGCTGAACAATTCGGTCGCAGCACCGACTTTTCGACCCCGGTCGTCGAATCCACTGGTTCTGGCGGTGGACTGAAGCTGTTCTGTGCCGGTGTTGGAACAGAGAATCCCGACATCGCCAATGCCTCGCGCCGGATCAAACTGAAAGAAGTGGCCCTGTGCGCCGAAAACAGTGTTGAGTTTACTGAAATCGTTGCAGGCTATGACGGGATCGTTGTTGCCAATGCCAATTCCGGCCCGGATTACGAACTGACCCGCGCCCAGATTTGGGAAGCGCTGGCCGAGCATGGCCCGAAACCAGAGCTGTGGTCTGACATTGATCCAACCCTGCCGGATGTGAAAATCGAGGTTCTGGGCCCGCCGCCTACCTCTGGCACCCGTGACGCGTTTGAAGAGCTGGTCATGGAAGAGGGTTGTCACGAAGCAGGTGTTGAAAACTGCGACGAGATCGCGACCGAGATCCGCGAAGACGGTGTTTATGTCGAAGCTGGTGAAAACGACAACCTGATCGTGTCGAAACTGGAAGCAAACGACCGGGCGCTGGGCATCTTTGGGTTTTCCTTCCTCGATCAGAACGCTGATGCGATCAAAGGGTCGATCATTGACGACGTTGAGCCGACTTTCGACAATATCGCATCTGGTGATTATCCGGTGTCGCGTTCGATGTTCTTTTACATCAAGCACGCCCATATCGATGTGGTTCCGGGCATTTTGGAATATGCGCAGGAATTCGTCGATAACAACGGCGAAGACGGCTATCTGACCGATCTGGGCATGATCCCTGTCAGCGGCGATCTGATGGAGGCAAACCAGGACGGTGTGGACAATTTGCCGACCCTGACCGAGGCGAACTACTGATTGTTGCCTCAATAATGTGAGATAAGACCGGGGCGCGCCTTGCCCCGGTTTTTCAATGAAGACCCCACGGTCCGCAACCGGACCACAAGACACAGACGGAAACCGCGAAAATGTCTTTGATCCTTTTCGGACTTGTGGCCCTGATCGCCGGGTTGGCCTATCTGGGATCGCGCAACCGGGCGCTGGCAATTGCTGACGGGGATGGTACCCGGCTGCATTCACGTCCGCATCAGCATGGGCTGTTCAGCCTGCTGTGCACGTTGATTGCCGGTTGGGGGGTGCTGCTGGTTCTGACCGTTGTCGGCGGATGGATCGCTGAACAATCGCTGCTGGCGCAGGTCAAGGCCGCGTTGCCTGATGGCCGCCCGCTGGATTGGAACCTGATCCTGAATGACGCGCGGGCGCTGTCGCTGGGTCTTGTCGCCTCTGACACTGATCCGCTGCGCGAAGAGATTGCAGGCCGCTTTGGTCGCCTGTCGTCACTGCAGGGTTGGATCTCGCTGGTTGTCACCGTTGGCATCTCAGTTCTGACCGGATGGTTCGGGGTGAAGCGGGTTTCTGCCGAATGGCGCGCGCGCAATCGGTCTGAACGGATCATCCGTAGCCTGTTGTTGATGATGGCCGGAATTGCGGTTCTGACCACGGTTGGGATTTTCCTGTCGCTGATCTTTGAAACCACCCGGTTCTTTGGGGCGATAGGCTGGCGGATTGATCAGTTTCTGTTTGGCACCAACTGGAGCCCGCTGTCAGGTGTGTTCGAGGGGAAAATGGATTCAGAAAAGGTCGGCGCGCTGCCGCTCTTTGCCGGGACGCTGCTGATTACGGTGATCGCGATGCTGGTGGCGGTTCCTGTGGGCCTGTTTGCCGCGATTTACTTGTCGGATTTCGCGTCAAAGCCCGTGCGCGCCATTGCCAAGCCGATGCTGGAGATTCTGGCTGGAATTCCGACGGTTGTTTACGGGTTTTTCGCAGCAATCACACTGGCCCCGATGATCCGCAATTCGGGCGAGGCGATCGGGCTGACCGTGGCCTCTGAATCCGCGCTGGCGGCGGGTGTCGTGATGGGGATCATGATTATTCCTTTCATTTCCTCACTATCTGACGATGTGATCAACGCGGTTCCGCAAAGCCTGCGTGACGGATCGTTGGGCGTGGGCGCGACCAAGGCTGAAACCATGCGCCAAGTGGTCCTGCCCGCGGCGCTGCCGGGGATCGTGTCGGCGATATTGCTGGGCATCAGCCGTGCGATTGGGGAAACCATGATCGTGGTGATGGCCGCAGGGCAGGGCGCGAACCTGACCGCGAACCCGCTAGAGGCCGTGACAACCGTGACCGTGCAGATCGTGGCGCTGATCACCGGCGATACAGAGGCCGAAACCGCCGCTGGGCCGGCCTTTGCATTGGGTTTTGCGTTGTTCATGATGACGCTGGTGATGAACATTCTAGCGCAGCGTGTCGTGCGCAAATACCGCGAACGGTATGAGTGAGGCTTGGGAAATGACTGATATGACTGCATCTTCCACCCCAAAGGCTAAACCCGGCAGCCTGTTTGCCACGACAGCCTACGTGCGAAAGCGTCGCCGCGCTGAATGGCGGTTGAAGGCTTATGGCATTTTGGCAATTGGCGTTGCGGCGCTGGCACTGGTGTCCCTGTTGGGATCAGTGTTGACCAAAGCCACCGGCGCGCTGACGGAAAGCTACATTGTTCTGGAGACAGAGTTCGGTGCGGATGTTCTGGACCTGCCCGACGGGGCCGGTGCCGATGACATTCGGCGGGCCGATTTCACAGACGCCGCCTATGCCGCGCTGGCGGCGCGGTTCCCCGAGGCCTCTGGCCGTCCACAGCGCAAGGCGCTCAGGGCGCTGATTTCTGGTGGTGCACCTTATGAGTTAGCCGATGAGGTTGCGGAAAATCCGGCCTATCTGGATCAGGGTCTGACCTATGCCTACCTGGGATCGGACGTGACAGATCTGTATTTCAAGGGCGGTTATGGCGCGTTGGCGCCGCACCCTGTTTCGGGGCACCTGACGATAGAGGCAAGAGGGCGCAAGGACTTCACAGTCACGTCGGATGCAGCGGATTTTGCCCAGGCCCTGACTGTTGCCCGTGCAAAGCTGCTGGAAGATGCGGCTGCGCTGCGTGTCAAAGCTGAGCGGCAGCAAAATGCAGTCAATGTTTACACCCAGCAGGCGTCTGTAGCGAAAACAGGCGAAGAGCGTGACGCATTGATCGCCAAAGCCGAGAAAGCCGAAAACAAGCGCGCCGATCTGACCGCAGAGGCGGAAGCGATCGAAGCCAATGCCCGCAGCACCGGCGGATCAGAAGACGTGGATGACAAAACCGCATCGTTGCTGATCAAGGCCGGAGGTGGGTGGTTGCGCCTGACCGACGTGTCTGAGAACGGCGGAACGGCAGAGATTTTGGTGGCCCCCAAAGAGGAGATCACCAATTCGGCTGATTGGTCCTTCTACATCACTGAACTGCCGGAAAAATTGCGCAAGATCAACGACCACCAGATTGCCTGGCTGGAAACGCTGAAGGATGACGGCGCGATCGAGACCGTGTTCAACGCCCGCTTTTTCACCTCTGCCGATAGCCGTGCGCCAGAACTGGCGGGGATCTGGGGGGCGGCTGTTGGGTCGTTCTGGACCATGATGGTGACCTTTGCACTGGCCTTTCCCATTGGTGTCTTTGGCGCGATCTATCTGGAAGAATTTGCGCCCAAGAACCGCCTGACCGGCTTTATTGAGGTTAATATCAACAACCTGGCTGCTGTTCCCTCAATTGTCTTTGGTTTGTTGGGCTTGGCTGTGTTTCTGAATGTGGTCGGCGTGCCGCGGTCGGCGCCCTTGGCCGGTGGTATCGTGCTGGCGCTGATGACCTTGCCCACCATTATCATTGCCGCGCGTGCCGCGATCCGGGCGGTGCCACCGTCGATCCGTGATGCGGCGCTGGGTGTTGGGGCGTCGCCCGTGCAGGCAAGTTTCCATCATGTGTTGCCCTTGGCGATGCCCGGCATCCTGACCGGCACCATCATCGGCATGGCGCAGGCGCTGGGCGAAACGGCCCCGTTGATCATGATTGGAATGGTCGCCTTTATCGTGGATGTGCCCACCGGCGTGACCGACAGCGCCACGGTTCTGCCGGTGCAGGTGTTCCGTTGGTCAGACTTCCCCGAACAAGCGTTTGAGGCGCGAACCGCCGCGGCGATCTGTGTGCTGTTGGTGTTCCTTATCCTGATGAACATCATCGCGATCATCCTGCGCAAGAAATTCGAACGCCGCTGGTAATCATGTAAGGTTGCAAGAAATGTACGATACGGCCCCGAAACTGGAGAACAACGTGGACCAGAAGAATATCAAGATCACCGCGAGCGGGGTGCAGGTCTATTATGGCGATACCCACGCAATCAAGGATCTGAATGTCGAGATCGAGGACAAATCGGTCACCGCCTTTATCGGACCGTCCGGCTGCGGGAAATCGACCTTTCTGCGCTGTCTCAACCGGATGAATGACACGATCGACATCTGCCGGGTCGAAGGTGACATCCGCCTGGATGACGAGGATATCTATGACCGCCGCGTCGATCCGGTGCAACTGCGCGCCAAGGTGGGCATGGTGTTTCAGAAACCAAACCCGTTCCCCAAATCGATCTATGACAATGTGGCCTATGGCCCGCGCATTCACGGCATGGCCCAGACCACGGCCGAACTGGACGAGATTGTCGAAAAATCCCTGCGCCGTGCGGCCATCTGGGATGAGGTCAAGGATCGGCTGAGCGCGCCGGGAACTGGCCTGTCTGGCGGCCAGCAGCAGCGATTGTGTATCGCACGCGCCATTGCCACCCGGCCCGAAGTGTTGCTGATGGATGAACCCTGTTCGGCGTTGGATCCGATTGCGACCTCTCAGGTCGAGGAACTGATCTATGAGCTACGCGAGCGGTTTTCTGTCGTGATCGTCACCCACTCTATGCAACAAGCGGCGCGTGTCAGCCAGAAAACCGCCTTCTTCCACCTGGGATCGCTGGTGGAATTTGGCGAAACCGCGCAGATTTTCACCAACCCGCAGGACCCGCGGACAGAAAGCTATATCACTGGTCGGATCGGATAAGGACAACAGACATGACATCAGATCATATTTTCCGCGCATTTGACCGTGAACTTGAAACGGTTCAGGCGCAAATCATCAAAATGGGCGGGCTGGTCGAACGGGCCATCCACGATTCCACCCTGGCGCTGGTAGAACGCAACGAAGAACTGGCCGAAGACATCCGAAAGGCCGACAAACAGATCGATGCGCTGGAATTGCAGATCAACGAAGAGGCTGCGAAAATCATTGCCCTTCGCGCGCCGACAGCTGGCGATCTGCGCACCATCCTGACGGTGATGAAAGTGTCCGGCAATCTGGAACGGATTGGCGATTACGCCAAAAACATCGCCAAACGAACCAGCGTTTTGGCGCAGCTGCCAGAGGTCGATGATGCGGTGGCGATGATCCGGCGCATGGCGCAGGCGGTGGAATTGATGCTGAAGGATGTGCTGGATTCCTATATTCAGCGCGACGCTGCGCTTGCCCACGATGTGCGCGACCGCGATATCGAGGTGGATCAGATCTATAACGCGCTGTTTCGGTCGCTGCTGACCCATATGATGGAAGATCCGCGCAATATCACCGCCTGCATGCATATGCATTTCATTGCCAAAAACATCGAGCGGATGGGCGATCATGTGACCAGCATCGCTGAACAGGTGATCTTTCTGGCCACGGGTGAGATTCCGGATGAGGGGCGTTCCAAAGGGGATAAGACCTCTTTCACTGGGGCGGCAGAATAACAGGAGGCCACAATGGCATCGCAGGGCAAACCCAGAGTTCTGGTCGTCGAGGATGAGTTCGCGCAGCGCGAGGTCCTGATCTACAACCTGACAGCCGAGGGTTATGAGGTTGTTCAGGCCGAGAACGGCGAAGAGGCGCTGTTGATGGTTGAGGAAGAAGCCCCCGATCTGATTCTTCTGGATTGGATGTTGCCGCATGTATCGGGGATCGAGATCTGTCGGCAGTTGAAATCCCGTAGCGACACGCGCGACATCCCGATCATCATGCTGTCGGCCCGCAGCGAAGAGGTCGACAAGGTGCGCGGTCTGGAAACCGGGGCCGATGACTATATGGTCAAACCCTATTCTGTGGTCGAACTGATGGCGCGCCTGCGCACGCAGCTGCGCCGCATCCGACCTGCCAGCGCGGGTGAGGTGCTGGAATATGACGACATTGTCCTGAATGCCGAAACCCATCGGGTGACACGGGGCAAGACGCCTTTGCAACTGGGCCCGACAGAGTTTCGTCTGTTGTCTACATTAATGGAAAAACCCGGTCGAGTCTGGAGCCGCGAACAGCTTTTGGATCGGGTCTGGGGGCGTGATATTTACGTGGATACGCGCACCGTGGACGTCCATGTGGGGCGTTTGCGTAAGGCATTGAAAGAAGGTGGAAACTCTGACCCGATCCGCACCGTTCGTGGATCTGGTTATTCTTTGGGGTGAGCGGCGTCCTGGAATTGATCCAGTGGATCAATTCAGCCGCGAACGGGCGGAGCCCTGGGTAAAGGCGGCGTCCTGGAATTGATCCAGTGGATCAATTCAGCCGCGAACGGGCGGAGCCCCGGGTAAAGGCACCTGTGAGACGTATCAAGATGATCGCGACCCCCGCTTCCTTTCGCCAAAAATACCTCGGGGTGAATGGCCCAACGGGCCAGAGGGGCAGCGCCCCTGATGACCAATTCTCATGTGTCTGAGAGTTTCTTTTGATCGAATGTTATGATGAATCATGTCAAACTCCGCGTGAAATGGTCATTGCGGATGTCGCACAGGTTTGCGCCCGCCAATTTTTAAGGAACTGCCCCATGTCACATTCTGACATTCTTGCCGCAAATGGCTTTGAGTCATCCGAACTATCAGCCGGTGGTCTGCCGGTGTTCACGCCCGTCGATGGCAGTCAGATCGCCGATCTGGCCATAGATAGCGTTGCCGAGACGGAAGCGAAAATCGCCAAGGCCAAGGCGGCCTTTCTGAAATGGCGGATGGTGCCCGCCCCGCGTCGCGGCGAACTGATCCGCCTGTTGGGCGAAGAATTGCGCGCCGAGAAGGAAAACCTGGGCCGGTTGGTGACGCTGGAATGCGGCAAAATCTATCAGGAAGGTCTGGGCGAAGTGCAGGAGATGATCGACATCTGCGATTTCGCGGTTGGCCTGTCCCGTCAGCTATACGGCCTGACCATTGCGTCCGAACGTCCGGGTCATGCAATGCGCGAAACATGGCATCCGATGGGCACCTGCGGGGTGATCACTGCCTTTAATTTCCCGGTGGCGCCATGGTGCTGGAACGCAGCGCTGGCGATTGTCTGCGGCGATCCGGTGATCTGGAAACCGTCGGAAAAAACCCCGCTGACGGCGCTCGCCACGCAAAAAATCTGTGACCGGGCGGTCGCGCGGTTTGGCGGTGATGCCCCTGACGGGCTGTTTCAGGTGGTGATCGGCGAACGCGATCTGGGGGAGGCTCTGACGGCGTCACCCGATGTTGCGATTATCTCTGCCACCGGATCGGTGCCCATGGGCCGCGCTGTGGCAGGCGATATGTCCAAGCGTCTGGGCCGTACAATTCTGGAACTGGGCGGCAACAATGCGATGATCGTCGCGCCGTCTGCCGATCTGGAAATGGCGCTGCGGGCAATCGTGTTTTCGGCTGTCGGCACGGCCGGGCAGCGTTGCACCACCTTGCGTCGCCTGATCGTACACGAAGATATCTATGATCAACTGATCCCGCGCCTGATCAAGGCCTATCAGGGCTTGCCCATTGGCGATCCATTGGCCGATGGCACGCTGGTCGGGCCGTTGATCGATGATGGCGCGATGACCGCCATGACGCGGGCGCTGAAACAGGCGCAGGCAGAGGGCGGTACGGTTCACGGGGGCGGTCAGGTGCTGGCAGAGAATTTCCCAAATGCCGCCTATGTGAACCCGGCGATTGTTGAAATGCCAGAGCAATCCGCAATCATGCATCACGAAACCTTTGCCCCGATCCTTTATGCGGTGAAATACAAGACGTTGGAGCAGGCGATCGAGATGCAAAACGCCGTGCCGCAGGGGCTGTCATCCTGCATATTCTCGACCGATGTGCGCGAGACCGAACAATTCCTGTCTGCCGCCGGGTCCGATTGCGGGATCGCCAATGTCAATATCGGCCCATCGGGCGCCGAGATCGGCGGGGCCTTTGGCGGCGAGAAGGAAACCGGCGGTGGCCGCGAAAGCGGATCAGACGCCTGGAAAGGATACATGCGCCGTCAGACCAACACGGTCAATTACTCCCGAGAATTGCCACTGGCGCAGGGGATCAAGTTCGACATTTAATCTGAGACGCTGAGTTGTAAGGGTGGTGGAGTTTAGGCTCCGCCGCCCTTTTCATTTGTGGGGGCCAATGGCATCGGCTTGCCAATTTCGGGTGAATGGCCGAACATCAGCGCTGAGTTGATCAGCACAGGAGCGAAACGACATGGCAGCGATCCCACCGGTTTGTGATTTTGGCTGGGCGGCCCCGGATTTCGATTTGCCGGGCACGGACGGCAAACGTTATCGTCTGGATGATATTCGCGGGGAAAATGGCACGCTGATCATGTTTATCTGCAATCACTGCCCTTACGTTCTGGCGGTGATTGATCGGATCGTTCGCGATGCGCAGGAACTGGCAGATTTGGGCGTCGGGGTTGCTGCGATCTGTTCTAACGATGCCGAAACCTATCCTGATGACAGCTTTGAAAACATGGCCGTCATGGCGGCGCAGCAGGGTTTCACCTTTCCCTATCTGCATGATGAGGATCAGTCAGTTACACGGGCCTATGATGCGGTGTGTACGCCTGATTTCTATGGCTTCAATGGCGACTTGGAACTGCAATATCGGGGCAGGTTGGACGCCTCCCGTCGCGAGGCTGGGCCCGGCGATTTGCGGCGAGATTTGTTCGAAGCGATGAAAGCAGTGGCGGAAACCGGAAAGGGACCTGATGATCAGGTCCCGTCCATGGGCTGTTCAATCAAATGGAAGCAAGCGACTTCGGTTTGATTTCTTCGGGATAGTTGCCCTTCACCCGATCCTTTGTCGGATCAAAATGCGGGAAGGTCGATACCGTGGCCCTCAGCCGTTTTTGCAAACCGTCCAATTGGCCGATTTCAATCGTCGTTCCGGGTTCAGCATGTGTCACAGAAACCCGACCCAACGCGATGACTTTGCCAAGGATTGGGGATTTCATCGCGGACGTGATGGTGCCCACCTGGGCCTTTCCAATGCGCACGCAATCGCCGGGGACTGGAACGACACCGCCCTCGACCTCAAAGCCTACAAGCTTGCGGTGCGGGTGGGCCTTGCGATCTTCCAACGCGGCCCGACCGATAAAATCGTCCTCTTTTGACTTCAAAGGCACGGTAAAGCCGATCCCGGCCTCCCACGGGTCGGTTTCATCGTCAAATTCTGACCCGGCGAAAATCAGGCCAGCCTCTATCCGCATCATATCCAATGCCGCGAGGCCCAGCGGGGTCAGGCCGTATTCCTGTCCGGCCTCCCATACCTTGTCAAAGATTTCCGGGGCATCTTTTGGATGGCAGAAAATCTCGTACCCCAATTCGCCGGAGTATCCGGTGCGCGAAATGACAACCGATGTGCCCCGGATATCACCCACGCGGCCGATGGTCAGGCGGAAGACGCCAAGTTCCTGAATGGTGGCTTGCTGTGGATGGGTCCAGAAGACCTTGTCCAGAATGTCACGAGAATTGCGCCCCTGAACGGCGATATTGTGCAATTGATCGGTCGAACTGCGCACCCAGGCATTCAGCCCGTGTTTTTGCGCCTGTTCGCGCAGCCACAGGCCGGACGTGTCGTTGCCCCCGATCCAGCGGAAATTCATGTCGCCTAGGCGATAGATCGTGCCGTCATCCATCATGCCGCCATGTTCATAACAGATGGCCGAATACATGACCTGACCAACGCTGAGCTTCTTGATGTTTCGGGTCAGACACATTTGCAGGAGTTTTTCGGCATCCGGGCCGGTGACCTCGTATTTGCGCAGTGGGGACAAATCCATCACGGCGGTTTTTTCCCGCACGGCCCAGTATTCTTCCAGCGTGCCATGATTGGCAAACGTGTTGGGCAGCCAGTAGCCGTTATATTCCACGAAGTCGCGCGTATGGCGCGCAAAACAATCATGAAATCCGGTTTTTTTCGTTTCTTCCACTTCCGCCTCCGCAGATTTTCGATAGCCGATCGACGGGCGGAAATCCTCGCCCGATTTGTAAGTCCGAACTTGAATGTCGGTTGGGTTCCATCCATTCGCCTGATCCACATCGCAGGGGCAGGCGGTGCTGACGCAGACCAGATCACTGAGCGCCCGCAAGAGCACATAATCACCCGGGCGCGACCATGGATCATCCATGCTGATGGCGTTTGTGTCATCCAGTATGGTGTTGAAGAAATAGTTGATCGCCGGCCAGCCAGCCCGCGGTCGGATGCCGTAATTCGTGGACAGGTCCTTATTGATATTGTCCGAACAGTTCACATGACCCGGATAGCCCAGATCCTCGTAATAACGCGCGGTACAGGCCAGCCCGAATGTGTCATGGCGCCCGCAGGTGTCTTGAACGACCTCTGCCAGCGGTTCCTGATCTACGGTCCAGTATTTCGAAAACATACCGGGATTGGGGTACAGACCCCCATTAAGTGAACGCGTCGTTGTCGGGTCGATCTCGCGTTCCAGCCCGTCATCCAAAGCGCGGAGCGAAAAGGCCTGAAAATCACTGCATTCACGGCCTTTGACGTCCAAAATCTGGATGAATTCGCCTTTCTTCACCTCATACGACACCGCGTTGCCCGGTTGAATATTGATATCTTGCAGCGGGTCCGCCAGCGGGTCCGGAGGGCCGATATTCGCCTTTCCGGGGGCGGGATTTAGCCGTCGGACATAAAGGATCAATTCCGTGGGCGCATTCTGGGCCTGGGGTCGCATCGGGCCGCCGGGGGCCGCGACGATCAATAGGCCATCGGAGTCAGCTGTGAAGGTTTCCATGTCACCGGGGCGGGAGCCGTCGGCAAAGACGCGGATGCCGTCGCCCTTGTCGATCTTGAACCCGGCTGTTGACAGGGCTTTCAATACCTTGGCGCCAGAGCGGGATCCGTTTGCCAGAGTCTGAATTGTGGCCTCTGGCCGGCCATGCCCGCTGGTGCCCAATCTGGCCGCATCAGAGGTGCGGTCGGGTGCAAAGAAGACAAGCTCCCCCTCTTGCAGGCCCTCGCGGTCAAGGATGATGATCTCATCGCCTGCATAGATGGGGACAGCCCGCGATCCGCCTCCTGGCACGGGATAGCGTTCAACCCCGTGCGGCAGGATGGGCAGGCCCGGTGCGATCACGCCAGAGCGTTCCCAAGGGACCTCTAAAACCGGGTTGATTGTCAGCATCTTGTTCATCCTAGTCCCAATGCTTGCTTACGGCGTTCTGCCCAGGTCCGGATCGCCGTGTCGAACGTCAGCGCCATCAACGAGACATTGATCCCCAGCACGATGTTTTTGCCAAGTTCGGTGCCAGCCAGAGTTTTCTGCAGTTCCTGACCCAGGTCTTGCGTGCCGATAAAGGCGGCGATGATGACCATGAAGAAGGCAAAGATGATCGCCTGATTGAACCCGACCGCCATGGTCGGCAGGGCCAGTGGCAATTGCACATTCACCATCTTCTGCCGGGCCGTGGCCCCGGACATGTCTGCCGCCTCTGTCAGTTCAGGTGGCACGGTGCGCAGCCCCTCGATCGTGTAGCGGGTTAGCGGAACCGTGGTGAAAATGATGATCGAGAAAACCACCGCCACGTCGTTGACGCCAAAGAGCATGATCGCCGGAATCAGGTAGATGAAGCTGGGGAAAGTCTGCGCCGTATCACAGGCCAGCAAGATCCGTTTTGACCAACGTTCGCTGCGCGACGCCCACATGCCCAACGGGATGCCGATAAACATTGACAGGATCACGGCAGAGATCACCGCATAGAACGTGATGACTGATCTGTCCCACCATCCGGTCAGCGCGATGATCGAGAAAAAGATCGCCGCCAAAATCGCCGGGCGTTTGCCGCCGACATAGTAGGCAAACGACACGATGAACAGGATAAAGGCCGGTGTCGGGATCCACAAAAGCGCGTTGCGGAAGGGGATCAGGATCCAGACATTCAGGAACCAGCGCAACCAACCTGTAACGCCCCGCACCACATCAATGGCCAGGAAGGATTTGATCAGACCGTCGATTTCCTTGCCTTGAGAGAAATCCTGACGGCGACCGATTTGATCGAAGACCTGGATAAACTGTGCAAGGATCAGAAAGGCGACGAAAGCGCCAATCGCTGAGACAAGATAAATATGTTGTTTCCACCAAGGGGTGCCACGTTCGTGATGTTCTGGCAGTTTGACAACCCAGGCCTTTGATAAGCGATCCAGCATCACAGCCATCAGCACAATCGTCACGCCGATCTCAAAGCTGCGGCCCAATTTGAACGATCCCATCATCGCTAGAAGCTTGGCACCAAGCCCGGGCATGCCGATAAAGGCGGTTAGAACCACCATCGCCAGGCACAACATGATCACTTGGTTGACGCCCACCAGAATTTCCGTTCGTGCCGCAGGCAGATAGACGGATCGCAGCATTTGCCAGCGCGTGCAGCCGGACATTTTCCCGGCTTCGATCACCTCGGGCGACACTTTTTTCAGGCCCAGCGTTGTCATCAAAATCATCGGCGGGATCGCATAGACGATTGTTGCAACGGCCCCGGCAGTTGGCCCGACCTTGAAGAAGATCACGGCGGGCAAAAGATAGGTGAAGAAGGGCAGGGTCTGCAGGATGGACAGAACCGGTCTTAAAGCACGGTCAAACCAAGACCATTTCCACGCGACGATGCCCAGAATTAGACCGGTCAGAAAGGCCAGAGGCGCGGCAACAACCAGCACAGACATGGTCTGCATTGCAATTGTCCATTGCCCGATCAGAGCGGTCCAGACAAAGGTGCCCCCCGCCAACAGCGCCATACGCCAACCGCCCAGATAATAGCCCACAACAGCGGCGGCTGCGGCGATCGCGGTCCATGGGATTGGGCCGATATTCGGCCAGCGGCGTTTGCCGTAAAGCAGGTTCGCCGTGGTATCGAGCATAAATTCCAACGGTCCCTCGGCGATCCAGCGCGTCAGAACTGCCAGCTTCAAATCCTGAATGATGAAGTTAAAGACCGCATCCATCCACATCGCCAGCGGTGGCACCCATTCCTCGGGGAGGCGCACCAGAAAATCGGGCAATATTGGCCGAGAAATCGTCAACAGAACCGCAATCGCGAGCATAATCTGCAGCACGCGTGTTTGGCTAAGCCCGCCGGTTTTGCCGTCTATATCGATTGAGATATCGGCCATGTCATTCTTTCCCCAGCAAGACGTCGAGTGCTTCTTGACGGTTGAGAATACCGATCATTTTACCGTGGCGGTCTGCAACAGGCAGTTCTGGTCGGGTATCATTGACCAGCTGTCGTGCAAGCTGCAGGATCGTGTGGCCGGCGCGAACCGGATCGCCCTCGATACTGCTGCCATTCACCGGGTTGGCCAGAACGCGGGCGTGCACGACGCGCGATTTTTCAATCTCTTCAGTGAATTTTCGTACATAGGGCGTCTGCGGGTTCAAAACGATCTGATCGGGCGTGTCGCATTGTTCGACGGCCCCGTCCTTCATGATCGCGATCCGATCAGCCAGTCGCAGCGCCTCGTCAAAATCGTGGGTGATGAACACAATGGTTTTGCCCAGCATTTCCTGAAGCCGCAGGAATTCATCCTGCATTTCGCGGCGGATCAGGGGATCAAGTGCGGAAAATGGTTCGTCCAGGAACCACAGGTCGGGTTCAATGGCCAGGCTGCGGGCGATGCCGACACGCTGTTGCTGGCCCCCCGACAGTTCCCGGGGAAAATAATCTTCGCGGCCTTCCAGGCCGACCAGTTTAATTACCTCTAGCGCGCGTTCGCGGCGGGTGTGACGATCCTGCCCGCGCATTTCCAGCGGGAAGGCGACATTGTCCAGTACCGTGCGGTGGGGCAGCAATCCGAAAGATTGAAACACCATGCCCATCTTGTTGCGGCGCAGATCGATCAGCTCATTTTCAGACAGGGACATGATGTCCTGGCCTTCAACCTCTATCGAGCCGCCGGTGATGTCGTGAAGGCGGGAAAAGCAGCGAACCAATGTGGACTTGCCCGAACCGGACAGGCCCATGATGACCAACATCTCTCCGCGTCCGACGTCTATGGACACATCTTTTACGCCAGCGATGTATCCGTCCGCCCGGATTTGGTCGAATGAATGCCCTTCTGGCATTTGTTCCAGGTATTTCTTGGGATTATCCCCAAAAACCTTCCAGACATTTTTTGCGGAAATAACCGGTGCTGAGTCATTCATTTTGGTAATTCTCCCCTGTTCACCCGCCCCATTGTAACACAAGGGGGGCGGGCGATTAGGTCATATTGGTTGTGGATCAGGTTAGCTGGCGCAGGCGTCGATCCAGGGCCGCCAGACGTCTTCGTTGGCTTCCAGCCACTCTTCGGCAGCTTCTTCGGGTTCCAACTCATCTGTATCAACCAGTTTTGCCATTTCGGCGATCTGCGGGTTTGTAAAGGAGAGGGTGGACAACACACAGTAAGCTGAAGGCCACTTGGCTGTCATCTCGTGATGCGCCACCTTACGAAGATAACCGGTCGATGGATTGCCGCAGTCATAAAGCGCGTCAGGGTTCGGTCCCTTGGATGGATCGGTATCGCAGCCGTCTTCCCATTCGGGGAATTCCACAAACTCACCCGGCCAGACGGCCTCGGCAAAGTTTGGTGTCCAGTTGAAGACCAGAACCGGTTTCTTGTCGGCCTCGGCGGCCCCGATTTCGGCCCACAGGGCTGCAGCGGAACCCGCGTTGATCACGGTGAAGTTCAGGCCCAGAGATTCTGCGCGTTCTTTACCATGTTTCAACCAGTCAACCGGACCGTCAAGATAACGACCTTTGTCACCGGTTTCGGCTGTTGCGAATACTTCGGCACAGTCGTTCAGGGCTTCCCAGCTTGGCAGGCCTGGGCAGGCTTCTTTGGTCCACATTGGATACCACCAGTCTTCGCGTGTTACGGCGTCGTGCGCTCCCGCATCAACCATACCTCCTTTTGCCAAGGCTGCTCGATAAGATGCGCCAAAAGCACCTTCCCAGACTTCTAACTCTAGTGTTACATCGCCTAGACGAATGGATTCGTAGACCGCTTGGCTGTCAGTGGTGACATATTCGACGGCATTTCCATTCTCTTCGAAAATCTGCCCGACGACATTTGACATCACAATCTGGCTGGACCAGTTGTGGATGGGAATGACAATTGGATCAGAGCTATCTTCGGCATAGCTGCCCGTGGCAGCCATCGCGGCGATGGCCGCTGACATTGCTAGTTTGGTTTTCATTTCTACTCCCCGTTTTTAATGAGACCCGAGGGTCATAACCCGGATCGCGTTTATCTTGTCGTAATTCGTTGATTTTTCAGACTCATATTTTGAGAGGCATTGCCCCAAGAATTTAGTGGCAAAATATGAAAAATCTGCTTTAATCAATATGTTGAAGTTTTGTCAAGTTTTGGCGGGATTGCCGTTATATGCGCTGCTCCGGTTACGTCGAGACCGTCAAGGAAGATTAGGCCGCCACTGATGGAAACCAAGAAATTACTTCCCCCACTGGATTACTTCGTGGCGTTTGAGATGGCGGCCAAATGCGGGAGCTTTGCGCAGGCGGCGCGACAGATGAATATTTCTGAAAACTCCATCAGCCGGAAAGTACGTCTTTTGGAGCTGCATTACGATGTTCCATTGTTTGTGCGCGGTCACAGATCGGTGCATCTGACGGCGCATGGCCAAAATCTATTGGATACGGTGACTGTATCTTTGGATGGGTTGCGTAAGGCATCACAGCAAATCTTGTCCCGAAAGCAAAAAAATGCGGTGACGATTGCGGCCACAAATTCGGTTGCGTCGCTTTGGCTGATGCCCAGACTGCGCCGATTCAACAGGGCCAATTCGCGCATAAAAATCATCTTGCTGGCGTCGGATAGCGATGAGGAATGCCTGGCCGAAAACGTTGATTTGGCGATTTTACGTGGTGATGGGGAGTGGCCCGGTTATACTGCAACAATGCTATTCGGAGAGACGATTTTTCCGGTCTGTTCGGAAAGCTATTTGCGGGCAAATCCAACCGCGAATGATCTGAACGAGCTGCCAAATCTGGACCTGATCGATATATCCAGCATGCATACAGAGTGGATGAATTGGGAAAACTGGTTAAGCGCGCAGGGCATAACAGAACGGTCTATGCGTGGGGTGAATACATTTAACACCTACCCGTTGGGGATACAGGCGGCGGTTGATGGGCTCGGGCTTGCCTTGGGGTGGGGGCATCTGGTTGATCATCACTTGGATAACGGCGCCTTGTTCCGCCCTATGGGGGATCGATGTGTCCGAACGGAGTCGGGCTATTTCCTGCTGAAGCGGAAAGGTCAAACAGCGTTTGCAGAGCAAAAAATCGTCGAGGATTGGCTGCTAAAAGAAAGTGCAACGCGCAGGCGATACGAGCCGCATGTTGGGGCCTGAGATCGGTTGAAACCTTGTATTTAGCATAGAGTTCTGAGATTTATGTGCATACAAATTCATCTGTGTTTGGTATGCTGCCGTCTATGGTGCGAATTCGTAAAACAGAAGGAAGCAATGTGCATTTCACTGAGTTTCATCCGTGTCGCGAAGGCTCGTTCCGATGAAAACGGCTTTTCGGGACGTCAAAGAGTATATTCGGGGCCGCATTGTTAAGGGCGACTGGGCACCCGGTGATCTGATACCAAATGAAGTTGATTTGGCGGCCGAATTTCAATGCGCCCGTGCAACAGTCAACCGCGCGGTGCGTGAATTGGCCGAAGAAGGGCTGGTGGAACGTAAGCGCAAGGCGGGAACGCGGGTGCGAATGTCACCTTTGCGGCATGCGCGATTTGAAATCCCGATCGTGCGGCATGAAATTGGCGCGTCGGGTAAGACCTATCGATATGCGTTGGTCTTGCATGAGGTGATCGAAGCACCGGGTTGGTTGCGCGCCCGGATGAAATTGGAAGCGGACGGGCAGGTGTTGCACCTGATCTGCATGCATTATGCGGATGGAAATCCATATCAGTTTGAAGACCGGTGGATCAATCTGGCGGCGCTGCCTCAGGCCGAAGAGGCCGATTTTTCAGAGATCGGCCCAAATGAATGGCTGGTCAAAACGGTTCCATTCTCTGACGCGGAAATCAGTTTTTCCGCCACGGCGGCGGATGAGTTGCTGGCCAGCCATCTGGGATGCGCGCAGGGGGAGCCCCTGTTTCTGGCAGAACGGTCAACTTGGTGGCAGGGCCAGTCGATTACCTATGTTCGACAGGTGTTTCAGCGCGGGCACAGAATGACGAGCCGGTTTTGAGTCATGGAAAAGGGCAGGTAGAGGCGAACTAGAACCCGCTATCAGGCCCGCTTTGCCACGGCTTTGCCAGATCGCTGAAACGAGTGAACTGACCCTCAAAGGCCAGGTCCACATTGCCGATTGGGCCGTGGCGTTGTTTGCCGATGATAACCTCGGCCTTGCCGTGAAGCGATTCCATCTCTTGCTGCCAGGCGGCGATCTTGTCCATCTCGTGGTCCGCAGGTTTTTCGCGTTCTTTGTAGTATTCTCCGCGATAGACGAACATCACCACGTCGGCGTCCTGCTCGATAGAACCCGATTCACGCAAGTCGGACAGCTGCGGGCGTTTGTCATCGCGAGACTCTACCTGGCGGGACAGCTGTGACAGTGCGATCACAGGGATATCCAGTTCCTTGGCGATGGCCTTCATCCCCATGGTGATTTCAGAGATTTCATTCACCCGGTTATCGCCTGCTTTGGTGCCCCGACACAGCTGCAGGTAGTCAACGACTAGCAGGTCAAGCCCGTGGGTCCGTTTCAGGCGACGTGCGCGGGCGGCCAGTTGGCTGATCGGCAGGGCAGGGGTGTCATCGATGAAGAGCGGGCAGGCCTCTAACGATTTGGCGGCATCGACAAAGCGGCGAAATTCTTCTTCTGTCATGTCGCCGCGACGGATTTGGTGGGAGGGGACGCGTGACGCTTCGGACAAGATCCGTGCGGCCAGTTGTTCGGCTGACATTTCAAGGCTGTAGAACCCGACAACGCCACCGTTCACGGCCCCCTCAGACCCATCGTGCAACTTGCCCTTGCGATAGGCCTTGGCGACGTTAAAGGCGATGTTGGTTGCCAGAGAGGTTTTGCCCATCGAGGGCCGCCCGGCCAGAATGATCAGGTCAGAGCGATGCAGGCCCCCCAACATTTTATCCATGTCTGTCAGGCCAGTGGAGACCCCCGCCAATCCCCCATCCCGTTGATAGGCGGCATTGGCGACGTTTACGGCGTCGGTGACGGCCGACAGGAAGGATTGAAACCCACTGTCGGCCTGTCCCTGTTCGCTAAGCGCATATAGCGCCTGCTCTGCTTCGACGATTTGCTCGCCCGGTTCGCTCGATACGTCTGTCTTGGCTGCCTTATCCGAAATGTTTCGCCCAATGGCGATCAGCTCTCGCCGGATCGCCAGATCATAAATCAGTTGCGCATAGTCCCGTGCCGCAAAGGAGGAAATCGACGCACCTGCAAGTTTGACCAGATAGGCGGGGCCGCCCAGTTCGGCCAGGCCCGTGTCATCCTCCAGAAACGCTTTCAATGTCACGGGTGAGGCAATCGAGTTTTTGCGAATGCGTGCCTCTGCCGTTTCAAAAATGCGGGCATGGACGGGGTCAAAGAAATGTTGTGACCCGATGATCGACGTCACGCGATCATAGACCTCATTATTGGTCAATATCGCACCCAGAAGCTGTTGCTCAGCCTCGATGTTGTGCGGCAATACTGTTTGAAGCTCGTCCGTCGTTTCGGACGCGCTGATGCGTGCTATTTCGTTCATTGAGCCCTCTCCGCCCTGCGGGCCTTCATGGCACATTTGCCGTGAGTAAAGCAATCTGGATAAGTCTGTGGATTTTCTGTGTAGTAGAGAAACCCCACAATATTTAGCGCGCTCGGGTGCATGACCCACGAAATATCGATATTGCGCGCGAGTAAATTTTTTGAAAAAAATTTACTGCAAAAGCTGCCGTTAGGTCAGCTTCCGGCGCGGGCTTCCTGCCATTCGCGCGGGGCATTCAGAAACTTTTCGACCTCGGTCAGGGTTTCGGGATCAAAGCGATCACCCTCTCTCGCGGCCTCCAGCACATCCCACCAGGTGCATAAATATGACAGGCTGACCCCATGATCGGACAGGGTTTTTTCGGTTTCGGGGAAGATGCCGTAGTAAAAGATTACGGCGGTCCGATCGCAGGTCGCGCCGGTGTCGCGGATGGCATCGACGAAGGACAGTTTTGATCCGCCATCGGTGGTCAGGTCCTCGACCAGCAACACGCGCTGAGCCTCGGACATGGCGCCCTCGATTCGGGCGTTGCGGCCGTAGCCTTTGGGCTTCTTGCGCACGTACGTCATTGGCAGGGCCATGCGTTCGGCCACCAGAGCGGCAAAGGGAATGCCCGCTGTTTCGCCACCAGCGATGTTGTCATACGCTTCCAACCCTGCGTCGCGCATGATGGTGCAGGCGAGGAAATCCATCAGCGTCGATCGGATGCGGGCAAAGCTGATCAGCTTGCGGCAATCGATATAAGTGGGCGAGGGCAGGCCGGAGGCCAGCGTGAACGGTTCGCGCGCATTGAAATGCACCGCCTCGATATCCAAGAGCATTTTGGCCGTCAATTTGGCGATGGTCTTTGCGTCGGGATAGGAGGTGGGGATCATGGTGTGGTTCTTTCTTTTTGGCTCAAATACTCCCGCCGGAGGCATTGCCGGCGGAACAGGTCCTTATTCGGTGACGTGCCAGTGGATTGGCATACCGGGGTCAAAGACAGTGACGGTGCCGACATCGGAGGGGATCGTTTCTGGCAGGGTGATAGGAGTGCCTTTGGTTAGCGTCAGGGTGCCCTCGTTCAACGGTAATCCGTAAAACCGCGCGCCGTGCTCGGATGTGAAGGCCTCCAGCAACTGCAACGCGCCCGCCTGTTCAAACGTTTCTGCCAAACACGCCATGGCGACGGGAGCAGTGAAGCATCCGGCGCAGCCGCAGGCGTTTTCTTTGGTATGGGTCGCGTGGGGTGCGCTGTCAGTGCCTAGGAAAAAGCGAGGGTCGCCAGATGTGGCAGCGCCCAATAGGGCCTCCCGATGGTCGCGGCGTTTCAGGATTGGCAGACAATAGTAATGTGGACGAATGCCACCGACCAGCATGTGGTTGCGATCCAACATCAGGTGCTGAACGGTGATGGTGGCGCCCAGATTGTCCTGAGTCTTGGCGTATTCGACCCCGTCACGGGTGGTGATATGTTCCATCACGGTGCGCAGGCCTGGTGTTGCACGACGGATCGGGTCCAGCACGCGGTCGATGAAAACGGCCTCGCGATCAAAAATGTCAATATCGGCGTCGGTGACTTCGCCGTGGACACAAAGGGGCAGGCCAATCTCGGCCATGCGTTCCAACACGCCGCGCACTTTGTCGAAGTTCTGGACCCCGCTGGCGGAGTTGGTCGTGGCACCGGCGGGGTAGAGTTTGACCGCTTTGATCAGGCCAGAGGCATGGGCCGCGGCCACATCATCGGGGTCAGTGTCCTCGGTCAGGTAAAGCGTCATCAAAGGCTGGAACGCGGCCCCGTCAGGCATCGCATCCATGATCCGGTCGCGATATTCTGCCGCCTGTGTGCCGGTGACCACGGGCGGTAACAGATTGGGCATAATGATTGCCCGGTCAAAATGGCGGGTGGTTTCGGGCAGAACGGCGCGCAACATTGCGCCGTCGCGCAGGTGCAGGTGCCAGTCATCGGGGCGGCGGATGGTAAGAGTCTGTGTCATCGCAACGGGGATTACACAATCCCGCTGTCCGAGGCCACAGGATTTTGTGCAGGATCAGCGATTGGCAATCGCTTTGCCCGCTGCGACGCCTGATGACCAGGCCCATTGAAAGTTGTACCCGCCTAGCCAGCCCGTCACATCCACGCATTCACCGATGAAATAGAGGCCCGGCGTGGTTTTCGACATCATGGTTTGGGAAGACAGACCATCAGTGTCAATGCCGCCCAGGGTGACCTCTGCCGTGCGATACCCTTCGGATCCTGATGGGGAGAGCTGCCAATTGGTCAACCGATCGCACAAGTCGCTTAGGGCGTTGTCGCTTTGATCCGCCAGATTGCCAATCAGGTCTGTGGTTCCGGCGAGATGATCTACTAAGCGGGCGGGCAGAAGCAGCGACAACACTGTTGTGAGATTGCGCCGTCCAGACTTTTGGCGATCCGACCGCAGCCATTCATAGGGCGAGCCGCTTGGGAACAGGTTGATTGTAATCGGTTGACTCTCCCGCCAATAGGAGGAGATCTGCAGGATTGCGGGCCCAGACAGGCCGCGATGCGTGAATAAGAGTGCCTCCTCAAAACTGGTCGGCCCGCAGGTGATGCGCACATCCGAAGACACGCCAGAAATCCCGGCAAAGCGGCCCTCGGGGAAGGTGAGGGGCACCAGGCCCGCGCGAGTTTCCGTCACCACATGCCCGAATTGGCGCGCGATATCATAGGCAAAGCCGGTTGCGCCCATTTTGGGAATGGATTTTCCGCCGCTGGCCAAGACGAGGTTCCGGCAGGTAAAATTGGGCCCGGTGGACAACGCCAGTTGAAAGCTATCATGGGTTTTGGAAACCTCTGTCACCGAGGTGTTGAGCCGCAATTCTGCCCCGGCTTGCGCCATCTCGGCCCGAAGCATCGCGATGATGTCTTTGGCGGAATTATCGCAAAAGAGCTGCCCCAGCGTTTTTTCATGCCAGGTGATGCCATACCTGTTGACCAGGTCGACAAAATCCCACTGCGTGTAGCGCGCCAACGCGGATTTGTGAAAATGCGGATTGGCAGAGATAAAATTATCTGGCCCGGCATGGATATTTGTGAAATTGCAGCGCCCGCCGCCGGAAATGCGGATCTTTTCGCCCGGTGCCTTGGCGTGATCGATCACAAGCGTGCGCCCACCTGTGCGGGTGGCACACATCATACCGGCAGCCCCGGCCCCTATGATCACCGTGTCGTAGTGCATCCGAGGGGCTGACCATGATCGGCGGAAAAACACAAGAGGGGGCCGGCTGACTCTAGCTATATCAGCGTATCTGGGTTACACTTTGGCACAGACCCGGAAAACGGGCGGTAATTGAGGCAGTTTAGGCGGTATCCCATGACCGAAATGGTATACGGTGCGGTTCCCGTGCAGGGAGGAGAACCTGTTCTCCCCCGTTGGTGGCGCACGATTGATAAATGGACATTGTCGGCGGTTCTGATCCTGTTTGCGATCGGTATGTTGCTGGGGCTGGCGGCCTCGCCACCCCTGGCAGAGCGCAATGGATTTGAGGCGTTTCACTACGTTCAGCGGCAGGCCGTCTATGGCACGCTGGCATTGATGGCGATGTTCCTGACCTCGATGATGTCACCGGATCTGTTGCGCCGTCTGGGCGTCATCGGCTTTGCTGTCGCAATGATCGGGCTGATTTTTCTGCCGCTTCTGGGTACGGATTTTGGCAAGGGGGCAACACGTTGGTATTCGCTCGGTTTCGGGTCGGTGCAGCCGTCTGAATTTCTGAAGCCCGGTTTTGTTATCCTATGCGCCTGGTTAATGGCCGCCAGTCAGGAAATCAATGGCCCGCCGGGTAAATCCATGTCGTTGGCCGTGGCGCTGATCATCGTGGCGTTTTTGGCCATGCAGCCCGATTTTGGGCAGGCGTCACTGATCCTGTTCGGCTGGGGTGTGATGTATTTCGTCGCCGGCGCGCCGATGCTCTTGTTGGTTGGAATGGCCGGGTTGGTCGTTTTTGGCGGGACTGTCGCCTATAATAATTCCGAACATTTTGCGCGGCGGATTGATGGGTTTTTGTCGACCGAAATCGATCCGACCACACAGATCGGTTACGCCACAAACGCGATCCGTGAGGGCGGATTTTTTGGCGTCGGCGTGGGTGAGGGGCAGGTCAAATGGTGGCTGCCCGATGCGCATACGGATTTCATTATTGCTGTAGCGGCAGAGGAATACGGGCTGATCCTTGTCCTTTGCATCATTCTACTTTTTGCGATGATCACAGTGCGTTCGCTGATCCGGCTGATCCGCGAACGTGATCCGTTTATCCGGTTGGCCGGAACTGGGCTGGCCTGCATGTTCGGCATTCAGGCCTTTATCAATATCGGTGTCGCTGTACGCCTGTTGCCGGCCAAGGGCATGACATTGCCCTTTGTCAGCTATGGTGGTTCGTCTCTGGTTGCGGGCGGGATTGCGTTGGGCATGCTTTTGGCCTTTACCCGCAAGCGTCCGCAGGGCGAGATTGCAGATCATTTTATTGGCCGGGGACGTTAATGCCAACATCACAACATAGGGCGCCTTTGCTGCTGATCGCGGCGGGCGGAACCGGTGGTCATATGTTTCCGGCACAGGCCCTGGCAGAGGAAATGTTGCACCGGGGATGGCGGGTGAAGCTGTCCACCGACGCGCGTGGGGCACGGTATACGGGCGGTTTTCCGCATATGGTTGAGGTGACGCAAGTCGCCTCTGCCAGCTTTGCCCGAGGTGGGATCAAGGCCAAACTGGAGGTCCCGTTTCGCATTGCTGCTGGTGTGGTGGCGACGGTTCGGGCGTTCCGGAAGAACCGACCAGCGGTTGTTGTTGGTTTCGGAGGTTATCCCACAATTCCGGCGCTGGCGGCGGCGTGGATATTGCGTCTGCCGCGGATGATCCATGAACAAAACGGTGTGTTGGGCCGGGTGAACAAGCTCTTTGCCACGCGGGTCAATCGCATCGCTTGCGGAACCTGGCCAACCGATCTGCCCAATGGCGTTGAGGGGACCTTTACCGGCAATCCGGTGCGGGCCGCGATCCGGGATCGCGAGGGCGCCCCCTATATTCAGCCCGGGGGCTATCCGATGTCGATCCTGGTGATTGGCGGCAGTCAGGGAGCACGTGTTTTATCCGATGTGGTGCCAGAGGCGATTTCCAGTCTGCCCGCGAATGTGTTGAAAAACCTGCGGGTGTTTCAGCAAGCGCGGGAGGAAGATCTACAACGTGTCACGGATCACTATGCCCGGTACGGGATCAAGGCCAATGTGAAGACCTTTTTCACCGATATTCCACGCCGGATGAGCGAGGCACAGCTGGTGATCAGCCGGGCCGGGGCATCCTCGGTCGCCGATATCGCCGTGATCGGGCGCCCGTCGATCCTGATCCCCTTTGCGCAGGCGACCGCAGACCACCAAACCGCGAATGCACGTGGCTTGGTGCGTGCGGGGGCCGCAATCCTGACCCCGGAATCTGCTCTTGCACCTGAAACGCTGGCGGCGCAAATACGCATGATCTTTGATCAACCCAAGGCGGCCTCTAAAATGGCCAGTGCCGCGCGGCTTTATGGAAAGCCCGAGGCGGCGCAGGCTTTGGTGGAACTGGTTAAGGAACTGGCACAAGAGGAACCAGCACGATGAATGCAGCGGCAACCAAGCTTCCAACCGAAATGGGCCCAATCCACTTTGTCGGTATCGGCGGGATCGGGATGTCTGGCATTGCCGAGGTGCTGTTGAACCATGGCTACATCGTTCAGGGGTCTGATCTGAAATCCAGCAAGATCACAGACCGTTTGAAACGCCTGGGCGCGACGATCTTTATCGGGCAGAAGGCGGATAATCTGGACGGTGCCGATGTTGTTGTAATCTCTTCGGCGATTAAGCCGGGCAACCCGGAACTGGATGCGGCACGGGTGCAAGGCCTGCCGGTGGTACGCCGGGCGGAAATGCTGGCGGAACTGATGCGGCTTAAATCCAATGTCGCAGTTGCTGGCACCCATGGCAAAACCACCACGACCACCATGGTGGCGACCTTACTGGATGCGGGCGATCTGGACCCAACCGTGATCAATGGCGGGATCATTCACGCCTATGGATCAAACGCGCGGATGGGGCAGGGCGAATGGATGGTGGTCGAGGCCGACGAATCTGACGGCACCTTCAACCGCTTGCCCGCGACCATCGCCATTGTCACCAATATTGATCCCGAACATATGGAACATTGGGGCGATTTTGATACGCTTCGGCAGGGCTTCACCGATTTCGTCTCCAACATCCCCTTTTACGGATTGGCGATCTGTTGCACCGATCATCCCGAAGTGCAGGCGTTGGTTGGCCGGATCAGCGACAGGCGCATTCTGACCTATGGGTTCAACACGCAGGCCGATATTCGTGCGGTCAATCTGACCTACAAGGCCGGGGTCGCACATTTCGATGTCGTGCTGCAGGCAGAGGGGCAGGTGATTGAGGGTTGCACGCTGCCAATGCCGGGGGATCACAATGTTTCCAACGCGCTGTCGGCGGTGGCCGTGGCCAGGCATCTGGGGATGAAGAAGAACGAAATCCGTGAGGCGCTGGCCAATTTCGGTGGCGTCAATCGACGCTTTACCAAAGTGGGTGAATTCAACGGTGCCCAGATCATCGATGATTATGGCCACCATCCGGTAGAAATTACCGCAGTACTGAAGGCCGCTCGCCAAGCATCTGAGGGGAGGGTGATCGCCGTGCATCAACCGCATCGATATACGCGCTTGTCCTCTTTGTTCGAAGATTTCTGCCGCTGCTTCAATGACGCCGATATTGTCGGCATCGCGGATGTCTTTGCGGCGGGGGAGGACCCGATTGAGGGCGCATCGCGCGATGATCTGGTGGCGGGTTTGATCCAAGGCGGGCACCGTGATGCACGCAGCATATCGTCAGAGCAGGATCTGGCAGACCTGGTGCGCGCAGAGGCCAAACCGGGTGACATTGTTGTCTGCCTTGGGGCCGGGACGATCAGTGTCTGGGCCAATGGTCTGGCCGATCAGTTGAATACGAGCGTAGAATGACAAACTCTCTCATCCTCGCAGCGCTGTGGTTCATTGCAACGAATATTGTGGCGATGTTTCCCAGCCGGGACAAACACTGGCGCTTTGCCTATGTGATGATCGCGCTGGGCATTCCGATCCTGGGATACGTGACCTATGAAAACGGCCCTTGGGTCGGTTTTGCTGTATTGGTGGCAGCCATGTCTATTCTGCGCTGGCCGGTGATCTACCTCTATCGCTGGGCGCGGCGGCAGGTCGTGCGGGGGGCGGAATGAACGCAGGCGATTTTCGCGGCAGGCTAAGCACCAACCGGCCTTTGTCTGATCTGACATGGCTGCGCGTTGGCGGACCAGCTGATATCTTCTTTCAGCCCGCAGATGTTGATGATCTGAGTGATTTTCTAAAGGCGCTGCCTGCCGATGTTCCGGTGTTCCCCATGGGGGTCGGGTCAAACCTGATTGTGCGCGATGGTGGATTGCGAGCGGCGGTCATTCGTATGGGGCGCGGGTTCAACACCATTACGGTCGAGGGCAATCAGGTGACGGCAGGCGTTGCGGCACTGGATGCGCATGTGGCGCGCAAGGCCGCAGAGGCAGGGCTGGACCTGACCTTTTTGCGCACCATCCCGGGCGCGATTGGTGGGGCGGTGCGGATGAATGCGGGCTGCTATGGCACCTATGTTGCGGATGTTCTGGTCAGTGCCCGTGCCGTGACACGTGCGGGGGAGATTGTGGTGCTCTCCCGCGATGATCTGAACTTTCAATATCGCCGGTCTGACTTGCCCGAGGGGTGGGTTCTGATTGACGCGACCTTTGAGGCCCCGTCAGGTGATCCGTGGGTGCTTGCGGATCGGATGACAGCCCAATTGGCCAAGCGCGATGCAACCCAGCCGACCAAGGACCGCACCGCAGGCAGCACCTTTCGCAATCCGGCCGGGTTCAGTTCCACGGGGCGCGATGACGATGTGCATGATTTGAAGGCGTGGAAGCTGATTGATGATGCCGAAATGCGCGGGGCGCGCGTGGGCGGGGCGCAGATGTCGGAAAAACATTCGAACTTCATGATCAACACCGGTGGGGCAACCGCGGCCGATCTGGAAGAATTAGGCGAATTGGTCAGAAAAAAGGTTTTCCAACACAGCGGAATAACGTTAGAGTGGGAAATCATGCGCGTGGGTGAACCTGCGGCAGAAAAATAAAGAATATCAAGGGCCACAGGCAGGCCCTGCGCAATCAAAAAGACCCGAAAAGGGTCATGCGGTGAAAGAGGCGGGTATGTCGAGCAGGACAACCCCGACAGTAGTGGTTCTGATGGGCGGACCTTCGGCAGAGCGCGAGGTTTCCCTGTCATCTGGGCGTGAATGCGCCGCTGCGCTGCGGGACGAAGGGTTCAAGGTGATCGAACTGGACGCTGGTCCGGACCTTGCCCTGCGTCTGGATGAGTTAAAGCCTGATGTCGCTTTCAATGCTCTGCATGGACGCTGGGGCGAAGATGGCTGCGTACAGGGCATCCTTGAATGGATGCGCATTCCTTATACGCATTCGGGCGTGTTGGCCTCTTCGCTGGCGATGGACAAGGATCGGACCAAAGCCGTCTACCGCACTGCCGGATTGCCCGTTGCAGACAATATCCTTGCCAGTCGCGAACAGATCGAGGCGGATCACGTGATGGCCCCGCCCTATGTGGTGAAGCCAAATAATGAGGGCTCCTCGGTCGGGGTTTATATCGTGCACGAGGCTGCCAATGGCCCGCCAAAGCTTGATCCGGACCTGCCGGATTGTCTGATGGTGGAAGAATATGTTGCAGGCCGCGAACTGACCGTTTCAGTCATGGGCGACCGGGCATTGACGGTCACCGATATCCTGTCTGATGGCTGGTATGATTATGAGGCAAAATATGCAGCAGGTGGATCGCGCCACGTGGTGCCTGCCGATATTTCGGCAGAGGTGTTTGATGCCTGTATGGATCACGCGTTAGTCGCGCATCAGGTTTTAGGGTGCCGGGGTGTCAGCCGCACCGATTTTCGCTGGGATGAGGCGCGTGGCCTGGATGGTTTGATCCTGCTGGAAACAAACACGCAGCCCGGTATGACGCCGACCTCTTTGTCGCCCGAACAGGCGGCCCATTGCGGGATTAGTTTCGGGGCCTTGTGCCGCCGGATGGTGGAGGACGCCTCATGCGATCGATGATCCGCAAGCGCCCCGCCCAATGCGATCCGGCCCCCAGCAGGTTGGCCTACAAGATCGAACGCCTGCGTCTGACGCCGGGGTTTAGGCGTTTCATCCGCACCGGTGTGCCCATTGCAATTGTTTGCGGATTTGTGGGTCTGTTCGTGTCGGATGATCGGGCGATGGAACATGTGACCAACGGCATTGACGAAATTCGCCGCACGATCGAGGAGCGCCCGGAATTTGCCGTGCATCTGATGGCCATTGACGGGGCCTCGCGCGAACTGGCGGGAGATATCCGCGAGGTGCTGCCCTATGACTTTCCGGTCAGTTCCTTTGATTTGGATCTGGAGCAGATGCGTCTGACGGTGGCAGGGCTGGATCCGGTGGCAAGTGCCGAAGTGCGCATCCGATCAGGCGGGGTGTTGCAAATCGATATTGTAGAGCGGCAGCCAGCAATTGTTTGGCGCGGCCCGCAAGGGATCGAAACTCTGGATGCCGAAGGCCACAGGGTTGCGGCCCTGATTGCCCGGTTGGAGCGCCCGGATTTGCCCTTGATTACGGGGGCGGGGGCCGATCAGGCGGTGCCTGAGGCCTTGCAACTCTTCGCGACCGCGGGCCCAATTGCAGACCGGTTGCGGGGATTGATGCGCATCGGCACGCGTCGCTGGGATGTCGTTCTGGATCGGGGTCAACGCATCATGCTGCCTGAAAGTGATCCGATCAACGCCCTGCAACGGGTGATCGCGCTCAATCAAGCGCAGGATTTATTGTCGCGTGATGTCACGGCTGTGGACATGCGGCTTGGCCATCGTCCAACGGTGCGGCTGGCAAGTAACGCCGTGACAGAGCTTTGGCGCATTCGTGGATTATCAGTGGGGGGAAGCGGGCAATGATGACCGACCTGTTTGCAGCGCAACGTGCGATGCGCGGTATTCGAAAGGCAGCAATGCATCGTGGTGTTATCGCCATTCTTGATATCGGAACCTCAAAAATTGCCTGTCTGGTTCTGCGATTTGACGGGTCGGAACAGTTTCGCGAGGCCGACGGCGTGGGTTCTTTGGCGGGTCAGTCCGGGTTTCGTGTTATTGGCGCTGCGACAACACGCTCTCGCGGGGTGCGGTTTGGCGAGGTCGACGCCATGCAAGAAACCGAACGCGCCGTCCGCACGGCGGTACAAGCCGCGCAGAAAATGGCGCAGGTTCGCGTCGACCATGTGATCGCCTGTTTTTCGGGCGGGCGGCCGAGGTCTTATGGCTTGGCGGGCCAGGTGGAACTGCACGACAGCACGGTGACCGAAAGCGATATCGCCCGGGTTCTGTCGGTCTGCGATGTGCCTGATATTGGCGAGGGCCGGGATGTGCTCCACGCCCAACCGGTTAATTTTGCAATCGACCATCGCACCGGCCTGATCGATCCGCGCGGGCAGATCGGAAACAGGCTTGCCACAGATATGCATATGCTGACTGTCAGTGGCCGGGTGGTTCAAAACCTTCTCTACTGCATCAAGCGCTGCGATCTGGAACTGGCCGGGCTGGCCTCATCAGCCTATGCATCCGGCCTTTCGGCCTTGGTCGAAGATGAACAGGAACTGGGTGCGGCTTGTATTGATCTTGGCGGCGGGTCGACCAGCCTGTCGGTCTTTATCAAGAAACACATGATCTATACCGACACCGTGCGTTTGGGTGGTAATCACATCACCTCTGATATTTCCAAGGGTCTGCAAGTGTCTTTGGCGACGGCAGAGCGGATCAAGACATTCTATGGCGGCGTGGTCGCCACGGGCATGGACGATCGCGAAATGATCGAGGTGGGCGGTGACACTGGCGATTGGGAACATGATCGCCGGACTGTCAGTCGGGCGGAATTGATCGGGATCATGCGCCCCCGGGTTCAGGAAATTCTGGAAGATGTGCGCGAACGGTTGGAAGTTGCGGGCTTTGAACATCTACCGAGCCAAAAGATCGTTTTGACAGGTGGCGGTAGCCAAATCCCGGGGCTGGAAGGTTTGGCCTCTCGCATCCTTGGTCAACAAGTGCGGTTGGGTCGCCCGCTGCGTGTTCAGGGGTTGCCGCAGGCGGCAACCGGCCCAGCGTTTTCGTCCTCGGTCGGGTTGTGCCTGTTTGCCACGCGGCCACAGGATGAATGCTGGGATTTCGAGATTCCGTCGGAAAAATACCCGGCCAGATCGCTGCGCCGTGCGGTGAAATGGTTTAAAGAGAACTGGTAATCCGCAAAATCTGGGGGGTGTCGGCAAAATACCGCCGTTGTCGGACGCATTTTCACCACATTTTGTGGTGATTTCACTCTTTTTTAGGTGACGTTGCGGCTTTGTCACGGTAGGATTGGCATTAATTGGGGTGAGGCCGTAGTAAAAATGGCCCGAACAAGCAGTACAGGCGGACAGTTATATGACATTGAACCTTAGGATGCCCGAACAGGACGAATTGAAGCCGCGCATTACAGTATTTGGTGTAGGTGGCGCAGGCGGAAATGCCGTCGACAACATGATTGAAAAGCAGTTGGAGGGCGTCGATTTCGTCGTTGCGAACACCGACGCGCAGGCGCTGCAATCCAGCAAATCCAGCTCTCGCATCCAAATGGGTGTGAAAGTGACCGAGGGACTGGGCGCAGGTGCTCGACCAACCGTGGGTGCTGCCGCTGCCGAAGAAACCATTGAAGAAATCGTCGATCATCTGGCCGGTGCGCATATGTGCTTTATCACCGCTGGCATGGGTGGTGGCACCGGGACCGGGGCCGCCCCGATCATCGCGCAGGCGGCGCGTGAACTGGGCGTTCTGACCGTTGGCGTTGTGACCAAACCCTTCCAGTTTGAGGGCGCGAAACGGATGCGCCAGGCCGAAGACGGGGTTGATGCCCTGCAAAAGGTTGTCGATACCCTGATCATCATCCCCAACCAGAACCTGTTCCGTCTGGCCAATGAGAAGACCACGTTTACCGAAGCGTTTTCCATGGCAGATGACGTTTTGTATCAGGGTGTGAAAGGCGTGACCGATCTGATGGTGCGCCCGGGTCTGATCAACCTCGACTTTGCCGATGTGCGCGCCGTGATGGACGAAATGGGCAAAGCGATGATGGGCACCGGCGAGGCCGAGGGCGAAGATCGCGCCATCCAGGCAGCTGAGAAAGCCATAGCCAACCCGCTGCTGGACGAAATCAGTCTGAAAGGCGCCAAGGGCGTTCTGATCAACATCACCGGCGGTTACGATATGACCTTGTTCGAATTGGACGAGGCCGCCAACCGGATCCGCGAAGAAGTGGACCCAGAGGCAAACATTATCGTTGGATCGACGCTGGACACAGAAATGGGCGGCAGCCTGCGTGTGTCTGTGGTCTCCACCGGGATCGACGCCAGCTTGTCTGTCAGCGACTCCCCGATGCCACGCCGTTCCATGGCCAACCCACTGCCCAAGAAAGCGGCGATTGAGGTGGAAGAGCCGGTCGAAGAAGAGGCAGTTGCAGAGCCTTCTCTGTTCGAACGGATTGAAGATGACGAACCCGCCTTTGTTGCATCTGAAGAGGTGACTGCAGAGGATGACGAACTGCCGCCACCGGCCTATCAGCCGCGCGAGGAAGAGCCTGTCGCCGTGCATGAAGAGACAGAATTTGTCGCCCCGCGCGCGCCTGCGCCCGGTACGCCGTCGCCCGAAGCATTGGCCCGTTTGCATGCTGCCGTCCAGAAAGCCCCGGCCACTGGCGGGCGACCACGCGCGGTGCAACCCATAGAACGTCAGGAAACTGCAGATGAGCAGCGCCCGCGTTTCGGGATCAATTCCCTGATCAATCGGATGACCGGGCACCCTCAGGAAGAAGAGCGTCGTGCGCAACCGCGCCTGCGCCAACAGCCGCAAGTGCGGGCCTATGAGGAAGAACAAGAGCTGGATTCTGAGCAGGAACGCATCGAAATACCGGCGTTTCTCCGCCGACAGGCCAACTGATCCGGCAAACATAGATCGATGAAAGGGCAGCATTTTGTTGCCCTTTTTTCTTTCTAATCAATGTATTATCGCCACGGTATGCAAATGTGGGCAATATATTGCCGATCCTGAAATGCGATGTTTCAGACCGTTACAAAGATTGAATTGAGCTATTGAGCGATGCGGATTAGGTCCGTGTCACCGGATATTGGGTCCGGGATGTCGCCAGAGGGCTATTTTGCAGACAACGGTCAAATCATCTGTACGTTTCATCGGGGTGGGTCTTCACTCTGGTAAGCCTGTGCGCATGGTGGTTCACCCTGCCTCGGCGGAATATGGCATTTGGTTTCATCGTACGGATGTCGACACCGATGGTTTGATTGCCGCGCGCTGGGATGGTGTGGATACGACCGCGCGCCTATGCACACGCATCGACAACGATGCAGGTGTCACCATTTCGACAACCGAACATATCATGGCCGCCTTGGCCGGGTGCGGAATTCATAACGCCCTGATCGAAGTTGATGGTCCGGAGGTTCCGATCCTTGATGGCAGCGCCCAGCCTTTTGTGAAGGGGCTGATTTCTGTTGGTATTCGGACACTGGATGCACCGGTTCGTGCCATCGAAGTTCTGAAACCTGTTGAAGTACGCGAAGGCTTGGCAATTGCCCGGCTGGAGCCAAATTCAAACCTTGAGATCGATTTCGAGATTGATTTCGAAGATGCTGCAATCGGCCATCAGGAAAAATCCCTGAACATGGCGAATGGTAGCTTTGTTCGCGAACTATGTGACAGCCGCACCTTCTGCCGTGAAGACGACGTTCAGGCGATGCATCGCAATGGCCTGGCCTTGGGTGGCACCTTGGAAAACGCCGTGGTCGTGCGCGGTGCAGAAGTTCTGAGCCCGGGGGGCCTGCGCCATTCGGATGAGGCCGTGCGCCACAAAATGCTGGACGCTCTGGGTGACCTGGCCTTGGCTGGTGCGCCTTTGATGGCGCGCTACTCTGGTATTCGAGCAGGGCACGCGTTGACCAACAAATTATTGCGTGCGCTCTTTGCCGATCCCGAAGCGTTCCGCCTGGTGACATGTGACCGCCCACAGGCGGCAAAACTGCCTGGCGTCGGTGTGCATAAGGCCGAAATTCCTGCTTACGCATAAGTCTCTGCAAAAATTACGCAAAGCCATTTTGCACCGAATTTTTCTGTGCTAGGACAATGCACGTAAGGCGGGGTAATAGACCCGTTATGGTGAATACAGGGTAGGCGGGCGATGTCGGGCAGCTTTCGATCTTCTGGGAAAATCGCAGGTATACTGCTCTTGGTTGGCTTGGTTTCGGCATGTGGCGGGAATCGCGAAGTCGCAATAGAGGATCAATCTGCCCAACAAATTTATGAACGCGCCGAGTTCGAGCTGGAAAACAGTAAGAAGGCGGAAGAAGCTGCGCGTCTGTTTGGTGAGGTAGAGCGGCTTTATCCCTATTCGGAATACGCTAAACGCGCGCTGATCATGCAGGCCTTTTCCTATCACAAGGATCGGGACTATGAAAACGCCCGCATCGCGGCGCAACGCTATATCGATTTCTATCCTGCGTCAGAGGATGCCGCATATGCGCAATATCTTCTAGCGCTCAGCTATTATGACCAGATAGAGGATGTCGGCCGCGATCAGGGATTAACCATAGAGGCACTTCAGGCGCTACGCACTGTGATTGAACGCTATCCCGGCAGCGATTATGCCCGTTCTGCGCGATTGAAATTTGATCTGGCGTTCGATCGTTTGGCGGCAAAGGAAATGGAAGTTGGCCGCTATTATCTGAAACGGGCCCATTACACTGCTGCGATCAACCGGTTCCGCATGGTTGTGGAAGAGTTTCAAACCACCAGCCACACTGCAGAGGCCCTGCATCGACTTGTTGAAAGTTATCTGTCTTTGGGTCTGACGGATGAGGCCCAAACCGCCGCTGCCATTTTGGGTCATAACTTCCGGTCGTCGCCCTTCTATGAAGATAGCTATGCTTTGCTCAGCAGTCAGGGTCTGCAGCCTAAAGTGCGCGGCAACGGTTGGCTTGCGCGGCTTTACCGCCAGACCGTCCGTGGCGAGTGGCTCTAGGGACCGGATATGCTGAAAAGTCTCGACATCCGGGACATGCTGATTATCGACCGGCTGGCTCTTGAATTTCAGCCGGGGCTGAACGTTCTGACCGGGGAAACCGGGGCCGGTAAATCTATTCTGTTGGATTCGTTAGGGTTCGTGCTGGGATGGCGCGGGCGCGCTGAACTGGTGCGCGACGGGGCCGAACAGGGCGAAGTGACGGCGGTGTTCGAACTGCCGACCGATCATCCGGTGCATGACGTTCTGGACGAGTTTGGATTGCCTGCGTCAGAGGAACTGATCCTGCGCCGCGTCAACCGGTCTGATGGTCGCAAAACCGCCTGGGCAAATGATCGCCGGGTTTCGGGGGAAGTGCTTCGATCCTTGTCAGAGCATTTGGTGGAACTTCATGGCCAGCACGACGATCGCGGGTTGCTGAACCCCAGGGGTCACAGGTTGTTGTTGGATGATTTTGCCGGACTATCGGCGGAAATATCCGATTTGCGTCAGTCCTGGCGCGACGTGGCCGATGCCCGCGCCAGACTTACCGAGGCTGAAAGCCGCCTGGCCGCCGCCCGATCTGAAGAGGATTATTTACGCCACGCGGTATCAGAACTGCTGCAACTGTCGCCAGAACTGGGCGAGGATGCCGCATTGGACGCACAGCGTCGCCTGATGCAGAGTGCCAGCCGGGTGAGAGAGGATATTCAACGCGCCTATCAGGCATTGGGATTGGATGGGGCCGAGGGCCTGACCACCGATGCCCTGCGCTGGCTCGAGGGGGGCGGGGAAGAAATTCAGGCGCTGCTTGAGGACAGCGCGAATGCCCTGAATTCGGCATTGAATGAGCTTGCCTCCGCCCAGCAGGGAATAGAGCGCTGCCTTGATGAGCTCAGCTTCAACCCATCAGATCTGGAACAGGTCGAGGAGCGGCTTTTTGCGATCCGCGCCCTGGCGCGCAAACATGATGTCGCGTCGGATGACCTGCCAGCATTGGCCGATCAACTCTCTGCCAGGTTGGAGGAGATTGACAACGGTGACAATGAAATCAAAGCGTTGCAATCAAATTTGTCGAACATTCAGGCGAAATATGATCAACAGGCGCTGAAAATCAAAAACCGCCGCAAAACCGCCGCCAAACAGCTCGACCAGGCGATGATGGAAGAGCTTGCACCGCTGAAAATGGAGCGCGCGGTTTTCACCACAGAAGTCAGTGATGCCGATCCGGGACCAGAGGGCACCGATGCCGTAGCCTTCGCCGTGGCCACCAACCCCGGCGCGCCTAGCGGACCCCTGAATAAGATTGCCTCTGGTGGCGAACTCAGCCGATTTCTGTTGGCCTTGAAAGTGTGCCTGAGTGCGGCGGAGGCCAAGGCGACAATGATTTTTGACGAGATTGACCGCGGTGTTGGCGGGGCCACGGCCGATGCAGTGGGGCGTCGTTTGAAATCCCTGGCAGATGGTTCACAGGTTCTGGTGGTGACGCATTCGCCCCAAGTGGCTGCACTGGGCGCGCATCATTGGCGGGTCAGCAAGACAACACAGGCCGGGCACACGCTGTCCACTGTGACGCCGCTAACCGATACAATGCGGGTGGATGAGCTTGCACGCATGTTGTCAGGTGACAAAATCACAGATGCGGCGCGCGCGGCGGCGGGGGAATTGCTGCGTGGATAACCTGTGCGCGTATTGTCATCACGGCAGGGTCGCGTCCCGAATTCGACAAAATCGGTCACCTGACGACATTTTACCACGCAGCTTTGGTTGACCCCGTCTTGGTCCCCGTTTAAACCCGAAAAAGCACTGCCTTGCGCCTGATGCAAACAAGGAGCCACCTGTGGAAGATCTGCTGAGAGAGTATCTACCGATTCTCATTTTTCTCGGGATTGCAATTGCTTTGGGGGTTGTTCTTATCCTCGCTGCTGTAATCCTTGCTGTTCGCAACCCTGATCCTGAAAAAGTCAGCGCCTATGAATGTGGATTTAACGCCTTTGATGATGCGCGGATGAAGTTTGATGTCCGGTTCTATCTGGTGTCGATTCTCTTCATCATCTTCGATCTGGAAATTGCCTTCCTGTTCCCCTGGGCTGTTGCCTTCAAGGATGTCGGGATGGTCGGGTTCTGGTCGATGATGGTTTTCCTGGCAGTTCTGACCATCGGTTTTGCGTATGAGTGGAAGAAGGGGGCGCTGGAATGGGATTGAGCACGGGAGCCAACGCCGCCGGCGCGGATAAAGATGTCGCGACTCAGGCGCTGAACCGCGAGTTGCAGGACAAAGGGTTCCTGCTGACCTCGTCCGAGGATATTATCAATTGGGCGCGCACCGGGTCGCTGCATTGGATGACCTTTGGTCTGGCCTGTTGTGCGGTGGAAATGATGCATGTGGCGATGCCGCGCTATGACGCCGAACGTTATGGTTTCGCCCCTCGTGCCAGCCCGCGCCAATCGGATGTGATGATTGTTGCTGGAACGCTGACCAATAAAATGGCTCCGGCGCTGCGCAAGGTTTATGACCAGATGCCAGAACCACGCTATGTGATCTCTATGGGGTCCTGCGCCAATGGCGGCGGTTATTACCACTATTCCTACTCTGTTGTGCGTGGGTGTGACCGTGTGGTGCCTGTCGATATCTATGTGCCCGGCTGCCCCCCGACGGCAGAGGCGCTTTTGTACGGTATTCTGCAACTGCAACGTAAAATCCGCCGCACCGGCACGATTGTAAGGTAAGGGGTCGCCATGTCTGATGCACTGAACGAACTTGGCGCCTGGCTGGAGCTGAAACAACCCGACGCGGTGATCGGCTATAAGATCACACATGGCGAGTTGACCGTTGATGTCGTCGCCCGTGCCCTGCCATCGCTGGTCGAGTTTATTCGTGGCGATCAGCGCTGCAAGTTTTCAACGCTGGTGGATATCACTGCCGTGGACTACCCGTCGCGCGATCAGCGTTACGATGTCGTCTATCACTTTCTGTCGATGTACCAAAACCACCGCATCCGCCTGCGCGCGGCCGTGCGTGACGATGAAATGGTGCCGTCGATTGTATCGGTGCATCCGTCTTCCAATTGGTTCGAGCGTGAAGTGTTCGATATGTTCGGCATCATCTTTACCGGCCATCCGGACCTGCGCCGCATCCTGACGGATTATGGGTTCCGCGGCCATCCGCTGCGCAAGGATTTTCCGACGACGGGTTATACCGAGGTGCGATATGACGAGGCGCAGAAACGCGTGGTCTATGAACCGGTCAAGCTGACCCAGGAATACCGCCAGTTCGATTTCATGTCGCCATGGGAGGGCGCCGAATACATCCTGCCGGGTGATGAGAAGGAGGCGGCGAAATGACTGATGCATCGGGCCAAACACTAAACGGTGCCTGCGTATGTGGCGCCTGCAGCTTCACCGCGACCCCGGTTTCCATGTCGGTAGCGGCCTGTCATTGCGGCATGTGCCGGAAATGGTCTGGTGGCATGTATTTTGCCGTGGATTGTGAAACTTCGGTCACTTTCGCAGATGGGGCGCCCCTTGGTTCCTACAAAGGTAGCGAATGGGGTGAGCGCGTGTTCTGCAAAGAATGCGGGTCGTCCTTGGTGTGGCAAATGCAGGATGGCACGTTTCAGCATGTGTCGATGCAGGCCTTTGATGATCCATCGCAATTTGTCGTGGACCACGAGATTTTCATCGACCGCAAGCCTGACAACTATGCCTTGGCGAATGACACCAAGAAAACCACAGAGGCAGAGATCTTTGCGATGTTTGCCGATGCAGGAGGGGCGCAATAATGGACGGCTCCAGAGGATATACCGACGCCCTGACCGGCGAACAGAAAATCCGCAATTTCAACATCAACTTTGGCCCCCAACACCCGGCCGCCCACGGCGTTCTGCGTTTGGTGCTGGAATTGGATGGCGAGATAGTCGAACGCTGTGACCCGCATATCGGCCTGTTGCACCGTGGCACCGAAAAACTGATGGAAAGCAGGACCTACCTGCAAAACCTGCCGTATTTCGACCGGCTGGATTACGTGGCCCCGATGAACCAGGAACATGCCTGGTGTCTGGCCATTGAAAAGCTGACCGGAACAGAGGTGCCGCGCCGTGGCAGCCTGATCCGTGTGCTGTTTTCCGAAATTGGCCGGGTTCTGAACCACCTGCTGAACGTGACGACGCAGGCCATGGATGTCGGCGCGTTGACCCCACCGCTGTGGGGTTTTGAAGAGCGTGAAAAGCTGATGGTGTTTTATGAGCGTGCTAGCGGGGCCCGCCTGCACGCCGCCTATTTCCGCCCCGGTGGGGTCCATCAGGATCTGACGCCCGACCTGATCAATGACATCGAGACATGGGCGAATGAGTTCCCCCGTGTTCTGGATGATATTGATGGTCTGTTGACGGAAAACCGCATTTTCAAGCAGCGCAACTGCGATATCGGTGTTGTGAGCGAACAGGAAATCCTTGATTGGGGCTTCTCTGGCGTCATGGTCCGGGGTTCCGGCCTTGCATGGGATTTGCGCCGTGCGCAGCCCTATGAATGCTATGATGAGTTCGATTTCCAGATCCCGATTGGCAAAAACGGTGATTGTTTTGATCGTTACCTGTGCCGGATGCAGGAAATGCGCGAAAGCCTGAAGATCATTCATCAGGCGGTGGAAAAACTCCGCGCGCCCGAAGGCCAAGGCGATGTTCTGGCCCGGGGGAAACTGACACCGCCCAAACGTAGCGATATGAAAACCTCGATGGAGGCTTTGATTCACCACTTCAAACTCTATACCGAGGGCTTCCACGTGCCCGCGGGTGAGGTTTATGCGGCGGTTGAGGCCCCCAAAGGTGAATTTGGCGTCTACCTCGTCGCCGATGGATCAAACAAACCCTACCGCGCCAAAATCCGCGCCCCGGGATATTTGCACCTGCAAGCCATGGACCACGTCGCCACCGGCCACCAATTGGCCGACGTCGCCGCCATTATTGGTACCATGGATGTCGTATTTGGAGAGATTGACCGCTAATGCTTCGCCGTCTTCACCCCGAACAACCCGATAGTTTCGCCTTTACCCCTGCTAACCAAGCATGGGCTGAGGCGCAGACAACCAAATTCCCGGATGGCCGTCAGGCCTCTGCCGTTATTCCGCTGTTGTGGCGGGCGCAGGAACAAGAGGGTTGGCTGTCCCGCCCGGCCATCGAATATGTCGCTGACATGCTGGGCATGGATTACATCCGTGCGCTGGAGGTTGCGACCTTCTACTTCATGTTCCAACTTCAACCGGTCGGATCGATCGCCAATATTCAGGTCTGCGGGACCACGTCCTGCATGATCTGCGGGGCAGAGGATTTGATTGCGGTTTGCCGCGACAAGATCGCGCCGAACGCGCATCAGTTGTCTGACGATGGCAAGCTCAGCTGGGAAGAGGTCGAATGCCTTGGGGCCTGTACCAATGCGCCCATGGCCCAGATCGGCAAAGATTACTATGAAGATTTGACCGCCGAACGGTTCGGCGAAATCATCGAAGAGCTGCGCGCAGGCAAGGTGCCCGTGCCGGGGCCGCAAAACGGGCGCTATGCGGCCGAACCGCTGCCCGGCCTGACGACGCTGAAAGAGTTTGAAAGCGGCCATACCCAGTATAACGGGTCGGTCCAGCGTGCCGTGGACATCGGCGAGACGGTGAAAAAGATTGACGGAACAGAGGTGCCGCTCTTGACCCCATGGTTGGAGAAAACGGCGCAACCTGCTGCCGAGCCAGCCGCCAAAAAAGCAGCCCCCAAGGCTGAACCGGCACCTGTAACGGATGCGGCAGAAACTGCTCCCGAAACATTGACCGCCGCACGTGGTGGGCAACCGGATGATCTGAAAAAGCTGAAGGGTGTGGGACCTAAGCTGGAACAGACGTTGAATGAACTGGGTTTCTATCATTTCGATCAGATCGCGGCTTGGGGCCCGGCTGAGGTCGCATGGGTGGACAGCCGGTTGAAGTTTAAAGGCCGCATTGAGCGGGACGGCTGGATCGAACAAGCCAAGTCGCTGGCAAACGGCGACGAGGCGTAAATGACCATAAGCCCCGAAGAGGATCGGGCGCTGGCGCGGCAGGCACGGCTGGTGTCGATAGTGATCGCGGTTGCAATGATCCTCTGGCTGGGTGGGCAATGGTTGGGTGGAAAACTGGGGCTGGAAGCCCGCTATGTTTTCTTGCTCGATTTTGCGGCGATCGGCGCGCTGATTTGGGCGTTGATTGTTGGAATAAATATCTGGCGGAAACGCCGGGGATAACAGGGCCGGAATGCCGGCGGACGAAGGATGGTAACTATGTTGAAAGATCAGGATCGGATCTTTACCAACCTCTACGGGATGCATGACCGCAGCCTTGCTGGTGCGCGGGCGCGCGGCCATTGGGACGGGACGGCGGACATCATCAAAAAGGGCCGCGACTGGATCGTGGATGAGGTTAAGGCATCAGGCCTGCGCGGTCGTGGCGGTGCGGGATTTCCGACCGGTTTGAAATGGTCCTTCATGCCCAAGGAAAGCGATGGTCGCCCGGCCTATCTGGTGATCAACGCTGACGAATCTGAGCCCGGCACCTGCAAAGACCGCGAAATCATGCGCCATGATCCGCATACCCTGATCGAGGGTGCGCTGATCGCCAGTTTCGCGATGAATGCGCATACCTGTTATATCTACATCCGTGGGGAATTCATCCGCGAACGCGAGGCCCTGCAGGCCGCGATTGACGAATGCTATGATGCGGGCCTTCTGGGCAAGAACGCCGCCAAATCCGGCTGGGATTTTGATCTGTTCCTGGCCCACGGGGCCGGGGCCTATATCTGCGGCGAAGAAACCGCCCTGATCGAAAGCCTTGAGGGCAAAAAGGGCATGCCGAGGATGAAGCCGCCATTCCCTGCGGGGGCGGGCCTTTATGGGTGCCCGACCACGGTGAATAACGTGGAATCCATCGCCGTTGCGCCGACGATCCTGCGCCGTGGGGCCGGGTGGTTTTCGTCTTTCGGGCGGCCGAACAATGCAGGCACCAAGCTTTTTGGCATCTCCGGTCACGTGAACAACCCCTGTGTGGTTGAGGAGGAAATGTCGATCACGCTGAAGGAGTTGCTGGATCGTCACTGCGGCGGCGTGCGCGGCGGATGGGATAACCTGAAAGCCGTCATTCCCGGTGGCTCGTCCGTTCCAATGCTTCCCAAGGATATCTGTGAAGACGCGATCATGGATTTCGACTGGTTGCGCGAACAGCGCTCTGGTCTGGGAACTGCGGCGGTGATCGTGATGGATCAGTCCACCGATGTGATCAAGGCGATCTGGCGTCTGTCCAAGTTCTACAAACACGAAAGCTGCGGTCAGTGTACCCCGTGCCGCGAGGGCACCGGTTGGATGATGCGGGTTATGGATCGTCTGGTGACAGGCGATGCGGAACCGGAAGAGATCGATATGCTGTTGTCGGTCACCAAGCAGGTCGAGGGCCACACAATCTGTGCGCTGGGTGATGCGGCGGCTTGGCCGATCCAGGGCCTGATCCGTCATTTCCGAAATGAGATTGAAGATCGGATCAAATATAAACGCACTGGCCGTGTCAGTGCCGTGGCGGCGGAGTAACCAATGCAGCCCAAAGGTCATCATCTTGCAGAGCTGAACGTCGCGCGACTGGTCGCGCCGACGGATGATCCGCGTGTGGCCGATTTCATGAATGCGCTGGATCGGATCAACGGGCTTGGCAAGCGGATGCCGGGGTTTGTCTGGATGATGGAAGGCTCGGGTGAACCCGGGACTGGCAATACCGAAACCGGGGTTGAGGGTGATCCTCTGCTCATTTCAAACCTGACAGTCTGGGAAAATGTCCAGACCTTAGAAGCGTTTGTGTGGGATACTGTACACCGGCAATTCTATGAACGTCGGGCAGAATGGTTCGAGGTACTGGAACAGATGCATTTCGTCATGTGGTGGGTGCCGGAAGGGCATCAGCCAAGTTTGGACGAAGCGCTAGAACGGTTGGAACATTTGCGCACCAATGGGGATAGTGATTTCGCCTTTGGCTGGTCGCATCTTGAGGACGCGCGGCGCTGGCGCGAACAACAATGCGATCGGGTGGCAGCTGAATGATCTTACGAGCCACCATAATTTTGGCGCTTAGCCTTCCTATCGCTTCTTGTGGCACGGTCAAGAACTTGACCGGCATCGGTGCGCCCAAAGCGGCGCGTGCGTTGCCTTATAAGGCGCGTCTGTCCAAAGAGTCGGATCGTCGGGAGTTTACCGTCGCGGTGACAAATAAGGGCGCCGGGGTGGCCGAGGTGCGCGAAAGCGTGCGTTTCCCAGCAACGGAATATTGCCTGTTCCGCTATGGGTCATCCGATGCCGAATGGGAACTCGATCCCGTAACTGGTGACTGGGCATTTGAACAGGATGGCCGCAAATTACGTTTTGCGGGCCGGTGTACGGCACGATGATGCGTCATGCGATCATATCCCTTTGCGCCCTTGCGCTGGCTCTGCCCGCTTATGCGGTGCAGGCAGGCGGGTTGCGTGACCACGAGGGCGTGAATAGCGGCCTGATATCCGCGGGCATCGTGACAGAGATTGAAGATAATTGCCCGTCGCTGGGTGTGCGAAAGCTGCGCGGTCTGATGTATCTGCGCTCGCTTTACAATCTGGCGCAATCGGCTGGCTTCTCTCATGAAGAGATCGAGGCCTATGTCGATGACCAGGAAGAAGAGGCGCGCTTGCGCCGTCATGTTGATATCTGGCTGGCCCAAAAGGGGGCAGAGCCTGGTAATGCGGAAAGTTACTGTGCCATTGGGCGCGATCAGATGGATCGCAGCACCCAAATCGGCGTTTTGTTGAAGGCGGAATAGACTATGAGTGACCTTCGGAAAATCATTATCGACGATCGCGAGATCGAAGTTGATCCGGCGATGACCCTCATTCAGGCATGTGAGCAGGCCGGGATCGAAATCCCGCGGTTTTGCTATCACGAACGTCTGTCGATTGCCGGCAACTGCCGTATGTGTCTGGTCGAGGTCGTGGGCGGCCCGCCGAAACCGGCGGCATCCTGTGCAATGCAGGTCAAGGATTTGCGCCCGGGCCCCGAAGGGCAACCGCCGGTGGTAAAGACCAACTCGCCCATGGTGAAAAAGGCCCGCGAGGGCGTAATGGAATTTCTGCTGATCAACCACCCGCTGGACTGCCCGATCTGCGATCAGGGTGGCGAATGCGATCTTCAGGATCAGGCCATGGCTTATGGCGTTGATTTTTCACGCTTTACCGAGGCGAAACGCGCCGTGGATGAGCTGAACCTCGGTCCGCTCGTGTCAACCGCGATGACTCGCTGCATTTCCTGCACTCGTTGCGTGCGTTTCACGTCAGAGGTTGCCGGGATCAACCAGATGGGCCAGACCGGGCGCGGTGAGGATGCCGAAATTACCAGCTATCTGAACCAGACGCTGGACAGCAACCTGCAAGGTAACATCATTGATCTGTGCCCGGTTGGGGCGCTGACGTCGAAGCCTTACGCCTTTACCGCCCGTCCTTGGGAACTGACAAAAACAGAATCCATCGATGTGATGGACGCGCTGGGGTCTAACATTCGCGTCGATACTAAGGGCCGCGAAGTGATGCGTATTCTGCCGCGCAATCATGACGGTGTGAACGAGGAATGGATTTCCGACAAAACCCGCTTCATCTGGGATGGCCTGCGCAGGCAGCGCCTGGATCGGCCCTATATCCGCGAAAACGGAAAACTACGCCCCGCCAATTGGGGGGAGGCGCTAGGGGCCGCTGCCGCGGCGATGAAAGGCAAGAAAGTTGCTGGTCTGGTCGGCGATCTGGCCCCGGTTGAGGCTGCTTTCGCCCTAAAACAGTTGATCGAGGGGCAGGGCGGATCTGTTGAATGCCGTACTGATGGGGCCAAACTGCCTGCGGGCAACCGTTCTGGCTATGTCGGGACTGCTGCGGTCGAAGATATCGACAATGCTAAGGCAATTATGCTCATTGGCACAAATCCGCGTGACGAAGCCCCGGTGCTGAATGCCCGTATCCGCAAGGCTTGGATCAATGGCGCCAAGATCGGCGTCGTTGGCGAAGCCGTTGATTTGACGTATAAATATTTCCATCTGGGCACTGGCCGAGATGATCTGGTGAAGCTGAACGAGGGCGACCATTCCGACGCGCTGAGCAAAGAAACCGTGGTGATCATCGGTCAAGGCGCGTTGAACGAGGCCGATGGCGAGGCGGTTCTTAGCCAAGCGATGAAGTTCGCCGAGGCCACGGAATCCAAGTTTATGGTCCTGCACACCGCTGCCGCCCGCGTGGGTGCGATGGATGTGGGTGCCGTGACTGAGGGCGGGTTGACCGCCGCGCTGGACGGGGCAGAGGTTGTCTATAACCTGGGCGCTGATGAGGTCGAAATCTCACCGGGTGCGTTTGTGATCTATCAGGGCAGCCATGGCGACCGGGGCGCGCATCGTGCCGATGTGATCCTACCGTCAGCGGCCTATACCGAAGAAAACGGTCTTTTCGTAAATACCGAGGGTCGCCCACAACTGGCCCTGCGTGCGGGCTTTGCCCCAGGTGAGGCCAAGGAAAACTGGGCGATCTTGCGCGCCTTAAGCGCTGAATTGGGGGCAACGCTGCCCTATGACAGTCTGGCACAGCTGCGTCAGGCGCTGGTTGAGGCCGTGCCGCATCTGGCTGGAATAGATCAGGTGCCAGAAAACGAATGGAACCGCCTGCCGTTGGGCAAACCCGCCAGTGCGGGCTTCCGCAACGCGGTTCGCGATTTCTATCTGACCAATCCAATTGCACGGGCATCCACCCTGATGGCAGAACTGTCCGCCAATGCAAAAGCACGGGCAGCGCAGCCCGTCGCGGCAGAGTAAGGGGGCGGCAGATGCAAATGAATATGAATACCGACGGTGTGAGGACAAATGGCTGATTTTCTAACCACCCCGCTGGGAACATTCGTGATCATCGTGGCGCAATGTCTTGCCGTCACCGGTTTTGTGATGATCTCGCTTTTGTTTCTGGTTTATGGCGACCGGAAGATCTGGGCCGCCGTTCAGATGCGCCGTGGTCCAAACGTCGTGGGCGCCTTTGGCCTGCTGCAATCAGTGGCCGATGCGCTGAAATATGTTGTGAAAGAGGTTGTGGTTCCCGCGGGTGCCGACAAGCCGGTCTATTTCCTGGCCCCGATGACATCTTTCGTATTGGCGATCATCGCCTGGGCTGTGATCCCGTTCAATGATGGCTGGGTTCTGGCCGATTTGAACGTTGCGATCCTTTATGTCTTCGCGATGTCCTCGTTAGAGGTTTACGGCGTGATTATGGGTGGTTGGGCATCGAACTCCAAATATCCGTTCTTGGGCTCGCTGCGATCTGCAGCGCAGATGATCTCTTATGAGGTGTCGATTGGCCTGATCATCATTGGGATTATCATTTCCACGGGCTCTCTGAATTTCGGTGATATCGTTGCTGCGCAGGATGGCGATTACGGGTTCTTCAGCTGGTACTGGTTGCCGCATTTCCCGATGGTGTTCCTGTTTTTCATCTCTTGTCTCGCGGAAACCAACCGCCCGCCGTTCGATTTGCCAGAGGCTGAATCTGAACTGGTCGCAGGTTACCAGGTTGAATATTCCTCGACGCCGTTCCTGCTGTTCATGGCGGGTGAATATATCGCCATCTTCCTGATGTGTGCGCTGACGTCGTTGCTGTTCTTCGGCGGTTGGCTGTCGCCCATTCCGGGCCTGCCGGATGGCGTGCTGTGGATGGTTGGGAAAATGGCGTTCTTCTTCTTCATCTTCGCGATGGTGAAGGCGATCACGCCGCGTTACCGCTATGATCAATTGATGCGCATTGGCTGGAAGGTCTTCCTGCCGCTGTCGCTGGCATGGGTGGTGATCGTGGCATTCTTTGCACAATACGGGGCCTTTGGCGGCGCATATGCCCGCTGGGCCATAGGGGGTTAATTAGAATGGCATTTGATTACACACGCGCCACGAAATACTTCCTGTTGGCGGATTTCATCAAAGGATTTGGTCTGGGGCTGAAATACTTCTTCGCGCCCAAGGCAACGCTGAATTACCCGCATGAAAAGGGGCCCTTGTCCCCGCGTTTCCGGGGTGAACACGCGCTGCGTCGCTATCCGAATGGCGAAGAGCGTTGCATTGCCTGTAAATTGTGCGAGGCAATCTGTCCCGCACAGGCCATCACCATTGATGCCGAACCGCGCGATGACGGCAGTCGCCGGACCACGCGCTATGACATCGACATGACGAAATGCATCTATTGCGGTTTTTGCCAAGAGGCCTGCCCAGTGGATGCCATCGTCGAAGGGCCGAATTTCGAATTCGCAACTGAGACCCGTGAAGAGCTGTTTTATGACAAGGCCAAACTCCTGGCCAATGGCGAACGCTGGGAAGCTGAAATCGCCCGTAACCTAGAAATGGATGCACCCTACCGATGACCGACGAAAAGAACCCATTCGAGGCCATGATGGCCCAGATGCAGGACATGGCAAAGGCCATGAATCCGGCGCTGGAGTCGTTTTCTGCCAAAGGGTTCGAGGCACTGATCCCGACCATGTCCAAAGAGATGATGGAGATGGGGTTCGGGAAAGGCGCCAACAAGGACGGGTTGGACGCCAAAACCAAACTGCTCCTGACGCTTGCCGGCCTGACCATGCAGGGTGCCCAAGCAGACACACAAATTCGCCTGACTGTGCGCCACGCGCATGAGGCAGGGGCAACAAAACAGGAAATCATCGAAACCATCGGCCTGATGGCCATGTTCGGTGGTCTTCCGGCCATGACCAAGGCAGCAGAGCTGGCCCAAGAGGTTCTGGCAGACAAAGAGGATGATGGAAAATGACAGTGGCGGCGTTGGCCTTTTATCTGTTTGCGATCTCAACCCTGATCGGGGGGCTCTTTACGGTCGTGTCCCGCAACCCGGTGCATTCGGTCCTGTGGTTGATCCTGGCCTTCCTGTCATCGGCAGGTCTGTTCGTTCTGCTGGGGGCTGAGTTTGTCGCGATGCTGTTGATCATCGTCTATGTGGGCGCAGTCGCGGTGCTGTTCCTGTTTGTCGTGATGATGCTGGATGTGGATTTTGCCGAGCTCAAGGCCGAGATGGCCAAATATGTGCCGCTGGCCTTGTTGATCGGTGTCGTGTTGCTGATGCAACTGATGATCGTACTGGGCAACTGGACTGTGGCGGATGAGGCCGAAAGCCTGCGTCTGGCCATCGCTCCTGCCCCGGAAGAGCTGCACAACACAGCGGCGCTGGGTCAGTTGATCTATGACGATTACATTTACCTCTTCCAAGCTGCGGGCCTGATCCTGCTGGTTGCGATGATCGGGGCCATCGTTCTGACATTGCGCCACCGTCAGGATGTCAAACGCCAGAACGTCATCGCCCAGATGCACCGTGATCCGGCGAAGGCGATGGAGCTGAAAGACGTGAAACCGGGACAGGGGCTGTGATGACTGATACCGGATTAAGAGTTGAGTTGGGAAGAACCCGAACAGAAGGACAGTGGGACAGATGATCGGATTAGAACATTACCTGGGCGTCGCGGCGGCTTTGTTCGTCATCGGCATCTTTGGCCTCTTCCTGAACCGCAAGAACATCATCGTTCTGCTGATGTCGATCGAACTGATGCTTTTGTCTGTGAATATCAACCTCGTGGCCTTTTCCGCCCATCACGGTGATCTGGTCGGGCAGGTCTTTACCATGTTTGTGCTGACAGTTGCCGCGGCAGAGGCCGCCATTGGTCTGGCCATTCTTGTTTGTTTCTTCCGCAACCGTGGCACCATCGCGGTTGAAGATGTCAATGTGATGAAAGGGTAAAGAGAACCATGGAAACCATTATCCTCTTTGCCCCCCTGATCGGTGCGATCATTGCAGGCTTTGGCTGGCGCATGATCGGCGAGCAGGCGGCGATGTATCTGACCACGGGTTTGCTGTTTTTGGCGGCATTTTTATCCTGGATCGTGTTCCTGGGCTTTGACGGCGACACCCGCCAGATCGAGATTTTCCGATTTATCCAATCCGGGTCATTGGACACAAGCTGGGCCATTCGTCTGGACCGGCTGACCGCGATCATGCTGATTGTGGTGACGACGGTGTCCTCGCTCGTGCATCTCTATTCCATGGGCTACATGGCCCATGACAGCCAGTTTGATGAGGGCGAAAGTTACAAGCCGCGCTTCTTTGCGTATCTGTCGTTCTTTACCTTTGCCATGCTGATGCTGGTGACCTCTGACAACTTGGTTCAGATGTTCTTTGGTTGGGAGGGCGTGGGCGTCGCGTCCTATCTGCTGATCGGGTTCTACTTCCGCAAGCCATCGGCCAACGCTGCGGCGATCAAGGCGTTTGTTGTCAACCGAGTGGGTGATTTCGGCTTTGCGCTGGGGATTTTTGGCCTCTTCTACCTGACCGACAGCATCAACTTTGACGATGTGTTCAGCGCCGCACCCTCATTGGCAGAAACACAACTGACCTTCCTGTGGACAGAATGGAACGCCGCGAACCTGTTGGCCTTCCTGCTGTTTGTCGGCGCAATGGGGAAATCGGCGCAGTTCTTCCTGCACACTTGGCTCCCGGACGCGATGGAAGGTCCGACACCAGTATCGGCCCTGATCCACGCCGCAACCATGGTGACCGCAGGCGTTTTCCTTGTCTGCCGTATGTCGCCACTGTTTGAATTCGCGCCAGAGGCACAAACATTTGTGATCTATATCGGGGCCATCACCGCATTCTTTGCAGCAACGGTTGGATTGGTGCAGAACGATATCAAACGCGTCATTGCCTATTCCACCTGTTCGCAGCTGGGATATATGTTTGTGGCCGCAGGTGTCGGCGTTTATTCCGCCGCGATGTTCCATCTGTTCACCCACGCGTTTTTCAAGGCGATGCTGTTTTTGGGTGCCGGGTCCGTCATCCACGGTATGCACCACGAACAGGACATGCGGAATTATGGCGGGCTGCGCCACAAGATGCCAAAAACCTTCTGGGCGATGATGATTGGCACGCTGGCCATCACCGGTGTCGGTATTCCGCTGACCACGATCGGTTTCGCAGGCTTCCTGTCCAAGGACGCAATTATCGAAAGCGCTTGGGGCGCCCATTCTGCGGCTGGCGATTTCGCCTTCTGGTCGCTGGTGATTGCGGCCTTCATGACCAGTTTCTACAGCTGGCGCCTGATGTTCCTGACCTTCTTTGGTACGCCGCGCGGCGATCAGCACACCCACGATCATGCCCATGAAAGCCCGGCCACAATGACCATCCCGCTGGGGGTTCTGGCCGTTGGGGCAGTTCTGGCCGGGATGATCTGGTTCAAACCCTTCTTCGGAACCCATGAACAGGTCAATGCCTTTTACGGTGTGCCCGCGCATCATGAGGCATCAAATGATCACGGTGCGGAGGCCGGACATGGCGAAGACACCCATGCAGAGGCCGATACCCATGCCGACGCTGATAACCATGGCGAGGAAGAGACTCATGCTGACGCCGGACATGGTGACGCTGACGATCATGCAGTTGCCGATCACGAAGAGGCCCAAGGCGAAGACATGGTGCATATTGCCGGTTGGACGCCGGGGCAGGGTGCTGTCTTTACCCATCCCGACAACCATGTTCTGGACAATGCGCACCATGCCCCGAAATGGGTTAAGGTCTCGCCGTTCGTTTCTATGGTTCTGGGTCTGCTGCTGGCACTGTGGTTCTATGTCTGGAACCCATCCTTGCCGCGCCGTTTGGCCGAAAGCCAGCCCGTCGCCTACCAGTTCTTCCTGAACAAGTGGTACGTGGATGAAATCTATGATGCGGTATTCGTGCGCCCTGCCAAATGTATCGGTCGTTTCCTCTGGAAACGCGGCGACGGATCGGTGATTGACGGGTTCCTAAACGGGGTTGCGATGGGGATTATCCCGTTCTTTACCCGGCTCGCGGGCCGCGCACAGTCCGGTTACATTTTCACCTATGCCTTTGCCATGGTGATCGGGATTGTTGTACTGATTACATGGATGTCGATCAGTGGGGGTGCTGAATAATGATGGATAGTCTTCTGTCCTTGGTAACGTTCATCCCATTGGGTGCGGCACTTATTCTTGCGATTTTCCTGCGAGGAGAAGACGCAGCAGCCCAAAGCGCGGCGAAATGGGCGGCACTTGGTGCCACGTCGATTACCTTCATCGTGTCCATCGCAATTCTGACCGGGTTTGATCCGTCTGACACCGGCTTTCAGATGGTCGAGGAAACCGATTGGATATTGGGCCTGAAATACAAGATGGGTGTTGATGGCATCAGCGTTCTGTTTGTGATGCTGACCACCTTCCTAATGCCGATCACGATATTGTCTTGCTGGGGCGTAACGCACCGGGTCAAGGAATACATGATCGCGTTTCTGGTATTGGAAACCCTGATGCTGGGCGTCTTCATGGCGTTGGATCTGGTGCTGTTCTACCTGTTCTTTGAGGCTGGCCTGATACCGATGTTCCTGATCATCGGCATATGGGGTGGCAAGGATCGTATTTATGCGTCCTTCAAATTCTTCCTGTATACCTTCATCGGGTCGGTTCTGATGCTGGTCGCGATGATCGCGATGTATATGGATGCGGGCACCACAGATATTCCGTCCCTGTTGAACCACCAGTTTGGGTCTAGCACGATGACCGTCGCCGGGTTCCAGATTATCGGTGGTTTGCAGACGTTGCTGTGGCTGGCGTTCTTTGCGTCTTTCGCGGTGAAGATGCCGATGTGGCCGGTTCATACCTGGCTGCCCGATGCCCACGTTCAGGCCCCGACGGCGGGGTCTGTCGTTCTGGCGGCGATCCTATTGAAAATGGGCGGCTATGGTTTCCTGCGGTTTAGTCTGCCGATGTTCCCCATCGCCTCTGATCTGTTGGCGCCGCTGATCTTTTGGATGTCGGCGATTGCGATTGTCTATACCTCGCTGGTCGCGCTGGTGCAGGAAGACATGAAAAAGCTGATCGCTTACTCCTCGGTCGCGCATATGGGCTATGTCACCATGGGGATATTTGCGGCAAACCAGCAGGGTATTGATGGCGCGATTTTCCAGATGCTCAGCCACGGCTTTATCTCTGGCGCGCTCTTCCTGTGTGTTGGGGTTATCTATGACCGGATGCACACCCGCGATATCGATGCCTATGGTGGTCTTGTGAACCGGATGCCGGCCTATGCGCTGATCTTCATGTTCTTTACCATGGCCAATGTCGGCCTGCCGGGCACATCTGGGTTTGTGGGTGAATTCCTGACCTTGATGGGCATCTTCCAGGTCAACACCTGGGTGGCGCTGTTCGCGACCTCTGGCGTAATCCTGTCGGCGGCTTATGCGCTGTGGCTCTATCGCCGCGTTGTCATGGGCGAGCTCTTGAAAGAGGCACTGCGCTCGATCACCGATATGACACGCCGCGAACGCCTGACATTTGCGCCGCTTGTCTTCATGACCTTGCTTCTGGGTGTCTACCCGTCGCTGGTCACTGACATTATCGGTCCCTCCGTCGAGGCGCTGATTACCAACTACCACGCCGCATTGCCGGTGGCCGAGAGCGCGACGCAAGTCGCCACATCACATTGAGGTGGGTTCGATGATCTCTTCTGATATTTCCCAAGTCCTGCCAGAGATTGTTCTGTCGGTCTTTGCCATGGGCGCGCTGATCGGTGCCGTCTATTCCAGCAAGGACAAACTGGCCCCGCTGCTGACCGTTGCGACGGCGGCTGTGATGGTTGTGATCGGTGCATGGATTGGTTTTGGTGCATCGGGCACGCATACGGCCTTTGACGGTATGTTCATCAATGACAGTTTCGCGCGCTTTGCAAAGGTTGGCATCTTGTGGTCGGCGGCTGTGGTGCTGTTGATGAGCATGGATTATCTGACAAAACGTGACCTGATGCGGTTTGAGCTGCCTTTACTGGTGGCGCTTGCCGTTGTCGGTATGATGATGATGGTGTCTGCTGGGGATCTCATGGCGCTTTACATGGGGTTGGAACTGCAATCTCTGTCGCTTTATGTCGTGGCCTCCATGCGGCGCGACAGCGTGCGTTCGACAGAGGCCGGGTTGAAATATTTCGTACTGGGCGCGCTTAGCTCTGGTCTGCTGCTTTACGGGTGTTCACTGACATACGGCTTTGCCGGAACGACGCTCTTCTCTGGTATCATCTCTACGATACATGACGGCCATGCCAGCATTGGGTTGCTGTTCGGCCTGACGTTCATCATCACGGGACTGGCGTTCAAAGTCTCTGCCGTTCCGTTCCATATGTGGACCCCGGATGTGTACGAGGGCGCCCCGACCCCGGTCACCGCGTTCTTTGCCACGGCGCCGAAATTGGCTGCGATGGGGCTGTTCGCCCGGGTTATGCACGATGCCTTTGGCGCGGCCTCTGCCGACTGGTCACAAATCATCGCGCTCTTGTCTGTGGCATCCATGTTCCTGGGGGCGGTGGCCGCCATTGGTCAGCGCGACATCAAACGCCTGATGGCCTATTCATCGATTGCGCATATGGGTTTTGCCCTGATGGGGCTGGCTGCCGGTACTCAGTTCGGCATTCAGGCTATGCTGGTTTACATGGCGATTTATGTCACCATGAACCTTGGTACCTTTGCCTTCATCCTGTCGATGGAACGCGATGGTAAACCGGTTAGTGATATCGATAGCCTCAATCTTTATTCACGCCAGGAACCGTGGCGCGCCGCAGCGATGCTGGTGCTTTTGTTCAGCCTTGCAGGCGTACCGCCGATGGTTGGGTTCTTTGGCAAATACTACGTTCTGCGCGCGGCGGTAGAAGCCGACATGGCCTGGCTGGCGATTGCCGGTGTGATCGCCTCTGTCATCGGGGCGTTCTATTACCTGCGCATCGTCTTTTTCATGTATTTCGGCAAAGAGGTTGATGCGCTGGACAAGCCCACGGCACTGATCCCGGGGCTGGTTCTTGCAGCAAGCGCCATAATGATGGTGGCGGGTGTCGTGAACCTCTTTGGGATCGAGGACATGGCGGCCATGGCGGCCGAGACCCTTGCCCGCTGAGACTGGCTGGCCCGCAGGCGTGGGCCGCACAATCCTGACCGAGATCGACAGCACCAATGCCGAGGCGCAGCGACGCGCTCCGGCATTGGCGGGTCCTGAATGGATTTTGGCCTTGCGTCAAACACAGGGGCGGGGCCGACGTGGTCGACCATGGGCAGATCCAGAGGGCAATTTTTCAGCAACACTGGTCATGCGCCCGACAGAGGCACCAGACACCATTGCACTTCGGTCCTTCGTTGCATCGCTCGCTCTGTTTGATACCTGCGTTGCGTTGACCGGCAGGGCGGATGCGTTTGCCTTGAAATGGCCCAATGACGTGCTGCTGAACGGCGGGAAACTTGCTGGGATATTGCTGGAATCTGGCGGTGCCGGGTCGGGCCATCTGTCCTATTTCTGTATTGGAATTGGGGTCAACCTTATCTCCACCCCCGAAATGGATCAGATGGCGTCGGGTGCCGTCACCCCGGTTAGCCTGTTGTCAGAAACCGGCGCATTGGTGACGCCAGAGGAGTTTCTGGACACGCTCGCCCTGGCCTACGCGGGGTGGGAACATCAGTTTACCACCTATGGCTTTGAACCTATCCGGCAGGCTTGGCTGCAGCGCGCCGCCCGTTTGGGAGAGGTGATCACAGCCCGCACAATGCGCGAAGAATGGACCGGAGTATTCGAAACTGTCGACACGTCCGGCAATCTGATATTGAGATGTTCGACGGGGCGGCACATCATTCCAGCCGCCGAAGTATTTTTTTAAAAGGGGGCAAATATGCTTCTGGCCATCGACTGCGGAAACACGAACACCGTTTTTTCTGTCTGGGACGGAGAAAAGTTCCTGTGCACCTGGCGGACCGCGACCGAACATCAGCGAACTTCGGACCAATATTATGTCTGGCTGTCAACGCTTCTGGAACATCACAATATCCCGTTTGATATAGACGAGGTCATTATCTCCTCAACCGTGCCGCGGGTGGTGTGGAACCTTCGGGTCTTTGCCGATCGTTATTGCAACACGCGCCCCTTGGTCGTCGGCAAACCAGAATGCCGTCTGCCGGTGGATGTTCGCGTGGACGAAGGCACACAGGTGGGGCCTGACAGGTTGGTGAACACTGTCGCAGGTCATGATCTATATGGTGGCGACCTCATCGTGGTGGATTTCGGCACCGCCACAACGTTTGATGTCGTGGCAAAGGATGGCGCCTATATCGGTGGGGTGATTGCGCCCGGTGTGAACCTCAGCCTAGAGGCCCTGCATCAGGCTGCCGCCGCTTTGCCCCATGTTGACGTATCCAAGCCTGAGAACGTTATTGGCACCAACACCGTGGCCTGTATGCAATCTGGTGTGTTCTGGGGATATATCGGGCTGATCAACGGAATCTGTGAACGGATCAAGGCCGAACGCAGCCGTGATATGAAGGTGATTTCGACAGGCGGCCTTGCACCTTTGTTCCAACAAGGTTACGCGCTGTTTGACCATTTCGAGGATGATCTGACCATGCATGGTTTGATCACGATCCACCGATACAATACCGACGCAATACAGTCGTAATACAGCAAGGCAAAAAAGGCAGGATTTTCATGAGCAAGAATCGTTTGATTTACCTGCCTTTGGGCGGCGCCGGAGAGATTGGCATGAATGCCTATGTCTATGGCTATGGCCCGGCTGGAAAGGAACGCCTGATCCTTGTGGATCTGGGTGTGACCTTCCCCGATATGGATACGACCCCCGGCGTCGATCTGATTTTCCCTGACGTCACGTGGCTCGAGGAAAACGCAGATCGGTTGGAAGCAATCTTTATCACCCACGCACATGAGGATCACGTCGGCGCAGTCGGGCATCTGTGGCGCCGATTAAAGGCCCCGGTTTATGCCCGTGCTTTCACCGCCCATCATGCCCGTCGCAAGATGGAAGAACACGGCGCGCCAGAGGATCAAATTATCACCGCATCCCCTTGGCCAGAAACGATTTCTGCAGGCCCCTTCAGCGTGTCGTTCATGCCGATTAGCCATTCCATACCGGAAAGCTCAGGCTTGGTCATCGACACGCCAGCCGGGCGCATTGTGCATACCGGGGATTTCAAATTGGATGAAACGCCCTTGGTGGGTGAACCGTTTGACCCAGACTTGTGGGCAGAAGTGGCAAAACCAGGTGTGAAGGTTTTGATGTGCGACTCCACCAATATCTTTTCCCCGTTCGCTGGGCGGTCTGAGGCATCCGTCGGCCCTGAAATTACCGAGCTGGTGAAAAGCGCTTCAGGCATGTTTGTCGCGACAACCTTTGCCTCTAACGTCGCACGGGTCAGAACCTTGGCTCTGGCAGGCAAGGCCGCCGGGCGTTCTGTCTGTCTGTTGGGCCGCGCCATGCGCCGGATGATCGAAGCAGGCGTCACAACCGGCGTTCTGGCCGATTTTCCAACTGTCATCAGCCCCGAAGATGCCCTTGATATTCCACGTGAAAATTTGATGCTGATCGTGACTGGTAGTCAAGGCGAACGCCGCGCTGCCTCTGCCCAACTGGCGCGGGGGAAGTATCGTGGTTTGAAAATGGCAGAGGGCGATACGTTCCTGTTTTCATCCAAGACCATTCCAGGCAACGAACGGGGCGTCATTTCAATCATCAACGCCTATTCCGAAAAGGGTGTGGACGTTGTGGATGACAGTTCTGGCAAGTATCACGTTTCCGGCCATGCCAATCGTCCAGATTTGGAACGCGTGCATGACCTGATCAATCCGCAGATGGTGATCCCGATGCATGGCGAACACCGGCATCTGCGCGAACATGTTAAATTGGCAGAGGCCAAGGGCCGAATTGGGGCCTTGGCCGTCAATGGGACAATGCTGGATTTGACTGGCGATCAGCCCAAGGTGGTTGAGTACATTGAAACTGGCCGCACCTATCTGGATGGTTCTGTACAGATTGGTGCTCTGGATGGCGTGGTCAGAGATCGTATCCGCATGGCGCTAAACGGCCATGTGATCGTGACGTTGATCGTCGACGAAGATGACGAACCGCTTGGCGATCCCTGGGTGGAGACTATGGGTTTGACGGAGATTGGAAACTCCAAAGCACCTTTGGCGGATGTATTGGAGCAAGATCTTAGTCAACTTGTCAATCGGATGGCCGATAAAACACTCATGGATGATGACAAGTTGGAAGAAGCCTTGCGCCGCGAAATCCGACGCTCTGCATTGGCAGAAATCGGGCGCAAACCAGAGGTTTCGGTGATTATCAGCCGATTGTCAGCGTGACGATCGGCCTGAACAGAATTTAACCAACTCGTCGTTCGTCAAAGCTCATTGCGATGAAAGAGGGCAGGTGATCACCCATCCCGATCACGCGTTTGCCGTTATCGGTGCGACGCTTGGGTTTTCTTTCTGTTTCTTTAGGGGCCACATTTTGGGCCTCTTGGGGGATGTCTCTGATTCTGTCGTTGCTCCCGTCGCCTACCTTCTTTTGGGGTTTGGGCTTTGCGGCAGGTTCGATGGCCTCAACGGGTTCTATGGATGGGGCTGCCAGAGGGCTGTCCATCCGGGGTATTGTGGTTTGCACTAGCTTTTCAATGTCCCCCAGATTTCGTTCATCCTGTTTGGAGCAAATCATCAAGGCCTTGCCCGATCTTCCCGCGCGGCCGGTACGTCCGATCCGGTGGACATAATCCTCTGCATTACCGGGAACATCGAAGTTTAAGACATGGCTGACATTCGGAATGTCCAAACCGCGTGCGGCAACGTCCGAGGCGCATAGGAAGCGGATAGACCCATCGCGGAATCCATCCAGTGTTTCCATGCGCTTTGATTGTTCCAGATCGCCATGGATCGGGGACGCATTATAACCGTACTTTTTCAGCGACTTGGCGCATATATCGACATCTGTCTTGCGGTTGCAAAAGATGATTGCGTTGGAACAGGCCTCGCCCTCTGCGTCGATCAGCGCGCGGAGCAACTTGCGCTTTTCGCTGGCGGCGCGATCCTTGCGCGAGGCACGAAACATGACAACGGATTGTGTGATGTTTTCACCAGTGGTCGCGGCGCGAGCGACCTCTATCTTTTCAGGGTTGGAGAGGAAAGTATTTGTGATGCGTTCAATCTCTGGCGCCATCGTGGCAGAGAAGAACAATGTTTGCCGGGTGAACGGTGTCAGACCGAAGATACGCTCGATATCCGGGATGAACCCCATGTCGAGCATCCGGTCAGCCTCATCCACGACCATGACTTGAACACCGGTCAATAGCAGCTTGCCGCGTTCGAAATGGTCCAAGAGACGCCCAGGCGTGGCAATCAAAACGTCGACACCTTTGTCGATCAATTGATCCTGCTCCTTGAAACTAACGCCACCGATCAGCAATGCCTTGGTCAGTTTTACATGTTGCGCATAGATGTCGAAGTTTTCAGCGACCTGAGCGGCCAGTTCCCGTGTTGGGCACAACACCAGGCTGCGGGGCATCCGGGCGCGTGCGCGGCCGCGGGCCAGCATGGTGATCATAGGCAGGGTAAAACTGGCGGTCTTACCTGTACCGGTCTGTGCGATCCCAAGAACATCACGCCCTTCCAATGCTGGCGGAATTGCGCCGGCTTGAATGGGGGTTGGGGTTTCATAACCTGCGCTTTCGACAGCTTTCAGGACTTTTGGGTGCAGCTTCAGATCGGAGAATTTCGTCATTCTATTCCGTGTTCTACGACGTCATGTCGTATCGGGTTGCAGGGGCATCCGGTCAGGCCGGCACTTAATTATCCACAAGCCCCCATAGCGGGTCGGGCATAGCGAATTTGTTGTCAAAGGTCAATTGCTTCGACGGGATTGGGGACAGCTGAAATCAACACCGCAGTTTGTTTCGAAATTCGCAACAATCTTTGGTGATTCAGGTCATCATCTCTTTGGTCGCGGATAGGGTTATCTCGCTATAGTCACGCTCAACCCGGTCAATATCCCATTGTAATCTGGTCAGATAAACTATGTCGCCGTCATTGTCATGGGCGATATGTTGTTTGTTTGCATTCACAAACTTATCCACAGCCTCTTTGCTGCCGTGAACCCAACGGGCAGACGTAAACTGCGATGGTTCAAATCGAACGGGCAGACCATATTCCAGTTCGATCCGGCTGCCCAATACTTCGAATTGCAAGGCGCCGACGACTCCGACGATGAAACCTGAACCGATATTGGGTTTAAAAACTTTGGCTGCACCTTCCTCGGCAAATTGCATCAACGCCTTTTCCAGATGTTTTGCTTTCATCGGATCGCCTGCGCGGACGCTTTGTAGCAGCTCCGGTGCGAAAGAGGGGATGCCTGTGGCGCGCAACGCTTCGCCCTCGGTCAGCGTATCTCCGATACGCAGTTGCCCGTGGTTGGGAATGCCAATGATGTCACCGGCCCAGGCCTCTTCGGCCAATTCGCGATCTGCGGCCAAAAACAGAACCGGGTTTGAAATGGCCATAGGTTTTTTGGTGCGTACATGGGTGAGCTTCATGCCGCGTTTGAAATGCCCGGATGCCATACGAACAAATGCCACGCGGTCACGGTGCTTTGGGTCCATATTGGCCTGCACTTTGAAGACAAAGCCGGCGACAGTCTTTTCTTCTGGCGCAATGTGACGGGGGGCTGCTTGTTGTGGTTGCGGTTCGGGCCCGTATGTCCCGATGCCGTCCATCAGCTCTTTCACGCCGAAGGAATTGATCGCAGAGCCGAACCAGATTGGCGTCATCGTGCCGTCCAGCAGCGCCTGTTGATCGAGCGTCGGAAGAAGTTCACGAGCCATTTCGATTTCTTCCAGAAATTTCTCCAGAAGGTGGGCCGGAACGTGTTCGGCCAGCTTTGGGTCATCCAACCCGATTATTTTGATCGACTCAGCCACTTTATTGCGATCGGCGCGGTCCATAAGCTCCAGCCGGTCGCGCAACATATCATAGCAGCCAACAAATTCAGATCCCATGCCGATGGGCCAGCTGGCTGGTGTTACGTCGATTGCCAGATTTTCCTGAATCTCGTCGATGATTTCAAACGTATCGCGGGCCTCGCGGTCCATCTTGTTGCAGAACGTCAGGATCGGCAGATCACGCAGGCGGCAAACTTCAAACAACTTTTGCGTCTGACTTTCAACGCCTTTCGCCCCATCAATCACCATTACCGCGGCATCAACTGCGGTCAGGGTGCGGTAGGTGTCCTCAGAAAAGTCAGAGTGCCCGGGAGTGTCAACAAGGTTGAACCTGAAATTATCAAAGTCAAACGACATGGCAGAGGCGGACACAGAAATTCCGCGATCCTTTTCCATCTGCATAAAATCAGAACGTGTACGGCGTGCCTCGCCCTTGGCGCGGACTTGACCGGCCATTTGGATCGCGCCGCCATAAAGCAGAAACTTTTCTGTCAGCGTTGTTTTACCAGCATCCGGGTGTGAGATGATGGCAAAGGTGCGTCGCCGGGCAATCTCGGCAGGTAGGTCAGGTTTGTTTGAGGCTCTATCCAACATGGCGCGGATATAGGCGAGAGGCGCGGGCGGGGCAATCGTTGATCTATCCATGTTTCAACAATCGGATCAGATTTCAGCTTGGAGAGGGGCGAACTATGTGGTTGCAAAGTCGGTTCATCGGAATAACTCTGGCTCAACACAAGTTGAAACAGATGATTGGGGAACAAGATGGATATGGGGATCAAAGGCCGCCGCGCGATTGTCTGTGCCGCGTCCAAAGGGTTGGGCCGTGGATGTGCAGAGGCGTTGGCGGCCGAAGGTGTCGATCTAATCATCAACGCCAGAACAGAAGGGCCGCTTGTGGAGGCCGCAAGTGACATAGAGGCCCAATACGGCGTTCAGGTGGTTCCGGTTGCGGCTGACATCACGAGCGAAGACGGGCGAGCAAAAGTTTTAGCCGCGGCTGGATCCGTGGATATTTTGGTCAATAACGCTGGCGGTCCGCCCCCAGGGATGTGGACCGATTGGGATCGGGATGATTTCATCGCCGCGCTTGATGCCAACATGCTGACGCCTATTGCTATGATGCAGGCGGTTCTGCCGGGTATGATGGATCGCGGTTGGGGACGGGTCGTCAACATTACCAGCCAATCCGTCAAATCACCGATCGCCGTTCTGGGGCTGTCAAACTCTGCGCGTGCAGGTCTAACCGGTTTTGTCGCGGGCACCGCCCGGCAAGTGGCCCCGCATGGTGTGACGATTAACAATCTCCTGCCCGGCATTCACGCCACCGATCGGGCAGACAGCCTGGATCAGGGTGTCGCAACCGCCCAAGGCATCAGTATGGATCAAGCACGCGCCGCCCGTCAGGAAGCGATCCCCGCACGCCGTTATGGTACGGCGCAGGAATTTGGAGCAGCCTGTGCATTCCTGTGTTCGGACAAGTCCGGATTTATCGTCGGGCAGAATATTCTTTTGGACGGCGGGGCGATGAATTCCACGCTCTGAGTTTAACTGATTCAGGTATTGCAACCGGCATCGTTGGGGTTGCGAGGGCGCAGAAGGGCTGATACCTAGTAAATCTGAGCGTTTTGCTAAGATTCCAACCTCACGCAGAAAGAGACCAGTGTGAGCCCAGATACACCCCGTTTGGAAATTCGGAATATCGTTCGCCAATTCGAAGGCCGGACGGTTGTCGACGATGTGTCACTAAAGGTCATGCCGGGGCAAGTAACCTGCCTGCTGGGACCATCGGGTTGCGGGAAGTCTACGACCCTCAGGATCATTGCAGGCGTCGATATGCAGGATTCGGGTGAAATATACGCGGATGGTGTGCTGATTTGCGACACCATCTTTCGCGTGCCCGCTGAACGGCGTTCTATCGGTTTGATGTTTCAGGATTTTGCGTTGTTTCCGCATTTGACAGTTGCGCAGAATGTGGCTTTTGGCCTGGAAGGGGACAAGAACCAGAAAAAGGCCCGGGTCGGCGAGTTGCTGGAGCGGGTCGGAATGTCGGCCTATACAGACAGCCACCCCCATCAACTGTCAGGGGGCGAGCAGCAAAGGGTGGCGCTGGTCCGGGCGCTGGCCCCCAAGCCCCGGATAATGCTGATGGACGAGCCTTTTTCCGGCCTGGATGATCGGCTGCGCGATGGTGTGCGCGATGAAACTCTGAACGTATTAAAAGAAGAAGAAACCGCAGTTTTGCTGGTCACGCACGAACCTGCCGAAGCGATGCGTATGGCAGATGAAATCGCGCTGATGCGCGGGGGACGAATCGTGCAGCAGGGCGCGCCCTATAACATCTACAACGCCCCCAGAGATCGCGAGGCCGCTGCGTTCTTCTCTGATATCAATATTCTGCGCGGCGTAGTTAAAGGGGCGCTGACCAGTACCCCCTTTGGGCAGTTTTTGGCCCCGGGAATTCCTGATGGGACCGCCGTTGAAATCGTTTTCCGCCCGCAACACGTTCGGATTGATTTCGATCGCGCGGGCAAGGGGCCTTCGCCATCAACGCGTGATGGGGTTGCGGCGCGGGCAATTGTCCAGCGCGCCAGGTATATGGGACGGGAAAGTCTGGTCGAGTTCCGGATGGAGGAAAGCGGGATAGAGTTGATGGCAACGGTGCCATCGGTATTTCTTCCGCAAAACGGCACTGCGCTATGGTTATCTGTCCCACGGGACAAGTGTTTTGTGTTTCCGGTCCAGAACCGCAGCTGAAATTGAATATGTTTTGGTGTGACAAGACGTCAATTTATGCTTTCGGTCTATGAATTTTGGCATCAAGGCCATAAATAGGAATCGAAGTTTCGAAGGTCACGATCGGTGATCTTAAAGGGAGAAGATGAATGTTGAACAATATTGGCCTTCCCGGCCTTTTGCTGATCGCAGTTGTGGTGTTGGTACTGTTTGGTCGCGGGAAGATTTCGTCGCTGATGGGCGAAGTGGGCAAGGGCATCACCGCCTTCAAAAAAGGTGTCGATGACGGCAAGAAAGAAATCGAGGACGCTGCTACGGCTGAAGAAGCCCGCGATGTGACCCCAGAGGAAGAAAAAGACAAGGCCTAACAAAGGCTTCGTCGGGATTCACATATGTTTGATATCGGCTGGACTGAGTTACTTGTCATCGGGGTGGTGGCGCTCATCGTGGTGGGGCCAAAAGATCTGCCTTTGATGTTCAGGGCCCTAGGCCGGTTTACGGGCAAGGCGCGCGGAATGGCGCGTGATTTTCAGCGCGCCATGGATCAGGCTGCGGATGAAGCGGGGGTCAAAGATGTCAGTAAGACACTTCGCAATGTTGCTGATCCTAAATCCATGGGGGCCGATGCCCTGAAAGATGCGGCAAAGGGTTGGACAAGTTCGGCAAGTTTTGCAGACAGCAAACATGCCCCAAAAACTGCTGAAATGACCGAGGAGCGGGAAAGAACCGCTGAATTGATCAGAAAGGCAGCCGCTGAGAAGGCGGAGGACCGTATTGCCAAAGAGGCAAGCGCCGACGCTGATGTCACAGACCAGCCAAATGCAGCCGAGCAGCCGGAAGAACAAACCAAATGAGCACTGACGAGATCGAAGATAGCTCAGCACCGCTGATCGAACATCTTGCCGAGCTGCGAACCAGATTGATCCATTCGGCAGTGGCGTTTGTGATCGGGATGATCATCTGTTTTACCGTCGCCACGCCCATTTTCAACTTCCTGACCGAACCTTTGTGTAAAGTGTTGGCCCAAGGTGGTCAGGATTGCGCGCTGATCTTTATCAGCCCGCAAGAAGGTTTCTTCGTCGCGATTAAGATATCGTTGTTGGGTGGGTTCATGCTGGCCTTTCCCTATATCGGGATGCAGATGTGGCGATTTGTGGCCCCGGGGCTATACAAAACCGAAAAGAACGCCTTCCTGCCGTTTTTGGTGGCCTCACCCTTCATGTTTGTTCTCGGGGCGGCCTTTGCTTTTTATGTTGTGACGCCACTTGCCTATGACTTCTTCCTGGGATTCCAGCAATTTGGGGCGCAAGGCGAGGCCGTTCAAACACCCGCAGGCCCGCAGGGACCGAGTGTTGTTTTCCAGGGCTCGGCCCAGGAATACCTGAACCTGACGATAAAGTTTATTGTGGCCTTTGGTCTGTGCTTTCAACTTCCTGTTCTTTTGACATTGATGGGCAAAGCCGGGCTGGTTAGCTCAAAAGGGCTGGGCGAAGTTCGTAAATATGCAGTGGTGGGTATTCTGTTGCTAGCCGCCCTGGTCACGCCGCCCGATGTCATTACGCAGATCATCCTGTTTGTGGTGGTTTATGGGCTATATGAAATTTCCATCATCCTCGTTCGTCGCGTAGAGAAAAAGCGCATTGAGCAGTTAAAAGCTGACGGTCTGTGGGATGAAGAAGAAGCCGAAGAAGAAGACGCGGCGGCGGATAAGGGATGAATGACGACGCTCTGGAACGGATTGCCGCCGCGTTAGAACGGCTGAGCCCACCGCCCTCTGGCGACACGGATTTCAGCGTTGCAGATGCTTTCGTCTGGCATGTCGATCCTGAACGCCTGACGCCTGTCGAAGAGATCAACCGCGTTTCAATTGAGCTTTTGATCGGTGTGAACCGATCTCGTGACACGCTTTTAAACAATACGGAACAGTTTGCCCGGGGGTTGCCTGCAAACAACGCATTGTTGTGGGGTGCGCGAGGCATGGGAAAATCCTCTCTGGTCAAGGCGGTTCATGCCGAAGTTTTGAACCGCGGTTATGCGCTAAAAATCGTTGAAGTTCAGCGTGAGGATTTGCCTTCTATCGGACGCTTGCTGGCGCGTCTCAGGGGGCAGGCACATCGGTTTTTGCTGTTTTGCGATGATTTGTCTTTCAGCCATGATGACCAACATTACAAATCGCTTAAGGCCGTTCTGGATGGCGGGATCGAGGGTCGACCGGAAAACGTGGTGTTTTATGCCACGTCCAACCGTCGTCATTTGATGCCGCGGGATATGATCGAAAACGAACGATCAAGCGCCATCAATCCAAGCGAGGCGGTCGAGGAAAAGGTATCTCTATCTGACCGGTTTGGATTGTGGCTGGGCTTTCACCCCTGCGATCAAGATGAATACCTGTCGATGATCCGTGGCTATTGTGATGCCTACGGGATTGAGATTGATGACGACACGCTGCGCGCCGAAGCCATTGAATGGCAGGCCACCCGTGGGAGCCGTTCTGGCAGGGTCGCCTGGCAATATGTCACCGATCTGGCCGGGCGCAAAGGCGTGGTTTTGGGGGCGAATTTAACCGCTCCCTGATCCTTGGGTCAGTTCAAAAGTGGCATCGGATCGATTGCATCAAATCCGCGACGCACTTCGAATCTGATGAAAGAGGGATTGCTGCTTGGAACTTCGGCAATTTTTTGCCCCCGGCTGACACGCTGATCTTTCTGCACACTGATGCCAGAGACATTGGCATAAACGGTTAGCAGATTGTCCGCATGCCTGATCACCAGAACGGGTACGTTTTCTGTATCCTGAGTTATGGCTGCGACAGTTCCGTCTTTTGCTGCCTTGACCGTTGCCCCGGCAGATGCCGCAATGTCGATGCCAGAATTTCCGCCTGCCTCAAATGGTCGGATGATGTTGCCATTTACTGGAAATAACAGCTCTGATTGGCTGGCGGCGCTTTGCTGTCCAGACAAATCAGGGGCCGTGGGAGTTGCCGATTGATTGGAGGCCGTCACGTCACTATCCGGCAAGGCCGTCGACGCGCTGGGTGGGGTGGGTGTCGGCGAACCTTCCCCCGGGCCTGTGACGCCTGTAGGTTTGAGTGTTTCGGATGCAATGGGGATCAACAGATATTGCCCCTGTCGGATTGTTAGATCGGATCCCAATCCATTCCATTCTGCAAGTGCGTTGACCGACACATTGTACAGCCGCGCAACGGAATAGGCGGTTTCGCCGCGTTCGACCTTGTGCCGGATCGGTTCGCCCCCGACAGAGGGCAGTGATTGTTGTGTCACGCCGGTATCCCCCGCGCGGTCAATGGCGTCAGAGGCAATCGTTTCGACGTCGAGGCCTGTGGCCGGTTGCAATGGCCCGCTGACGACAGCGCCCGTGGCGGGTGTGGGTTCTGCCACGCGCTCGGGCAAGGCGATGATTTCACCCTCTCGTAACACCGCATCAGATGAAATTGCGTTGTAGCGGGATAGGGTGGCCGCATCCACACCAACCCTGCTTGCCACGTTGACGATCGTATCGCCGCGTCGGGCTACCACGACTTGATAGCCGGGGTACGAAATGACGCCTCGTGTATCTGGTTCGGGTCGCGGCGCAAATTCCTGCCGAACAGCGCCTGATGTATCAAATGAATTGCCAAAGTTGTTGCGCAGATCCGTGTCGAAATCTGAACAGGCAGCCAGTGTCAATACCAGGCCGGTGGTCAGCAGAAATCGGGTGCGTGAAGTGAAAAATACCTGCATTGCTCTATCCTCGTTAACCGGGTCTGTTGCCGACCCTTTTGGGCACTATACTAATCTTTTGCGATCCCTTCCAGCAAAGGAACAAATCGCACGCTGCGCAATTCTTCATAATCGAATCCTTGCTCTGTCCGAGTGACCTTGATCAGGCTTTGAATTGTATCTGACTCACCGACCGGCAGCACCATGATCCCACCGACCTTCAACTGTTCCAAAAGAGGCCCCGGCGGATCCTCTGCAGCTGCGGTGACTATGATCCGGTCAAAAGGTGCCTGATCAGGCAGGCCGCGACTGCCATCGCCGGTGATGACGGTGATATTGGCCATGTCCAGTTTTTCAAACAGGCGACGTGCCTCGTCGGCTAGGCGTCGGTGGCGTTCAACCGTATAAACCCGGCGTGCCAGATGGCTGAGGACGGCAGCCTGATAGCCAGAGCCGGTTCCAACCTCCAGCACCTTATCGCGGGGTTGTACCTCCAGCGCTTGGGTCATCAGGCCAACGACCGAGGGCTGGCTGATCGTCTGACCGCAGGCAATGGGCAGGGGCATGTCCTCGTAGGTGCGTTCTGAAAACAGGCCGCTGCGAACATGGTTGGCGCGATCGGTTTTTTCCAAAGCGGACAGAACACGGGAATTGGTGACGCCCTTAGATCGGATGGCGAACAGAAACTGCATTTTCCGTTCGGCATCGTCCATCATGACGCAAACACCCCTGTTAGATGGCTCATAGCGTCATCCGCTGTCAGATCAGCACGCATGGGTGTGATCGAAACATAGCCATTCAAATTGGCGTGTGCATCCGTGCCAGGATCGGTGGGCGTGTGTTGCGGCCCGCCCTTTATCCACAAAAACTTGCGTCCGGATGGGGAATGGTGTGGTTCGACCCCAAAGGAAACATCCCGACGAAACCCTTGCCGTACGGCCTGAATGCCTTTGACATCCTCCGCCGGGCAGGGGGGAAAGTTCACGTTGTAAAACAAACGGTAATCTGCCTGATCGTCAGTTTCCGATGCCAGTATTTTGCGTACGATGTCAGCGCCAAATTTGGCAGATGCTTCAAACGGGTTCTCAAGGTCCCGATTGTCGGGGCCAAGAAATTGCGACAGGGCAATTGCGGGGAGCCCGTGCAACGCGCCCTCCATCGCGGCGCCGATGGTCCCGGAATACAGGGTGTTTTCTGCCGAGTTGTTTCCGCGGTTGACGCCTGACAATACGAGGTCAGGGGGCGCATCGGCCATCACGTCATAAAGACCTGCCAAAACGCAATCGGCAGGGGAGCCTTCGGCAGCGTAGCGCCGCTCTGCCAGTTTGGCGATCATCATCGGATGAGTGTAGCTGATACAATGCCCCACGCCTGATTGTTCAAATGCAGGCGCGACGGTCCAAATTTCGCCATCGGGGCCAGCAACATCGCGTGCGATGTCATGGAGGATCTGCAGCCCCGGCGCATTGATGCCGTCGTCATTGGTAATAAGAATGCGCATGATAAGGCCTTGCGTGGTTTGAAACCTGAATACCTGTCGATGGCCCGTGCGTAAAGCAGCGATGCAACCGATCAGATGGGGTGTCACAAAAGGATCAGTGGGGGATCAGCGCAGTTCGTCAATCATCTGGGCGGCGACCTCTTTGGGCGACGTCAATGGATCACGATCCTCCCCCGGGAAAAAACGAGCGCGAAGACCGGTTGGCATACCCGGAGGGGACAGAATCTTGACCCGCGGTCCAGTTTTTTCAGCCTCGGCCTGCCAACTGCGGACCAATGACATCTGCGCGGCCTTGGATGCCCCGTAGGCACCGAAAAACCGTTCGCCCGCGCGCGGATCATCGAAGAACACCGCCTGCGCCTGTTCGCGCGCCAAAAGCAGAGGTTCGATATAGGTGATCAACCGTTGCGTTGCGGTGACGTTGATCTGGATACTTTTGTCAAAGTCTTTGGCATCCGTATGTCCCGCCGGTGACAAGGGTGCTGCGTGAATAGCGGTGTGACACCATAGATCCAGTCCACCCCATCGATCGTGAATTGATCTGCACAGTTGCTGCATTGCACCGTCGACGGTGACATCCATCGGGGCCAGTGTTGCGGAACCACCGGCCGCTTGGATACGGTCATCCAACTCTTCAAGGGCACCGGTTGTGCGTGCAACCGCGATGATATGATGTGTCGGGGCCAATGCCTCTGCCAGGGCAGCACCAAGACCGCGAGAAGCACCGGTAATTAAGGCAAGTTTCTGTGTCATGTGCGCTCTTTGCGGGTTGGGAATGGCAAGGTCAAGACGGGAAACCACAAAATTGATCTGCCCCGGCTTATGGCCGGGGCAGGAATTATCGGCGGTTGTACTCCCACGGTTGCGGCGCATCAGCGTTGGGTGTCAAACCCATGTCCCGCAACAGATGTGGGGGAAGGTCGCGCGGATCGATACTGGCGCGTTTTGGCTTGAGAACAACCAATTTCAGTGCAGCCAAAAGGAGCCTCAGTTTTCCGTATCGCGTAGTGAGCCTGTGAAGAGTCTCTGTCAGATGCAGGTTAAGGGTATCGACATGTGTCATGTAATTTTCAGGCGGTTTTCCACGCCTTCTCCTGGATTTAATAGATTTGAAAGACACCAAAAGGTAGCCCGCGGGCCGCAATCGATTATTGGTGGATTGAAAATGGACGCATCAGCGTCCTAGATCAGCGAATGGCGATTATGAATATAGTCGTCGCCAATTCGAGCATCCCAACACCAAGGTGGACGTGTAGATATGATAGGTCATATGTGTCCCTCCCTGATTTGATGTTGCGGACAGGGGCTTCATAGCGGCGGGATAATAGTCTGGCAAGAATGTAAATTCACGGCATGTGATCGGCGCAGGAATGTGATCACTGCGCAACGGCTGGTTCGGGCAGATTACTCTGCGGCTTTCAGCTCAAATCCCTTTTCGATCATGTCTGACGGCGCTACTGGATATTCGCCTGAGAAACAGGCGTCGCAATATTGTGGGCAGGCGTTGCTGCGGCCTTCGGCCTCCCCGACGGCACGGTATAGCCCATCAAGAGAGATGAATTTTAGGGTGTCGACGCCCAGATGATCGCGCATCTCATCCTCGGACATCTGTGCGGCAAGCAGCTTGTCGCGATTGGGTGTGTCTACACCATAAAAACAGGGCCAAGCCGTGGGAGGGGAGGCAATCCTGAAATGCACCTCTTTGGCACCAGCATCCAAAATCATTTCCTTGATCTTGCGGCTGGTGGTGCCACGGACAACGCTGTCATCGACCAGGATGACCCGTTTCCCCTTAATCAAGGCGCGGTTGACGTTAAGCTTCAGGCGCACACCCATATTGCGGATTTGTTCCGTGGGCTCGATGAAAGTGCGGCCCATATATTGGTTGCGAATGATCCCCATAGCGTAGGGAATCCCGCTTTCCTGACTGAAGCCAATTGCGGCCGGGGTGCCGCTGTCGGGAACAGGGCAAACCAGATCAGCATCGACAGGGGCTTCGCGGGCCAGTTCCACGCCGATTTGGCGACGGGTCTCATAAACAGAGCGGCCAGAAATGATGCTGTCCGGGCGCGAGAAATAGACGTGTTCGAAGATGCAGAATTTGGATGGCTTGGCTTCAAACGGGCGGAAGGATTCGACACCTTTTGCGGTGATGACCACCATTTCACCCGGCTCGATCTCACGGACGTAATCTGCACCAATTATATCCAGCGCGCAGGTTTCAGAACTTAGCACCCACCCTTCGGCCAACTGGCCCAGGACCAGAGGTCGAACCCCCAGAGGGTCACGCACACCGATCAGTTTTGTGCGGGTCATGGCAACAATCGAAAAGGCGCCATCGACACGGCGCAGGGCATCCTTCATCCGTTCAGGGATATTGGTTTGCAGGCTGCGGGCCATCAGATGGATGATGCATTCGCTGTCTGAGGAGGACTGAAAGATCGAACCGCGTTCGATCAGTTCTTTTCGCAGCGCATTTGCATTGGTGATATTGCCGTTATGGGCAATCGCGGCACCGCCCATGGAAAACTCACCAAAGAAGGGCTGAACGTCCCGAATGACGGCCCCTTTTGAACCGGCAGTGGAATAGCGCACGTGACCGATGGCCAGTGGGCCGGGCAGGGTTTCCATCAGTGATTGCTTGGTGAAGTTATCCCGGACATAGCCAAAGCGGCGGGCGGAGTTAAAACCGTGTTCGGGATGGTGGCTGACGATGCCGCCAGCCTCTTGTCCGCGGTGTTGCAGCGCGTGCAGACCGAGTGCCACGAAATTCGCGGCATCTGCAACGCCTATGACGCCGAAAACGCCGCACTCTTCTTTTAGTTTGTCATCGTCAAACGGGTGGCTTGGCGGCAGGTCGCGCATGATTTCGGCGGCTCCGAATCTCGGGACAGGATTGTTGTCCCTCTCATAGAGGCAATCTGTTGCCGTGTCATCAGATGATCACAATAAACCAGACACCAAAAAAGAAGGTAATCAAAGCCAGGCTGAGCGGCTTTGATTAACCTTTTGTTAACAAATTCCCGCAGGCAACCGTGGTCACATGCGTGAATTGTTGCGCAGACGCATCAGAATTTATGCGTCTTCGCAGACGGCGACGAATTCATTAAAGCGATCTTCGACCCAGCCGGGAATGTCTTGCGGGAATTCCTCTGTCGCTTTGTCGCGAAGGCTTTGGAACAGTTCGATCGTTTTGCTGTTGTCCACCACGGCGATGGGTTCATCGGTGATGGCAAATTCATAGACCATCAACGCAATCACAACTAAGGCAACACCGCGTACCACGCCGAAGAGAAACCCGAGCCCCTGATCAAAACCACCAAAAACTGATCTCTGAACGATATTTGAAAAGAAAGGAGTGAAGAAAGACATAATGATCAGGCCCGCCACCATGATGATACAGAAGGCAGCAAACAAGGCCCAGGTACAGTTGTCCCCGATAAAGTCGCTGACAACAGGGACAGAGGCCACAAAGGGTTTGATTTGATCAGCGAACATATAGCCGACGATGATGGCCGCGACCCAGCCGCCAATTGACAAGATTTCGCGCACGAAGCCGCGCGAATAGGCCAAAAGGGCTGAGAGAATAATAAGAATGGCGGCAACGCCATCGACAATCGTAAAGCCTTCCATAATGTACTCCTCACTTCGGGCTAATCCGCCCCGAAAATGTCCCCCACAAATGCCGCCAAATTCGGCAGTTTGCGAATGTTCAGGCCTGCCCGCGATCCGGTTTTACTGCGCTCTGGCGCAATGACAGAAGTAAAGCCCAGTTTCTGTGCCTCTTTCAACCTTTGTTCTGTCTGGCCGACAGGCCGTAATGCCCCTGATAAGCTAATTTCACCAAAAACCACAGTGTCAGCTGGCAATGCGGTGTCTTCTCGTGCCGAAAGTAGCGCGGCGGCAACAGCCAGATCGGCAGCGGGTTCGGAAATTTTCATGCCCCCAGCGACATTTAGATAGACGTCGAGCCCAGCGAAGGGAATGCCGCAGCGAGCCTCTAGCACCGCCAATATCATCGCCAGGCGGCTGCTGTCCCAGCCAACAACGGCGCGGCGCGGTTGGGCATGCGGAGTAGGGGCGACCAATGCCTGAAGCTCTACCAGAACAGGCCGGGTGCCTTCGATTCCTGCAAACACCACGGACCCCGGGGCGGGCGTATCGCGTTCGGACAAAAACAGGGCAGAGGGGTTTTCAACCTGCGACAGGCCGCGGCCCGTCATTTCAAAAACGCCAATCTCATCGGCAGGGCCAAAGCGGTTTTTCACAGCCCGCAGAATGCGGAACTGATGGCCGCGCTCGCCCTCGAAGTAAAGAACGGTATCGACCATATGTTCTACCACGCGTGGGCCGGCAATCTGGCCGTCCTTGGTGACATGGCCGACAAGGATTATGGCTGTTCCCTTGCGTTTGGCGAAACTGGTCAGCTCATGTGCGGCAGCGCGAACCTGACTGACCGATCCGGGGGCGGAGCCGATATTGTCGGCCCACATGGTTTGAATGGAATCGATGATCGCGATGTCCGGTTTTTCCGTGTCCAGCGTGGTCAGGATATCGCGCAGATTGGTTTCGGCCCCCAGCTTTACCGGTGCATCTGTCAGGCCCAGGCGCTGGGCGCGCATTCGAACTTGTGCGGTGGCCTCTTCCCCAGAAATATAGACGGATTTCAAACCATTGCCGGCAAAACTTGCGGCCGCCTGCAGCAGCAATGTTGATTTGCCAATCCCCGGGTCACCGCCCACCAGAATGGCAGAAGCGGGCACAAGGCCGCCCCCCAGAACCCGGTCCAATTCAGAAATGCCAGAGCTGGTTCGCGGCGGCGGGGTCTCTTCTGTTGCCAGATCAGTCAGGGGAACTTTGGCGCCCCGGTTTGATCCAAGCGATTTCGTGGATGGGCCTGCTGATAAGGGGCTTTCCTCGACAATCGAGTTCCATTCCCCGCAACCATCACAACGGCCTGACCATTTCTTGTGAACGGTGCCGCAATTGTTACAGATGAAGGAAGTGACGGGTTTTGCCATGGCTCTTTGTGACCTGTCAGCGCTTGGCCGTCAAATGGCTAATCGCGATTGAGGCCAGAATGCAGCCAGTGAACAGATAAAGCCCCCAGGCGGTTTCGACCGTGGCCAGACCGACGCCTTTGACCACCACGATGTAGAGCGCAATCAGGAAGACATCGGCCATCGCCAGTTTTCCCAGAATTTCCAATGCAGGCAGGGTTTTGCGCCGCATCATGCGGAAGTGAATGAGGGCCAGCCCGATGGTTTTGGTATAGGGGGCGAAGACGGCCAGAAATGTGACGGTCAGGGCCAGGAGGACATCACTTTCCCAAAGGCTTTGCAGGCCCGATATGACAGAGATTTCTGATAACCCAAAGAGGGGCAACAGGCCCGCACGCATCAGCGGGGCAAACCATGAGACCGGAAACAGGATCAGCAACAAAAGGTTGAGATATTTCAGCATTCACAGGTCCCAATCGTCGGCGTTACGGATTGGTAGCCGGGGCGGCAGGCCGCCGCAAGCGAATCGAAGGTTAACTGCATAAAACCCTTGCTGCGACACGTCGGTGCAACGTCGGTATTGCGTCAGTATTGGGGTCGCGCTTCCGCCGGTTAAGTGCGCGCGCAGTGCCGCAGGCGGAAATTTACCCTTCGGCGGCAGATTTGATCCAGCGTTCGGTCAGAGCCCGCATTCCGATAAAGAGAAGGATCGAGAGGATGCCCAACGTGAAAAGTGCCGCAAACATCAGATCGGTTTTGGCCCGGCCATTGGCCAGGAGCATCAGATAACCGAGGCCCTGGCTCGCGCCGACCCATTCACCGATCACGGCCCCGATGGGGGCATAGACGGCAGACAGGCGCAGGCCAGAGGCCAGCGAGGGCAGTGCCGCCGGAATGCGGATGTGCCACAGGATGGACAGGCGGCTGGCCTGCATGGTGCGGGCCAGATCCAGATAACCGGTGGGTGTTCGAACGAGACCATCGAAAAAGGATGAGGTGATCGGGAAATAGATGATCAGCACCGCCATGGCGATTTTGGATCCCAACCCGTAACCCAGCCATAGGGTCAGGATCGGGGCGAGGGCAAAGACCGGCAAGGCCTGTGTGAAGACGAGAATCGGTTGCAGCAGCATCCGTACGGTGGCGAACATTGCCAGTGACAGGGCGGTCAGGATGCCAAGGCTGATACCAACGGCGAGGCCGAGCATGATTTCCATCAGCGTGATCCAGGCGTGTTCGGCAATCAGGGCGCGGCTGGTCCACCACGTTTCTGCCACCAGTGCAGGACTGGGCAGGATAAAACGCGGCACCCCGGTCAGAGAGACGATGGCCTGCCAGATGGCCAGCGCAAAAAGTGCGGCAAGAAGACCACCAAGATACCTCATCCCCGTGCCCCCCGTAACAGCGCCATCAGTTCGCCCTGCACGCGCAGGGTTTCGGGATCGTCGAATGCACGCGGGGCGGGGCTGGCGGGCGGGGTAAACTTTGTCAGGCCGGTTTCAGTCATCACATGGATGGCGTGGCCCAGACGGGCGGCCTCTGCCGGGTCGTGCGTCACCAGCAGCACCGTGCGTCCGGTTAAGAGTTCGGCCGCTAATTCCTGCATATCGGCGCGGGTGCGGGCATCAAGGGCAGAGAAAGGTTCATCCAGCAGGATGATCGATTTGTCCTCCATCAGCGTGCGGGCCAATGCCACGCGCTGACGTTGGCCGCCTGACAGGGCGTGGGGCTTCTTTTCTGCGTGATCTGTCAGCCCAACACGCGACAAGAGGCGCGTGATGCGGTCCTTATCGGTTTTTTCCCCACGCAAACGGGGGCCGAGCCCGACGTTTTGGCGGACCGTGGCCCAGGGCAGGAGCAAATCCTCCTGCGCCATATAGGCGATCTGATTTGTGATGGCCTGGACATCCGCCGTGATGGTGCCAGTAAAGTCGCAACCGGTGCGCAGTTGGGCGATCAGGCGCAGGATTGTGGATTTCCCCACGCCGGACGGGCCCAGAAGGCAGGTCCAGCGCCCTGCCTTGAGGGACAGGTTCAGTGGCCCGAACAGAAGCTGACCCTGAATGGCGGCGAAGCCTTCAACAGTTATGCCGGGCGCGGGCATCATGGTGTCAGGCCCATTTGCCAGAAATTGACCTCTAGTTGGGTTGCCATGGTGAAGGTGTCGCATAAGCCATCCCAGCGAGGCAACTGGTCATATGTGTCACCCAGCCGTCGGGCCAGCGCGCTGTCGAGCAAATCACCCACCGCGCGACAGGCGGATTGATAGTCGTCACTCGCATAAGTGTTGATCCAATCGGCGTATGTTTCGCTGGTGGCCTGAGCCGCCAGACGCGCGCCGATCTCTCCGTACCCCATCACACAGGGGGCGAGGGCCGCCAGAAGGCTGAGCAGATCACCACTATGGCCTGCCTCCAGCACAAACCGGGTATAGGCGAGGTTTTCCGGACGCTCGGGCGTGGCGAAGAGGTCTTCCTTTGTGATCCCGGCAGCCTCGCAAACCCCAATATGGAGCTGCATTTCCTCTGCCACCAGCGCGTTGACAGTGGCAACAGCGGTCAGCATTTCCGCATGCGTTTCGGATTTGACCACCGCCAGCGCCCAGGCGCGGGAGAAGTGGATCAGAAACACGTAATCCTGCCTGAGGTAATGCAGGAAGGCCGCACGGGGCAGGGTGCCGTCACCCAGTCCCTCGACAAAGGCGTGGCGGGTATAGTCCCGCCACGTCTGCCCGGCAGCCGCGCGCATCAGCTCGAAGGCGCGGCCATATTGGGGGGCGTCGGTCATTGGGCGGTTACGTCGATGGTGATCGCATCGACCGGATTGATGCTGTCGATCATGCCGGATGCGTGCAGGAAGGTCTCGAAATTCGCATAGCGACCGGCATCAAAGCCGGCGGGGCGCAGGGCAAAGCGCGGGAATGTATCGACCCAGGCGCGGGCGTTCAGCTCGTCCTGTAGTTCCGCCGATGTGCCAGAGAAGATTTCCCAGCTTTTTTCGGGGTTGTTGACGATGTACTGCGTCGCCTTTTCGGTTGCGGCCAGAAAACGCGCGATCTTGTCTGCATCCATCGTGTCGGGATTGGCAACATAGATCAGCTCGTCATAGGCGGGAACGCCCTCTTCCTCGATATAGAAACAGGTGCCAGGATGGCCCTCTATATCCATCTGGTTCAATTCAAAGTTACGGTAGGCGCCGATGACCGCATCGACCTGGCCGGACATGAGCGATGGGGCTAGTGAGAAATTCACGTTGATCAGCTCGACATCATCAAGGGAAACACCGTGATTGCCCAAAACCGCTGTCAAAACGGCCTCTTCCACGCCAGCGACGGAAAAGCCGATTTTGCCGCCTTTCAGGTCAGCCGGGGATTTGATCGGGCCGTCCTTGAGGACCAGCAGGCAGTTCAGCGGCGTGGCGACCAGTGTGCCGACGCGTTTCAGGGGCAGGCCTTCGTGGATTTGCAGGTGCAGCTGTGGCTGATAGCTGACGGCCAGATCGGCCTGACCAGCGGCCACAAGGCGCGGTGGCAGGGACGGATCTGCGGGGGGGACGATTTCGACCTCCAGCGCCTGATCGGCGAAATAGCCATTTTCCTGTGCGACAATGATCGGTCCGTGATCGGGGTTGATGAACCAGTCCAGAAGGAGCGTCATCTTATCCGCGGCCATGGCCGGGGTGGCGGCGAGGATTGCCAGAGAGGTAAGCAAAGTCTTCATGGTATATTCGTTCCTTTTCATGAAGTTGTGGCCGCGACGAGCACGATTTCGCCGGGCCATGTCTGTTGAACTTGTTCTGCCGCCCGCCACGCGCGCAGACCAGTTGTGCAGCACAGCGCCAGACGGCGGGATGGATCGGGGAGCCGGTTTCCCAGACGACCAGCGGAAATGCGCAGGGCGTTGGGGTGGGCTGGAATTTTTACCTCTTTGACCGGACGCAGATCGACGATCATGTCCTCACGGGTCAGTTCTGTCGGACAGGCGAAGGTGAGGACGTTTTTGGGTTCTGGCGCGCCATCAAAGCGAAAGCTGTTGGTGCGGAATGTGCGCCCGTCCATCTGTACCATTTGGCCAAGGGGGGAGGGCGTGATCCCCAGCAACACTGACAGCGCCATTTGGGCCTGTATCGCGCCGATCGCGCTGACCACCGGGCCCATGACCCCGGCGCTGGCGCAGCTTGCCCCGCTGTCTGGTGCGTCGGGGAAAACCGCGCGCAGGCTGGGTGCCCCAGCACAGAACCCACCCACATAGCCCGACAGCCCCAGAGCCGAGGCGCTGATCAGCGGGATACCCGCATCGCGGCAGGTGTCTGACAGGGTATAACTGGCCGCATAGCTGTCGGCACAATCCAGCACCAGATCGGCGTTGCCGACCAGATCACCGGCATTGGCTGGGGTGAGCCGGTGGGGGAGCGCGACAACTGTGACTTCTGAATTCAGTTCTCGCAGGCGTCGGGCGGCAATCTGGGCCTTGGATTGCAGACAGTCGGCCTCTGAAAACAGGGTCTGGCGGTGCAGGTTACTGATATCCACCTGATCGGGATCAACGATTGTCAGGTGGCCAATCCCGGCACCCGCCAGCAGGGGAAGGGCCGGGGCTGCCAACCCACCGGCACCGACAACCAGCAGGCGGGCGGTCGACAGGCGGGCCTGACCATCGGCGCCGATTTCTGGCAGGATCATCTGGCGGGTATAACGGGTCATCTGGCGGCCTCGATCCATTCGCACACCCGGGCCTCTGGATCCGCATTAAGGGTGATGTCGGTGACGACCGATACGATATCCGCGCCTGCGGCCAGCACGCCGGGGGCGCGTTCGATGCTCATCCCGCCGATGCCGACGAGGGAGATGTCACCGATGCGGGCCTTCCATTCGGTGACGCGGGGCAGACCCTGCTCATGCCATTTCATCTTTTTCAGGATGGTCGGATAGACGGGGCCAAGGGCCACATAATCCGGGTCCATGGACAGCACCCGTTCCAATTCGTCATCGTCATGGGTGGAGACGCCCAACCGGATGCCAGCCTTGCGAATGGCAGGCAGGTCGGCCTCGTCCAGATCCTCTTGTCCCAGATGCAGCCAGTCACAGCCAAGATCGATGGCGACCTGCCAATAGTCATTAACAACCAGCGTGGCATTGTGTTTCTGGCAAAGATGTTTTGCCAGTTTAATTTGATCAATAACAGTATCTTGTGATGCATTCTTAATGCGTAACTGTACCAGTTTCACGCCCAGTGGTAGCATTCGGTGCAGCCAATCGGTGTGATCAAAGATCGGGTAGAAACGGTCTAGTGTCATGACAGAAAGGCCTTTCCGATCACAGGGGTGGAGGGTTCCGCCATATCGCGGGGTTCGATCGGGTCGGCACGGTGGGCGAGCTGCCCGGCGTTGATCGCCTGGGCCATGGCCTGCGCCATCGTTACAGGGTCGCCAGCGCGGGCCACGGCGGTGTTCAGTAGAACCGCGTCATAGCCCAGTTCCATTGCGTGGGCGGCGTGGCTGGGCAGGCCGATCCCGGCATCCACGACCAAGGGCGTGTCTGGAAATTCGGCGCGCATGGCACGCAGGGCATATTCGTTGTTCAGACCCCGGCCCGATCCGATGGGTGCGCCCCAGGGCATCAGGACCTCGCACCCGGCGGCCAGCAGGCGTTCGCCGACGATCAGGTCCTCTGTCGTGTAGGGAAAGACCTGAAAGCCATCCTCGGACAGGATACGCGCGGCCTCGACCAGTTGAAATATGTCAGGTTGCAGGCTGTCGGTATGGCCGATCAGTTCGAGCTTGATCCAGTGTGTGTCAAAGACCTCTCGCGCCATATGGGCGGTGGTGATGGCCTCTTTGACTGTGTGGCATCCCGCGGTGTTGGGCAAGATCAGCACGCCCAAGTCGCGGATCATTTGCCAAAAGGCCTGACCGGCGCCGCCTGCACCCTCGCGCCGCAGCGACACCGTGGCGACGCCCGCGTTCGACGCCCGGAAGGCTTGGTCCAGGATCGCGGGGCTGGGATATTGGGCGGTGCCCAGCATCAGGGCGTTGGGCAGTTGGGTTCCGTAGAATTTGCGCATCTTAACCCCCCTGCATCGGGGCGAGGATTTCGACCCGATCGCCATCTTGTAATGCGTGATCGTCGCGGGACGGGGCGGGGACGAAGTGCTCATTCACCGCTGTCGCGACACGACCGGTGAAGCCGCGTTCCACCAGCAGGCCCGCCAATGTGCTGGCCTGTACGTCGCAGGCCTCGCCGTTAAGGATAATCTTCATCGACCATCTCCGAATGTGAGTTGTGGATTGCCAGATCGGCAACACCGCGCGCCAGCGCCGGGGCCAAAAGGTAGCCGTGACGGTACAGCCCGTTGGCGTAGATACGGCCGCCGCGGCGGCGGATGCGGGGCAGGTTGTCTGGGAACGCGGGGCGCAGATCTACGCCGATTTCCAGCACTTCGGCCTCTCCAAACGCCGGGTTCAGCGCATAGGCGGCAGAGAGCAGTTCCAGCATGGACCGTGCTGTGATGCGGGTTTGATCGGCGGTTTCGATCATCGTGGCGCCCAGCATGTAGATGCCATCGCCACGCGGCACGACATAGAGCGGCAGACGTGGGTGCAGCAGCCGTACGGGCCGGGTCAGCGTCACATCCGGGCAGCGGATGATCAGCATCTCCCCCTTCACCCCGCGCAGGTCAGTCAGGGCGTCGCGGGCGTGATAGCCGCGACAATCAATGGCATTGGGCGCGTCATCGGGGGCGGGCGTGGCGTGGAAGGTGACGCCCTTTTGGATCAGAGCCTGATATAGGTCCACAAGCGCCTGACGCGGATCCAGATGAGCCTCTTCAGTGAAATACAACCCATTAGAAAAAGAATGAAGATCGGGCTCTAATTCAATGATACTATGTAGATTAACAGAGTCAAAGCCAGATGTTCTTCGGCCAAATCTGCGCAAGTCCGGCAGGTCGCGGGTCTGGGCCACGACCAGCGTTCCCTTGCGGGTGACGGCGGTGTGGTTGTCCCACCAACCGATGGCCTCTTGTCCCAGGCGCAGGACAGGTTCCTCGGCGTTTTCAAATTCGCACCACGGGGCCAGCATGCCACCCGCCCACCAGGAACAGCCATGATCACCGGGCCCGCCATGGGGGTCGTAAACCTGCACTGAGGCGCCACGCGCGACGAGTTCGGTTGCGACCGTCAGCCCGGCAACACCGGCCCCTATGACGGCGAAATCGTTCATGCAGACCAGACCCGGTGGAAGTGATGGACGGGGCCATGACCAGCACCGATATTCAGGGCGTCGGCCTGGGAAATGGCGCCTTGCAGATAGTCATGCGCTTGCGCCACCGCATCAGTCAGCCGCAACCCCTTGGCCAGACCGGCCGCGATGGAAGAAGAAAGCGTGCAGCCGGTGCCGTGGGTGTTTTTCGTTTGCCGTCGCTTAGCGGTAAACGTGTCCTCGTCACGATCGGTGCTGATCAAGATGTCGTGACAGACGTCACCTGCAGCGTGCCCGCCTTTCATCAGGACGGCACCTGCGCCCAACGCGCATAACGCGCGGCCTTGGGTGGTCATCTCAGCCGTCGTGGTGGCAACGGGCTGGTTCAGAAGGCAGGCAGCCTCTGGTAAGTTCGGGGTCAGAAGGGTGGCGCGTGGCAAGAGAATGTCACGCAAGGCCCCGACGGCATCCTCGGCCAGCAGGGCATCGCCGGATTTGGCGATCATGACTGGATCCAGAACGATGGGTCTGGTGAAAGCCGCGATACCGTCAGCGACGGTCTGAATGATCTCGGGCGTGGCAAGCATGCCGATTTTGATCGCGCTCACATTCAGATCGGACAGAACAGCGTCAATCTGTGCCCGGATCACATCCAACGGTACGGCATGAACGGCAGTGACTGCGCAGGTGTTTTGGGCGGTGATGGCGGTGATCACGCTGGCACCATAGGCGCCCAGGGCGGAAAAAGCCTTCAGATCAGCCTGAATGCCGGCCCCACCTCCACTATCGGATCCGGCTATTGTCAGGGCAATAGATGCCATTTGCGCGCTCCGTCTGTTTTGGGCGGGCGGTTTGGCAACTTGTCCTAAAGCTCAGACACCGTTCCCTCCGCCGGAATTGCCCGGATCAGGTTCGATGGGTTAACGCGATGCGTCTCTCAGCCTATCAGGCACCCCAACGGTTGTGTCGGAGTAACAATCGGCAGCGGCAGAGTCAAAGCCAATTTCAGGGGAGTTATAAGGCCAGATGGCCGGGGATCAGGGGAGCTCGGCCATGTCCGGGCAGTGGCGCAGCTCTATCGAGACGCGACGTTGCCAGGGGCTGCGGGCTGGCAAATTAGTCAGGGGCATCTGCGCGCCGATCCCTTTGATCGTCTTGACCCGCTGTGGATTGAGCCCGGCCGTCACCAATGTATCGGCGATCTGTTTGGCGCGGCGTTCTGACAGGGTCAGATTAACCGCCGGTCGGCCAGAGATATCAGAGTGGCCGACCAACTGAATACAAGTGGGTTTCAGGATGTCTGTTTGCAATATTGCCCCGAGGCTGACCAGTTGGTTCTGTGCATTCTGATCAATTGCGGTCCCACCCTGAGGGAAGAAAACGTGACTTTCGATCTGCACGGCGGTACGGTTGTCTTGCTGCATGGAGGCAGCGTCAGGCGTGTTTGCCTGCACTGAGCTGGCGCAGCCTTCTGATATGATGCCATAGGTCAGGCGCACCTCTTCACACTCGGCGGGGGTCAAACCCTGAGCATTCAGGACGGATCCCACGAGCATTATTGCGGTTGTCAGTGTTGCAATCTTCATAGCAGTGCCCTTTTGGCAAACAGATAGGCGTTGCGTCCTAACAAACTGTAAATAATTGTTTTTCTGTCTTGTTTACCCTTTCTTTGCAGATCGTTCTTACCGTCGCCCTGAAACTTGGGGTTGATGGGAATGATGAAGCAGCGCCAAACTTGGCTGGACGCATTACGACTGTTTGCTGGGCTTTCCATGGTCGGGCTGCATGCCACTGCCGATGCGACAGGCGGGTTCTGGGCGGCTGCAGAGGTGTCGGATCGGGTGGCCCCGATGTTGTTGCGGGCGGTTTTATATACTGCGCGCACAGAGCTGTTTTTGATCATCTCGGTCTTTCTGTTGCTGGTCAGTCTGGACAGGCGCCCCCGGAGTTACGGCGAGGCGATCGGGGAACAGGCGCGGCGATTGCTGATCCCCTTTGCCTTTTGGACAGTGTTTTATGCGGGATATTCGCTGATCAAGGCTGGGGCGTTTGGATATCTGGATCAGCGTTTGGCCGATCTGGCCGATCCGGTGGTCTGGGTCGGGTATGTGCTGTTGGGTGACGTGAAGTATCACATGCATTTCATCCCAACCCTGTTTGGATTGTTGGTGTTGTATCCGATGTTTCGGCTGGCCATGCGGTTTCCGGCGCTGGGTCTAATCATTCTGGCCTGTCTGACTGTTCGGCAGGAACTGTATCAATTCCTGTATTCTGCGTTTCAGGGGGCCGAGATGTTGCCCTATCTGGTCAGAGTGGTCAAAATTCTGACCTATGCCGGATATGGGTTGGTAGCGGGATCCGCGATTGGAGTGTGGCAGCGTCTGGACGCTGAAACCAGCCGTCAATGGTTGCCGATCGCCTTATACGGCGGTGGATTGTTGTTTTTGCTGAAACTGGTGGCCAGCTATAAAACTATCCAGACAGGTTACTTTCCGTTCAACTATGCGCCGGGCTATTGGGCGGATTTCCTGATGCCGGTGGTGCTGTTTTTCATTTGCCTGCTGCTGCGGCACCGGCAGTGGCCCGGCTGGATATCGCGCCTAGCCCCTTATTCCTTTGGTATCTACTTATGTCATCCGATCTTTCTGGATCTGGCAGAGATCGCTTTGGTCGGGATGGAATTGGGCCCGATGGGGCGGGTGGCGCTGAAAATTCTGCTGACCTTACCGGCTACCGTGGGGCTGGTGTGGATGATCTCTCGTCTGCGCGGGTTGGCTTGGGTGATCGGCTTGGGGCCGCTGCCCAGCATCGGGTCGCGGGCGCATGTGGAAAAGGGGGTCTGAGATGTTGATCAATCTTGGGCCGCAGCCCGATGGGATTGCGGTCATGCAACTGAACGGACGGGCTTTGCGTTCAGATATGTTGGGGCCTTTGCGTGACTTGTGTTCGCGGTCAGAGGCGCAGGGAAAATCCGGTGTGATCATCGATCTGTCGCGCGCAGGTCGGATACCCAGCAGCGGTCTGGCGGTATTGGTGGAGCTGCTGGCGCTTAATCCACGACTGACTCTTGGCTATTGCGGTATGCCGCGTGGCGCTCTGCGGCAGTTAGAACGGCTGGGTCTGGAACGGGCGATGCCGCTTTATCCTGAAATTGATGACGCACTGGCGGCACCAGAGTTTCAGCGCTGTCGGCAAAGTGGCGTGCAGGTTATGTTAAGGTGTGACGGGGGCGGATGCGGCAATCTGTTTCCCGCCGAAATTTCACCCTGGGGGCTGGATGTGGTGGGTAAGCCTTTGGTTCAGCATTCGCTTGACCATCTGGCGCGTGCCGGGGTGCGAAACGTGACGCTGTTGCAAACGGATCAGGCGGACCGTTTGGCCTGTGTCGCAAGAAATGTGGCGGCGGAATTGCCGCAAGTTGCCCTGACCTTGGTACAGGCGCCCGACAGTGGCGGAGAGGGGTTCGGCGTGACGCAGATATTCGATATGATGCGGAAAATCCGAAATCTGTCGGCGCGCGAAGTGGTGATCTGCCCCGCCAACGTGCTGGTGGATTTTGATTTGTCGCCGATTTTGGAGGGGCATCGCAATTCCGGGGCCAGTCTGACACGGATGCCTTTGCGGGGACCGCAGGACGCGTCGATCTATGTGTTTAATCAGGCAGATATTGATGATCTGGCCCATACCCCACGCATAGCAGAGACGCATCTGGGCGCGGCACAACGGCGTGACCCCTGCTTGGTCGACAATTGGCAGGGATATTTCCAATTGGTGGAGCGGGTCTTGTGCAACGCGGACCCTGCTATCATTCCTGTCGGGCGGCAGATCAGGGAAAATGTCTGGGTGCACCCCGATGCTGAGGTGGCATCGCGCGCCACGATCGGGCGGGCCTGTTATGTCGGCGCGGGCGCGCGGGTGCATAAAGGGGCCGCGATATCCGGGGTTTCCGCTATTGGTTCCGGGGCCGTACTTCAAAACCGCAGTCTGGCGCGCAACAGTCTGATCCTGTCTGGAACAGAATTGGGCAATGGGGCACTGGCAGACAGTGTGGTCGCCTGCGGCGATTGGGCCGTATCCCACCGATCTACTGCAGAGCGCGGCGACCGGCGTATCGCATTGGACTGCGTGAAATGGGCAGATGCGCCTGCGCCTGCCAGAATGGGGCGATTGGCATGAGGCGGGCATTGCGTTCATCCCTGCGTGGTGTCGTGGCTGCATGTGTGATTGCCGCCTTGGGCGTGGGAACGTCTGTGGCAGAGCCAGAGGATCGTTTCTGGATCCTGTGGGAAGAAATCACACTGACAGGGGCGGCCTGCCCTGATGGGGCGAGCTGTGCCCCTGAGCGACGATATTCAAGCCGTATGTTTCGCCCGGACAATATCGAGTGGTTGAACCGGATGTTCGGTATCGGCGATGAGGATCAGGCGGCAGCGATCCGGGCCGCGCAGCACCCAGAGGCCCCGAATATCTGCGCGGGACAGCGGCAGGCGACGACCGGCTTGACCGCCTTTGAGGCCGAACGCCAGTTTCTGTCCGATCCGGTGGATGCGCTGCGGGGGGTGCACGGGATTGGGCTTGACCTGCGCAACATGCGCCCGCCGCCGGGTTTTGGTGCGGATTTTGGCCCCCAGTTGCAAGCAGAGTTTGAACGGAAACTGAAATCTGTTGGGGTTGCCGTGTTAAAACCGGCAGAGGCCGCGCGCCTGCCGGGGCAACCCAAGTTGAGCGTGTTTTTCTCGCACACCGACCCAGAGGGGGGCTGTGAGTATACCTATTCGGTTTTCGCCAGCCTTAGCCAAACGGCATTGCTGACACGTGATCTGAAAACCAAACTGTCCGTCGGCGTGTGGTCATTTTCGGCAAAGCCCAACACAGCCCACCCGGATCATTCCGAATATGATGCGGTTCTGAGCATTGTGGAGGCGCTGGTCGAGGATATCAGGCGCGCCAATAATGGCTCATAAAGCATTGAATCTTATATATAACTATTAGACGGGTGTCGCTCGGCGTTTATGCAGGTTCCCTATTTCCACCAATTTGATCACCGCCAGCCCCCCGGGATTGTGGCATTCACCAGAGCGCGGGCTCATCTTTGGCATCTGTTGGCCGGGATGACCATCGGGCTGGGCTTATGGTATTTGCACTGGCGTTGGATGAGCTCGCTGAACACCGACGCATTGTGGTTCGCAGTGCCCGTGGCTGTGGCGGAAACTTTATGCTTTATCGGCACAGTGTTGTTTTTTCATGATATTTGGGATGAAGGGGATAGCCATCCAACCCCAATCCCTGTGGATCGTCAGGACCTGGGTTTTTTCGGGGACGATCCGATCGAGGTCGACCTGTTTATCACCACCTATGACGAATCGGTGGAGGTTTTGAGGCCATCGCTGGATGCTGTGGGCCAATTGGTGCTGCCAACAAATATCAACTTGAAAGTTCATCTTTTGGATGATGGCAATCGCCCGGAAATGCACGCATTGGCGCGGGCTTATGGCGCGATTTATCACAGTCGACCTGACAATCGCGGGTTCAAGGCAGGGAACCTACGCAATGCGCTGTTTGGCTCTCGTGGGGATTTCGTCGCTATTTGTGATGCGGATACACGGGTTCTGCCAGGGTTTTTGGCAAATACCTTGGGGTATTTTCGGGATCCGAAAGTTGCCTGGGTGCAAACGCCCCATTGGTTTTATGACCTTCCACCAGGACAGCCGTGGTCTGATTGGTTGCGTGGTTGCGTCGGGGGATGGGCGGCCCATTTGGCCCCCATATTGACCTGGATTACGGGATCAGTTCGATGTGGTTCTGATCCCTATCGGTGCGACCCCATGTTGTTTTTTGACGTCATTCAACGCCGACGCAATCGCCATGGCGGGTCTTTTTGTTGCGGGGCAGCGTCGATCCACCGGCGCGAGGCGGTGTTTGACAATGCCTTGAAACGGCAGGGGGAAATTTTGGCGGCAATGACGACACATGGCGGTGGCGGACGCCAGCGTGAGCAGATGCGCAGGCTGTTGTCGCAGAGCGAGATGGAACCGTTTCGCTATCACGTGTCAGAGGATATTCACACTTCGATCCATCATCACAGCGACGGGTGGCGATCGGTCTATCACCCGCAAGTGGAGGCAAAGATGCTGTCGCCGTGGTCGATGAAGGCGTGGAAAACCCAACAATTGAAATATGCGGCGGGAACCTTTGATATCATGCTGCGGGCCAATCCATTGTTCAAACCTGGGATGCCGTGGCGGATCAAACTGCATTATGCGGCGACATTTTGGTCATATCTGATGATCCTGTGGGTGCCTGTTTTATTGTTTGCGCCGGTTGTATCGCTGTTGACGGGGATTGCCCCGATCGAGGCGTATTCGGTCACATTTTTTGCCCATATGCTGCCGCTTCTGATCGTGAATGAACTGGCCATGATCGTGGCCTGCAAAGGCTATGACGTTAATGCCGGGCGCACCCTGGCCATTTGTCTGTTGCCGCTGAGGGCGCGGGCATTGTGGCAGGTTTTGCGGGGAGTTCGACCGGGTTTTCCACCCACCCCAAAGATACCAATCCTGTCATCAGGCCTGGGCCACGTCCTGCCCAGCCTGATCATGGTTCTGATCATGATTGGCTCTGGCCTGTGGGGGGTATCGCAATTCCTGCGCGGGGCGGAAAATTATTCAACGCCCTTCTTGGCGGTCAACATGTTTTGGCTGTTTTGGAACATCACCTGCGTTGGGCGGGTGCTGATTGCGGCGCGTTGGCAACCCAGAGCGTTGGGTGAGGCAACATTTGTGCCGCAGGAGGAGTAAATGGCTGAAAAAGAGAGAGTTTCGCCCAATCGATCCAGTGTTTTCTTTCTGGGGGGCTTGGTGTTGGCCGCAGGTCTGGCGGTTGGGTATGATGGGTCTGCCCAGTATTATCTGCGCGCACAGGGCGGGGCGCTTAGCCAGACAGACGTGCCGGTTAATATGCCACAACCGCCCAAAGCGCTATCCCCGGCGGATCGGCGGGCGGCGGAGGTTGCCTGGGCCTATTTCGCCAATAACACGCGGGCCGAAACGGGGTGGGTTGATTCCGTGGCGGGGTTTCCCTCGACCACGTTGTGGGATCAGGGGTCTTATGTTCTGGCGCTGATCTCGGCTAAAGAGCTTCAGATCATATCAGATGACGTCTTTCAGTATCGTATAGACCGTGTGTTGGACGGACTGAAACGTTTGCCGCTGTATGAAGGGAGACTGCCCAATAAAGCCTATGATACGCGCAGTCTGAACATGGTGGATTACGATAACTCTGCCAGTGTAATCGGGGTTGGGTGGTCGGCGCTGGATGTGGCGCGGATGCTGTCGGCACTACGAATTTTGGAACGCTTGCACCCGGTTTATGGCGCGGAAATTCGTCAGCTTTTGGCGCAGTGGGATTTGGATGCGCTGGTTGAGAATGGACAATTGGTTGGTGCGCTTGAGGAGGAAGATTTGACAGTTTACCGCCAAGAGGGGCGATTGGGGTATGAGCAATACGGCGCACGCGCGGCGGCATTGTGGGGTTTGGATGTGTTGCAGGCGATATCGGCCACGCGTGCGCTGAAATGGGAAGAGGTTTCCGGCATCGATGTACCCGTTGATCTGCGCACGGCCAGTGCTTTTGGCGCGATCACCCCGACATTGAGCGAACCCTATATGTTGCAGGGTTTGGAATTGGGGCTGGATGGGGAGGCACGTGTTCTGGCCGACCGCGTCTATCGGGCGCAAGAGGCCCGATTTGACAGAACTGGCGTGCCGACAATGGTGTCCGAAGATCACATCGATCAGGCACCCTATTTCCTGTATTCATCGGTTTTCAGCAATGCCTCCGCCTGGGCTGTGATGGCCGAAGATGGCACACAGCACCCGGAATTGCGCATCATCAGCACAAAGGCGGTGTTTGGATGGGACGCGCTGTATGACACAGATTACACTGCGTTGATGCGAGACCAGATTGCGGATTTGGCAGATCCGGATAATGGCTGGCAAGCAGGCCGATACGAGGCAACGGGGCTGGCCAATGAAGTGTATGCGCTGAACACCAATGCGGTGATTTTGGAGGCGATCCACTACATGCAACATGGCCCGCTTTGGCAGATGCGCTGAATTCAGGATTCGGCAGGCCCCAGCACTAGATGGAGCGGTAGATAGCCGTCATCAGAATTAAACGCGGGCTGAGGGGGGCTTGGTGGTGGGGTCGGATTTGACTTTGGCGCCTGCGCTACCGGGGTGGTGTTTTCTGTTGGCGCAGATCGCGGGGCGAGCTGGCGCAATCTCTGCAAAGTGTCGAAGTCGACCGTGCCGCTGGCGATCAGCCGTTCGCGGGCTTGAAAATCGGCAATGGCGGCTCGGGTTGGATGATCCAGCCGACCGGTTTCGTAGGGTTCTTGCAAGATACCCAGATGCATCAATTGAACCTGAGCTTGCGCAATAGTTTGGGGATGGGCGCGCTGCGTGAACTCATGTTCAGCAACGCTGTTGGATTGCGGATCGGTGGAAGGGTCTGACAGGCAAGCCCAGTAAGGCACACCGGAATGGCGACCCAGCAATTCAATCACCCCCAGTTCGATCAAGTTACGCACGGCCTGACCATTGCTTTCCACGCGGTTGACCCGCAGGGAAAGATCCAGACCGGTCATCGAGATCAGGCCCGTGGCCGACAGGTTTCGGTTGCGCGACACCACGATCATAGAATTGGCGACCGACAGGCCGGGCACCACTTGCCTGGAGGGGTAGCGGACAAGATGCAGATCGACAGAAACCACCGACAGCTTTTGCCCCCCACCAATGCGTGTGCCCGTCAGGCCGGTATTTGTCACCTCGCCGTCTTTGCCACCCAGAGAAAAACTGTCATCGACGGTGTCGCGATCCAGTTGGCTGATCGAGCCGCGGATGTAGTATCGTGGGCGGGCAGGGTCGTCTTTTAAAACAACGCGAAGGTCCAACTCTCCTCCATCTTTTACGATGGCCTGATCCAGAAAAATGTAGGATTTGCTGCGCCGGGTCATCTGGTTGATCGCATTGATCAACATATCATCAGCCCCGACACGGACGGCATTGGTGCTGTCGGGAATATCGGTCGAGGAGATCAGGACAGGCGCGCGGTTTTTATCAGTCAAAAGATCGTCGACACAACGCAACGCCCCACTGAACGAAGTGAAATTGCGCGCTGGCCGGGTGATGGGTTGCGCATGATCGGGGGCCAGTAGAGGGTCCACGGGCGCGCAGCCCGCGCCGATCAGCACGACCAACATCCCTGCGCGCGCAACGCGATGCACGGGTGAAAGATATGTCTGAAAATTCGTAAAATTCAACATAGGCCGACCATAGGGCTGCGGGGCTTAAGTAATGATTTCCAAATCGGCACAATAACGAAAAATATTAATAAAAAACTGAATGTTATGGTAAAATATTTAGGCGTTTGAAACGAAATCTTCAGCATGGTTGTTCAATCTTGCCTGTGTATTGATTGGCAAGGAGATCACCATGCGACTGTTTTTGATGGCGTCGGCCTGTTGTTTGGCCAGCGGGGCATTTGCGGCGGATGTCGTCCAGTTGCCGCTTGCATCTAACTATTGTGCGATTTTGCGCGCGTTCACCCAAGCCACTGATGCGCGATGCCCGCAACCAGCGGATTTGGGCCAGACGCGTAGCGTGGCGGTTGCTGACTCTGATGGTCTTGTTGAAGAGGCAGGATATTTCATTCGGTTTGCACTGAATTCTGATGTCGTCACAGAGGCCTATCAAAGCCATCTGGATCAATTGGCAGAGGTTTTGGGATCGGATGCGACGCGGGATTTATGCCTCCGTATCGTGGGGCATGCCGATACGTCGGGGGTAGAGGTCCATAATTTGGCGCTGTCGCAGCGTCGGGCCCGGGCCGTTCAGTTGTATCTGATCGGCGTACGCAACATGGACGCAGCACGCATAAGTTCGGTGGGCAAGGGCGAGGGTGAGCCCCTTCCGAACATGTCTGGAACTGATCCGTTGAACCGACGTGTTGAAATGCTGGCAAAACCGACAGATGGCGGCAGCTGTTCATAGATGCGTCGGCGGGATTTTCTGACGCAAGCAGGTCTGTCTGTGGGAGGTGTATCGCTGGCGGCAGGTGCGTTGCGCGCCGGCGATGTTGAGCCCACCAAGACAGCTGCATTTGTCTGTGGCTGCGATGGGTTTGATCATCTGCCAACATTGCGGAATGCAGTGGCTGATGCTGAACGGGTCTCAGAGATGTTGGCGACGCTGGGATATCAGGTCAGGCTTCATCGCAATCTGACTCAGTCTGAGCTACTGCGCGCCTTGGCAGAGTTTCGGCTGTCTGCGTCAGGAATGGATCGGGTGGTTTTCTATCTGGCGTCGCACGGCGTTCAGACCGGGCAGGGGGTGCGGATTGCCGCCGCTGATGCGGTGGTTCCGGACGCGGGCCCTATGGTTGGTTTTGTTCCGCTAAGTTTGTTTGATATGGCGGTCAGGGACCGTATCCGCTCGCGCATATTTTTTGTGGATGCGTGCCGGGAGATTCCGCATGCACCAATGGCTGAGACTGCTGACCGCGCTGGTCCGGATGCGGGTGCGGGGCAGTTTATCCTTTATGCCTCGCAGTTTGGGGCGCCTGCGTTTGACGGGTCCAAGGGGCGAAGCCCGTTTGCCGAAGCGCTGTTGTTTGGGCTGACGCAAAAGGGGCTGGAGATTGAGGCGCTCGCACGCCTGATCCGGCTATATGTGTTGCGCGAAACGGAGGGTCGGCAGGTTCCATGGTCGCGATCGTCCTTGCTATTGCCAGAGGTTCTTGTGCCGGTGCGAAGTTGATCAACGTGAGAGTCGGATCATTGAACTGTCGCCTCTTCCTCTGCCGTGAGCGTGAAGACCGAGCCAAAGTAATCCGACAACAGCTGATAGTCTTGTGAAGAAACATCGGTGGTGGCCGTTTGGTCGGTGCGTGCCTCTGCGCTGATCTCTGCCGGATCTAGCTGGTTTTGTAATTCCTGAAGGATCAGTTCCACTGCATCGGATTGCGGTGGTTCTGTCGGATCAGCCAGGACAGGCATGGCGGTGGTAGAGTCGCCTTGAGAGTCGCGAAGTTGGATCAATAGCAGCGCGGTTTGGGCATCTAGGCCGATTTCGGTCATCAGATATTCCAATTGGTCCGACATGCGACCGGCATCAGATTCGCCAGTGTCCGCCATCGCTTCGATGACGGTGGTGTGGGCCGGTCCATTCGTCATGCTCTGAGGGTCTGATACGCGGTTCATCTGGTCGCGCGTCAGGATCAGCTGTTGCGATTTAAGCCGTTCGAGATCCTGCATGATTTGTGCGGCCACCTGTTCCAGTTGTTGGATGTCGCCAGATGTAGGGTCGTGCTGGGCCGATGGTTGAGATGTATTCGCTGTTTGGGTCAGGTTTTGCGCACCACGTCCCAACAGTAGTTGACGCAGGCTGTCCAGTTCCTGACGGACCTCGGCGACCTCGGAATAGGCATTGTTTGCCGGGTCCGATTGGCTGGCGGCCAGGATTGGCTGGTTCTGGGGCTGTGGCCGGGAGGTGCGCCAATCCACTGTTTGGGTCAGGCCTGAATTGGCCGGATCTGCGACAGAGTTTGGCACAGGCCAGTTGCGCGGCAACACAGAATAATCCTGACGGGCATTGATCCAGCGCAGATAGGTGACAACGGCGGAAAACCCGGTCAACGAAACACGGTCAATTTCGTTTTCCAGCCCGCGACGGGCGACAAGCTCGCCGCCAGCGGACAACAGAGCCTCTAGATGTGGATCGAGCGGTTGTAACACGCGACCGGGAATTTGCAGTTCCGACACGCCATCCGCGACATAGAAGAAATCATTGGGGCTGGCCCCATCGAGTTCCAGTTGCGGTTGGCCTTGGGGGGTCAGGATCACGGACATCATGCCCTTGCGCCCCATACAGGTAAAGGTGCGTGGGCGGCATATCACCTCGAACACATCGCTATCCAGACGCGGAGTGGGGGCGAACCGGGCATAGCCATCGGGATCGAAGCGGAAATAAACGCCCTCGACCAGGCCTTCCTGAAACGTGGGCCATCCGAAAGAACCGCGCAATTCTTGCCGGGCCTCATGTGCGCCGATGGCAAAGAGCACAGACGTGTCCAAAATGGCGTTTTCAGGCGTGAAGCTGGTATCCGTCGTGTTGGCCGTCTGGGCGACCGTCATTGGGGCAAGCGCCAGACCGGCGGCCGCGATGATTATGGGGCGAAGAAGTTGTTTCATCAGAAATCCACCTTTGTCTGAACCGAGTGCCGCAGGGCCGGAAGCCAGTCAGACTCTTGCGGGGGATCGGGGTATTTGCGCCGGATGCGAAGATCCTGATCACGAAACGCGGTGTACCAGACCTCTGTATCACCAAGGTATGGTGTCAGGATTGTGCCTTGCACCTTGTGCAAGAGCGAGGTCAGGATGATACCATTGTTGTTGGCCGTGAAGATCTCAATCCGGCCCTGACCGCGTTCATAGAGCCCCTCATACATGCCGTTTTCAGGATCGTAGAGTTCGATGATCGCCTCAAACAAAACATCTGTGTATTCGGTATCCCACAAGGCCCACAAACCCAGGGCAGCCTTGGCCGCGACAGCCGCATGGTCGGGGACGTAGTCGCCGCGTGGGGTGACGGTGTTCCACGGATAACCATCTGAAAAGATGGTGTCATAGGTGAAATATGGGGGGCCTTTGACATTGTGTTCGGAGCGCGCCGTCATAAAGCCCGTACGGCGCCAGCGGTTTTCCTGCACTTGATAGATGCGGTCGGCAAATTCTGCGCGCCAACCATCAGAATGCAGCCATTCGGGGCTGGAATCGTCATGGGGCAGGTCAAAGCCCAGTTCCAGACCGTCTTGCAGGTAGGATTCAGTCACCACGTAGTTTTGAGAGTGGAAAATGCGCGGGTCGCGCCCATCATAGGGCACCTGTACACCATAGATCGACGCGGTCAGAAATGGCTCCGCCCGATGGGCCAGGATCGGTCGAAACCCCCATAGGGCAAAGCCCTTGGCGGCATATTCCTCATATCCCAGGCGGCCCTCTTGGGCATAGACGGTTTCGCCGGTTTCCTTGTCGACATAAGCGCCGAACATCAGCCCTTCGTCATTGATCGTGTTGCTGAAATCCCATTTCAGCAGAACCGAATCCACCGTGTTGCCCAAATGCGGATAACGGTTTTTTAAGATCCGCATCCAGACCAGAAACCGCCCGATATCTAGGGCAGAAAACCCGATCTCGCCAGGTTTATTGGTGTAATCCACCTTGGCCCCGGTTTTGGTGTGATACACCTTGTTGGGCATTTCATTGCGAAACAGTTCCAGCCCTTTGATCGTGGTCAAAAGGCGGATCATGCGTTGATCAAAATCCGGTTTTTCGATGATACATAATTCATAGGCGGCAACGGCCCCCGCGATATAGGATGCGGTGTCCCACATGGTGGTGGACGGGTAGTTGCCTACCGAATTGGCAAGCCCGGTAGTTTCCTGAGTGAACTTTTCAAAGTAGTGCCAGGCGACGCGTGCAGCGCGCATTTCCCGTTCGGACAGAAATCCGCGCCGATCCCGGTAGCGCCGCACATATTCATTGCGGCGGGTGTAACCCGTGGGTTGATCCACACCACGATCCAGCTTGTCAAAATAATCCTCTGGCATTTCACACATGCGAAGGGGTTTGGGACGCGGATCACGGCCCTGCACCATGCGCGTGGTGACAGAGGGCAGGTTGCCCCGCATCAGGGCAGGAATATTATCCAGATCCCCCCCGGCGATGATGGGAATGATCTCTTCTTCCTGTGCCAGAAATATTGTGCGGGCGATGGCCCCGGCGGACCACGCGACGCCACCAACAACCACAACGCCAATGACGAGCGACATCATGCCAAATCCAAGGGACTTGCGTGATTTTCCTGCCATCTTTGTCATGAATAACTGCCCGATTTTTTCGCGATTCCCTTCTTGATAGCCATCGGAAAGTTAACAAAGCGAGAACTCGTATCGCATTTCGAAATCCAAAGTTTTTCAATGATAATAGTCTGTTAATCCCCAGTGCGTATCCAGAGGCTCCCAGTGTGGAGAACGGGAAACGAGATATGAGCAGCACCCAAACACCACCAGATAAGCCAATGCTTCCCCCCGTAATGGAAGAGGAAGTTCCCCATATCGTCATTGAAATGACAGATCGATCGGCCCCGGTTTGGGCGGGGGTTTTGTCGTCGGTCTTTGCGATTCTGTCCGGGCTATGTGTGTTGGCGATTGCAGTATCGGCGGTTTATTTTGACACGCTTGTTGCGCAACGTGGGGAACTGATCCTGGCCCCACTGTTGATCGCGGTTGGGGTCGTGCCTTTGTTCGGAGCGGTGATTTTGGACTACTGCCATACGCGGGCACTGGCCGGGTTCAGGGATCTTCGTGCCAAGTATTATCGGCGTGCTCAGATGGGGTTGGCGGCGGTTGTTCTCATCGCGCTGGCGCTGGTGCATCCGCTTTTGGGATTGGGTGTTATTGCCGGCTTGTCCGTTTCTTTGGCCGGATTGTGGGGGGTATCCAAATACGGCACGACTGAGCCCGCCTGGGATCATACAAAGGCAGAGGCCGTATCCATTCTGTCGGGGCGGGATTTTATCGGGCATAAGTTGTCGCGTGGCCGTCGGCGCGAACATGGATTGGCCATATCGGTGCATCGCGCTGCGGTCTGGTTGGGTGTTCTGGTCTCGTTGGGTTGTTGCAGTTTTTTGATTGCTCAGGGCATATTGTCGGCGGCGGCACTGCCGGCGGTCGCGTTGATCACGTATTGGTCCACTGATGCCGCGACACGCCATCTACGATCGCGTTTTCAGGATGCGCCGGTCACCAATAGCTCTGCCGTTGTCAAAGCGGTCCAGATGACAGAGGAGGACACACCGGTCGAAGGGCTGAGCCTTCGAGCCATGAGTGTTCATCAGCAGGCGGGCCGGATGTTGTTGTCCGAAGTGTCGTTTGATGTACCGCCTGGATCGGTCACCGGAGTTTTGGGCGATAGCGGTGCGGGTAAATCGTTGTTGTTGCGGGCCATCAGTGATCCCTTTGGCCTGTCCGGGCTAGAGCTGCGTGGCCATATTCGGATCAACGAGCACGATTTGTGGCACCGCCAAGCGCGGCGTCAGGCCGTTCCGTCTGTGTATTTTCCAGCTGTTCCAATTGCGTTGAGCGGGACGGGGCGTGATAATCTGTCCGGGTTTCAGGATAGCTTTGCGCTGGATCGCGGAAAGCGCAATCTGGAACAACTGGTGTTTTCCAATGATCTGGTTGAACAGATATGTGACGCCCCCGATGTATCCAGCCTGCCTGAAATGCAGAAAAAGGCGTTGGCCTTTGCCCGTGGATTTTTGTTTGCGCCGTCGCTTTACCTGATGGATCGGCCCGAGGATGGGTTTTCTGACAAACAGATTTCGGCACTGCTGTCGCGGATGGATCACGAAACCCGACTGGGCCGGTCGTTTCTGGTTGTCACCGAAAATCGGGCCATGCTGGAACGCTGTGACCGTCTGATCATCCTGCAGGATGGGCGAATTGTGGATTATGGAGAGGCAGAAGCCACGCGCGCCCGGCTGGCGGCGGGATGGATGCGGTTTGTGGGCGCGCGGCGGCTGGAGACCGAAGAAAACCTGGAAAACTGGATCAGGTCGCATTTCAAACGCGAAGGCGACGAGGCGAACCGGCGCAAAGTTTGCATGATTGGCTCTGAACTGTTGGCCTTTTCCTGTCACGGAGTCAGTGATGTGAATCAGCAAAGCCTGAGCTTTCAGTTCAAACATTTTGAAGGGTACTGCATCTTACGTCTACAAGACAGCGACGTCCCAGTCGGAACGGCCCAAATGCAGGCGGTACGTCAGCAATCAGAAAATGCCAAAGAGGGGCAGCGACTGTCACCGTTGGCCCGGATTATGCAAGAAGCCGTTGAGGTTGATACAAACGCCGAACTGGATCGGCGCGAACTGATCGTCAGGATTGAAACCTATGATCCTCGTAAAACCAAATCGCAGATGAGGTCAGGGAATGCGCCGACGAAGAGCTGACGCAGACTATGCCTCTGTCCCCCGGGGGCGTTTTGCCTGGTCGCGTCTGATGTGGTTGATCAGCGGCACGGGCATGGTGGCCGCGATGAGTATTGGGCTGATAATTGTCCTGACAGGTATTTATTTGCCCGTCTATCGGGACTTCCCGGGGGAGTTGCGGCCCGCCCGCAATCCCGTGTCAATCGCGCTGCCGGCGGGCGTTTATCTGAACCAGATTCTGGTCGAACGTGGCGAGGAAGTGAGGGCAGGGCAGACAGTAGCAACGCTGGATGTCGCTGCGATGGAGGCGCGATTGGAGGAGATCGAACGACAGATCTTTGCAGATGTCACACTTCGCTCGTGCATTTTAGGGTTGGAAGTGAGGCCAGAGCCAGTATCTGAACGCGGTTCGGAATTGTTTGCGTTGGCCGAAATTGCGCGGCAAGACTGCGCCGGACAACAGGACGGTCGCGCGACCGCGCAAGCACAAGTCGCTGTGCGCAAAGGCATATTACATGAGCGTCGCGGGCTGTTTGAGGATTATCTGACCCTGCTGGTTCGCCACGTTCCGGAAGCAACCGATCGCGCGGATCGATTGCGTATGGCGCTGTCTGTGGCGCTGTCTCGGAATATTCTGGATCACCATATCGCTGCACTGGATGATCTGGCTGATGATGAACGTATACGGTATCAGCAAGAAGTCATTGAAAAAAGCCGCGACCTGTCTGAGCGTATCGCGCAAAACATGAACCAGCGTGCGGTTTTAGCCCAATTCCTGCAGGCGCCGCGTTTGAAATCCCCGGACAATGGCCGCGTCAACCGGATCAGACCGGTTCAGGCTGGGGTCAGCTTGGTGGAGGCTGCTGAAGTGTTGGAAATCACCCCGTCGGACCGGGCCTCTTTCGTGGCTAATTTTACGATCCCGATGGAGATGGCCAAACTGATGCAACCTGGACTGGAGGTGCAGTTGACCCTGCTTGGCGGTTGGCACCGCACCCCAGTGCTGCAGGGTGTAGTGGCGCATGCCGTCAGTGGACAAGAGGGCAAAGTGGTGATTTCCGTGGATTTGAAGCCAGAGAGCGTCGAAGACCTTACGGCGCCCACCGATGGCGTTGCCCTGCGCGGGGTTGGGACAGCTTCGGCCCTGCGTGTCAGATTGGCGGATTATAATCTGGGGCAACAAATGCAGGACCAATTGTTGGTGCTGAGACCAAATTTGCCAGAAACACTGTCAAAATTGGTGTTCCAGTAATCCGGTGTCGCCTGAAATAGGGATTGCGGGCAATCTGCCACTAGGCGAGATTGAAGGATATTGTTTGGCAAAGCCAACGACATTGCAGATGTGAGCACAACAACCCTTCGCGCCTGCTGTCAGAAAGGGCAACGTATTGCGTGATCAGATCACCCTGTTGGGCACAAAGGGCGGGCCTGCGGTCAGGCATCCTGACGCGATGCCGACAGCCAGTCTTTTGGATTTGGATGGCACGTGCATTTTGATCGATTGTGGTATCGGCCTGACACGGGCGCTTGTCGCAGCGGGGCGGTCGGTTCTGGATGTGCAGGCAATCATCATCACACATCTGCATTCCGATCACATTCTGGAGCTTGGGCCATACCTATACACGGCTTGGACAACTGGGATGAAAACGTCGTTGAAAGTGTACGGTCCGGTTGGAACGGCGGGGTATTGGGCGGGGTTCCTATCCTCGATGGACTATGACTACCAAATTCGGATTGAGGATGAAGGCAGGCCGCCTTTGGTAGACATGATCGAAGTGATTGAATTTTCGCAAGGACCTGTCGCACAGATTGGGTCAATCTCTGTGTCCTCTTTGCGGGTTGAACATCCGCCGGTGACAGAATGCTATGCGTTGCGGTTTGACGGAGTGAAGAGGTCTGTGGTGTTTTCAGCCGATACGTGCTTTTTCCCGCCGCTCGCTGATTTTGCCAAAGGCGCGGATGTCCTGGTGCATGAGGCCATGTTGCCAAAAGGGGTGGAGCGGTTGATCAAGAAGGTTCCCAACGCCCCGCGGCTGCGCCAGCATTTGATGGCAAGCCATACCTGGGCGTCAGAGGCCGGGCAATTGGCCGCGCAGGCTGAAGTCGGGCATCTGGTTCTGCACCATTTGCTGCCCGCAGATGATCCCGAAGTAACGGCTGAGGATTGGATCGCTGAATTGCGGCCCGTCTGGTCCGGCCCGCTGACCATCGGATCAGATGGGTTGACCGTGGACATTGGCGGCCAAACTGAAGACTGAACGAATAGAGGTAATCAGCCCGGATGAACGGGCTGACCCCGCCCATTGCGGATGCTAGCCCAAGATCAGCCCTGCAAGCGTTTTTTCATATGCTCCAGCGCCAACACGTATCCGTGCACGCCGGTTCCGGCCAGCACCGCATCTGCACGGTGACTGACATAGGAATGATGGCGGAAAGATTCGCGTTTGTGAATCTGGCTGATATGCACCTCGATCACCGGTCCGTCGAACATGTTCAACGCATCCAGAATGGCGACAGAGGTATGGGACAGCGCGGCGGGATTGATAACGATCCCGGCGGCCTTGTCCCGGGCCTGATGGATCCAATCGATGATCTGACCCTCGTAGTTGGATTGCAGGGTTTCGACCTCTAGCCCCAGATTAATTGCGGCATCGCGGCAGGCGGCCTCCAGATCGGCAAGCGTTTCGCTTCCGTAAATCTCTGGCTCTCGCAGACCCAGAAGGTTCAGATTGGGGCCGTTCAGAATGTATATCAGAGTGCTCATCTGGTCCTCTGGGATGTTTTGCCACTGTCTATTTGTCAAAGCGGGCCGGTTTTCCGGGCCTGCCGGCGCAATATGGCCAGAGTTTTGGGCAGGGTCGAGGCTGAAATCGGGCAAGGCTGCGCTTTGCCCTTCAGCGATGCTTTTCCGCCATCATTTTATACCCAGCCGGGTCAATGCGCCGGTGATGCGCGTCCGGCTGTCGGTACTGCTATAGGGGAACGCGTTGAAATAACTGCGTTGGGTAATGCGGGTTGCGCTTTTGGCCTGCGCGTCTTTGATCCATTGTTCTGCGCGTTCAGTGTTGCCTGCCAGATCGTTGGCAATTGCCGCTGTCGACATCACCAGAAAGTGCGCCCCAGGTGCCATTGCGCCGCGTTCAGCCCAATGGATCGCGTCATCAAACTGTCCATCATTCATGTAGGACATGGCCTGAGATGACATCATCGCATACCCCAGCGGATCAAGCGGGCTGAGTTGTAGGGCAAGGCCTGTATGCGCTCTGGCTTCGGCGCCCTGGCCTGACAATATCTTCATCAAGCCGCCGACATAATGGCCCTGGGCAAAATTTGGAGACACCTGTGTGCTGCGTTCCAGCCATGTGGTGCCCGCGTCAATTTCGCCGGTGATCCAGCAGGAGCGGCCCATGTTGTAGTTGGCAAAGGGGTCGTAGGCGTCCAGTTCCATGCTGCGTTCGGCATGGGCGACGGCGGCCTTGACCTGTTCATCCCGATCTGGCCGATAGTTTAGAAAGGCATTCTGGAAGGCAGTGAACGACAGCCCGGCATGGGCGCGGGCAAAGTCGGGTTGTTTTTCGATGGCACGGCGAAAATGCCCGGCGGCGATGTGATTGTCGGTCTGGTTGAACCGGTACATATGCTGGACACCCAGATGATATTGCGCCCAGGCGTCCAGATGTTCGGCGGGCAGGGTGCGGGCGATGCCTGCTTCGTGGGCGGGGATGTGGATTTCCAACGCACTGACCACGGCTGCGGAGATCTGGCTGCGTATTTCGTGAATGTCGTCCAGCGATCCGGTGAACCGGTCCCCCCAGATGACGCGGCCGTCCTGCGTTTCGGACAGTTCGATTGTCAGATTGAGGTGGCGTTCAAAAATCTCGACCGCGCCGGTCAGCATATATTCGACGTTCAGCAAATTGCGGATCGTTTGATGCGACGCATCAGAGCCGTTGAACCGGAAAGAGGAGCCCCGGGCGGTGACGGCGATCCAGCGCAGGCGCGAAAAGGTCGAAATCAGCTCTGTCGGGATCGCATAGGCGATGGGCGAGCCGCTGGGGGCGGCGGACATGTCTTGAAAAGGCAGAACCGCAATTGACGGTTTGCCGCGTAGCGAGGGGGCCTCTGCCTCTTGCAATGGCCTGTCGCCGGGTAGGGCGGGTTGCAGGTTGGTCGCGGCGGGAGAGATGTTTTCAACCGGTGCGACGTAGCGAAAGCCCTGACCGTGAATGGTTTTGATCATCGACTGCCGGTTGCCATCGTCGCCCAGAATTTTGCGCAGATCTTTGATGGCGGTCGAAATCGCATTGTCCGAAATCGCGCGTCCGTCCCAGACCACATCGACGATTTCCTGTTTTGTAACCAACCGTTCATGGTTGGATACCAGCAGATAGGCCAGATCAAACACCCGTGCCTCGGCGCGAAGGGTGTCTTGGCCTTTGCGAAATTCCCGTGTGCGCGGGTCAATGGTGATGTCGCCCAGGGCGTAGTGGATCATGTGAAAATCCGGGTTCCTCAGAGTTTTTCAAGTTTAGCACAGATTTACCACATCAGTGCAACAAGCCTGCGGTGGTGGGTTCGTTTTAACCAGTGACTGTGCCGGGCGATCCCGGATCAGATATTGGAGGAAATGATGAACAAGACTATTTTTTGCGCCATGACGGCCTCTGCAATCGTTGCCGCAGCCAGTCTGGCCAGTGCTGCAGAAATGCGGACGAGCGGGGTGAAAACGCATCCGTCGCAGGGTGAAGTTGGCACCGTTGATGGTGGGATGGCCCGGATGATGACGGACCCGGACGGGTTGTTCGTGAACATGTCGACCACCGGCCTGACACCCGGAAATGTCCATACCATGTGGCTGGTCGTGGTGAATGATCCGGCCCAGTGCGAAGAGGGCAAATGCACCTCAAAAGACGTACTGAAACGCACTGAAACCGTGCAGGCGGATGTGGGTTATGCCGGTGGCGTCATCGCAGATGCAGAGGGCGCGGCTGATTTCAATTTTTACCAAGCCGAGGGTGCGCTGAGCGGCGCCTGGTTCAGCGCAGGCCTGATGGATAGTGCAACCGCAGAGGTGCATTTGGTGATCAATGATCACGGTCCGGTGCTGGACGGCCGCGCCCATGACATGCTGTCGAGCTATCGTGGTGGCTGTATGGAAGACAGCATTCCCGCCCCGATGCCCGCAACGGCACGCGCTGATGGCGAACCGGGCCCAAATACCTGCCGCCTGGTGCAGTTTTCAATCTTTACCCCTGAAGACATCCAATCGTGACAGGACCAGCCGTATTCAGGCGGCTGACCATCATTCAACCTAATGAAATACAAGGATATGATCATGACAACCCCTATTAATCTTGATGCTGTACTGGCCGATATTGGCCCCGCGATTGCAGAACGTTCCGCGATGCTGGATGCCACGGACGGCTTTATCAGTGACAACTATGCCCTGATCAAAGAGGCCGGTTTGTTCCCAGCGGTGATCCCGATGGAATACGGCGGTGGCGAGGCAACCTATACCGAGATGTGCGAATTCATCCGTAAACTGGGCCACCTGTGCCCGTCGACCGCGCTGGCCCTGTCGATGCATCAGCATCTGGTCTCTGCCGCTGTGGCCAATGATAAGGCCGGCCGGCCGGGTCGTCCGCTGCTCGATAAGGTCGTGGCGGGAAACCTGCAGCTGATCAGCACCGGTGCCAATGACTGGCTGGGATCAAACGGGACCGCCGTGCGCGTCGATGGTGGATACAAAATCACCGCCGTAAAACCTTTTGCCAGCGGATCGCCCTGCGGCAATGTTCTGGTGACCTCTTGTGCTTGTGATGACCCCGTCGATGGGCCGATTGTGTTGCATTTCCCGGTACCAATGTCGTCAGAAGGCGTTGAGATCATGAATGATTGGTCGGTCATGGGGATGCGCGCTACGGGGTCGCAGACTGTGCGCCTAACCGATGTGTTCGTGCCTGATGCGGCGATTGCATTGCGTCGGCCGCGTGGGGGGTATCATCCGGCCTTCAGCGTGATCCTGACTGTGGCGATGCCGTTGATCATGTCGGCCTATCTGGGGGCGGCGGAGGCCGCGGCAAGCATTGCCCGCGACCGCGCTAAATCCCGTGCAGATGACCCGATCACACAGATCCAGGTGGGCGAGATGGAAAACCTGCTGACCACGGCCCAGATCGCCCGCGATGACATGGTGCGACTGTGCAATGACTTTGATTTCGCGCCGAGCGAGGAGCTGGCCAGCAAGGTTCTGACCCGCAAAACCATCTGTGCAAACCATGTGATTATTACCGTTGAAAAGGCGCTGGAAGTAGCAGGTGGGGCCGGGTTCTATCGTAAGACCGGGCTGGAACGGCTGCTGCGCGATGTGCACGGTGCCCAATTCCATCCGCTGCCGGAAAAACGCCAACAAAGCTTTACCGGTCGCGTGAGCCTTGGCCTGGAACCAGTTGACGTTGAAGAGGAAAAGCCTGCTGCACGTCAGGCAGCCTAAATGAGGGGATGACCCATGTTTGATGATTTTAAAATAGATCCGAAGGCGCTGAGAAGCGCCTTCATCGATGGGATGAGCCAACTGGCGTTCTCTGTCAGCGTGGTTACCACAGATGGCCCACATGGTCGCGCCGGATTGACGGCCACTTCGGTGACATCTGTATCGGCTGACACGCGCAGCCCGACCTTGCTGGTTTGCATCAACCGGGCTAGTTCAAGCCGGGAGGTGGTGATGGGAAATGGGGTGTTGTGTGTCAATGTCCTGACCCGCGATCAACAATGGATTGCAGACATATTCGCCGGACGTGGTGGCGCGAAAGGTGCGGAAAAGTTTGATGGTATTGGTTGGGGTGATCTGTCTACCGGATCACCTGTGTTAAGCGGTGCCTTGGTTGCCTTTGATTGCCGCATCTGCGGGGTTCAGACGATAGGCAGCCATGATGTGGTTTTCGCCTCTGTCGTGGATGTGCGCTATGAGGCAGGGCCCCAGCCGTTGCTATATTCGGCACGGCGATACGCCCACTTGGCCCGGGCGGCATAAGGCGTACGGCGCTTAAGCGTTCAGTCAAGGCACTTGTTTGCGGGGCGCGCTAAACTGTATATGGTCTGGCCCAGAGTTTTGGAGCCCGCTCATGAATCGCTTTGAACCGGTTGAGGTGCGCAAACAACAGATCATTCAGGCCGCGATTTCGATCGTGCATGAACAGGGTATCTGTAATCTTCGCGTTGCAGATGTTGCCAAGCGGGCGGGCATATCCAACGGGTTGGTGTTTCACCATTTTCAATCCAGAGAAGGCGTGTTGGATGAAGTGATGCGCTATGTCATGCGGTCCTATTTCCAGCAGAGCGAAAAGGTCCTGCGTGGGGTAGTGGACCCACGACAGCGCATTGATGCCTATCTGAAGATGTCATTTGATCCCAGGCAGTTAGATCCAGAAATTGCCTCTACTTGGTTGGCATTGTTTTATCTGGGAAAGACCTCTGACCGGTTTGCCTCTTTGATGCGCATCTATGAGAGGCGTCAGATCAGCAATATCCGCCATTGTACGCGTCAATTGTTTGGGGATGCAGAGGCTGATTTTTATGCCACGTCCCTTATCGCGATGATTGATGGGCTGTGGCTAAAACATGCGGTGCGTAGACAGGCGCCGGATTTCGACATGTTGCAGCGCGACGCCTTGCGGATTGCTTCGATACTTCTCGACCAATAGCGGGGGTGTTGCGCGCGCGGGGGCACAGGCCCTGGAATTCGATTGACTGATAAGTCAATCGTCCGTAGGAACCAACCCAAATATGTTGTCGGAATCGGATTGCTGTTGGGAAAGGCCGTGTGATGGAGCGCTTTGACTATATCATCGTTGGGGCTGGTTCGGCGGGGTGCGCATTAGCCAACCGCCTGACTGAAGATGGTCAGAACTCTGTGCTGCTGTTGGAGGCGGGCGGCGAGAACAGGAATATCTTTGTCGATATGCCATCAGCGCTGGCCTGGCCGATGAGGTTCAATGCCTTCAACTGGAAAAATGTCAGCGAACCAGAGCCTTACATGAACAATCGCCGGATTGGTCAGCACCGTGGCAAGGGGCTGGGGGGGTCATCCGCGATTAATGGCATGGTCTATGTGCGCGGACATGCGTTGGACTATGACCAGTGGGAGGAGATGGGTGCCAAGGGCTGGGGCTATCGCAATGTGCTGCCCTATTTCAAACGCGCTGAAACCTTTGTCGATGGCGGTGATGAATATCGCGGATCTGATGGGCCGCTCAGGGTCAACAAAGGCAATGATCAAACGCGGTTTCCGTTATATCAGGCCTTTGTCAAAGCAGCGGTGGAGGCGGGATATCCGGCCACCGCAGATTACAATGGATATCAGCAGGAAGGGTTTGGCGCCTATCACATGACTGTGGACAAGGGTTTGCGCTGGAGTGCCAAGAGAGGTTATCTGGATCCGATCCGGGGACGGGCCAATCTGAAGGTCGAAACCCATTCAGTGGCACAGCGCATTATACTGGAGGGCAAGCGCGCGACCGGCATCGATTACACCACAAAAGGCGTGAAAAAACAGGCGTATGCGGAGCGGGAGGTGATTATCTCTGCCAGTGCGTTCAATACGCCTGTTCTGCTGCAAGTGTCAGGCATTGGGCCTGCGCAAGTGTTGAAAAACGCAGGTGTGGATGTGGTACATGACCTGCCCGGAGTGGGTGAAAACCTGATGGATCATCTGGAGACGTTTTTCCAGATCAGGGCCAACAAAGGGCCGAGCCTGAATTCGAAACTGTCCTTGATCAAACAGGGGATGATCGGGCTGGAATGGATGATGTTCAAAACCGGTCTGGGGGCCACGAATCATTTTGAGGCAGGCGGTTTTATCCGTTCGCGTGCAGGCCTGAAATGGCCGGACATCCAATATCACTTCTTGCCCGGTGCGATCAGCTATCAGGGAGATGCGGCGTTTCGTGATAATGGATTTCAGGTGCATATCGGGCCGAACAAGGCCAAAAGCCGGGGATATGTGCGGATTAAGACGCCGAATGCGACGGATCATCCGGAGATTTTGTTCAACTTCCTGAAGGAAGAAGAGGACCGGCAGGACTGGCGAACGGCTGTTCGTCTGACCCGTGAAATCATGCGACAACCGGCGCTAGATGCTTATTATCACAGTGAATTTTCGCCTGGAGACGATGTTCAAAGTGATGATGAAATCGATGCCTGGGTGCGCGAGGAGGCAGAGACCGCCTATCACCCGTGCGGGACCTGCAAGATGGGGGCGGATGACGATCCTATGGCGGTTCTGGACAGCGAATGCCGGGTCAGGGGGATGGAAAATCTGCGTGTGGTCGATTCCACCGTTTTCCCAATGATTCCAAATGGTAACCTGAATGCTCCTTCGATCATGGTGGGGGAGCGGGCGGCGGATTTGATCATGGGCAAAGAGCCTTTGCCGGCGTCGAACGCCGATGTGTGGATCGATCCGAATTGGGAAACGCGCCAGCGACTGAACGATCCGGTGCGCCAGATTTAGGCATGCTGTAACGCGGCTGCACAACGTCGGTATTACGTCGGTGTGAATTTTGTGGTCGTCAGTCGCGCAGGGCCGCCCATTCCCCTGCAATCAGGTCGGCGAGCGCGTCGATTTCTGCACTACCGGTTGCGCCGCTGATCACTGACAGGCGCAGGCGGGTTTCGCCCTGCCACACAGTGGTGCGGACAAAAATCTGACCACCTGTATTCAGACGATTGGCCAAGGCCTGTGTCAGGGTGGGGGAGGTGCGCCCGGTCACGGGGTCAGCGCAGGACAGGACGATCTGATTGGCATCGATGCGGTTTATGACATTCAGACCTTCGGTTTTGGACAAACGGTCGGCCAGCCGTTCCGCATATCGGCAATGATCGCTAATCAGGGTACGAATGCCATTCCGCCCTTTGGCCTGCATGACCGCCCAGGCGGCAAAACCGCGGGCGCGGCGCGATAGCTCTGGATTGAATTCGGTCGGGTTGCGGCCATCATCAGGGTCTTGGTTCAGATAAGCGGCAGAGATGTCCATGGCGCGGCGATGAGCGGTGCTGTCGCGCAGGATAGCAAAGCCGCAATCATAGGGCAATTGCAACCATTTGTGACCATCGACGGACCAACTGTCAGCACGGTCCAGCCCGGCGGTCAGGTGGGATTTTTCCGGCAATAGGCGCAGCCATAGACCAAAGGCGCCATCGACATGAAGCCACGCGTTATGCGCCTGCGCCAGATCGGCCAGCGCGGTAAAATCATCAAAGCCCCCTGAATTGATATGCCCAGCCTGGCCCAGAATGATCGCGGGGCTGGGGTTGTCGGTCAAGGCTTGTTTTAGCGCCGGAATTTGCATCACGCCCTGCTCATTGGCGGGGATGCGGACCAGATTTGCCTCCCCAAATCCCAAAAACCGTAGGGCGGAAAAGTTGCAGATATGGGAGTCTTCGCACAGGAATATCCGGATCAGGGGGGCAGATTGCAGGCCAAACTTGTCCAAATCGAACCCGACACGGTGCAGTACCTGTTGGCGGGCGGCAGACAGCCCGACAAAGCCCGCCATGGTGGCCCCGGTGACCAGACCGACCGAAGAATGTCGGGGCAGGTCCAGCAGGTCGAGGAGATAAGTCTCGACGGCCTCTTCGGCGATCGCGGCGGCAGGAGCGGTTTGATAGATGGCGGCGTTTTGACCCCATACAGAGGTCAGCCAATCGGCGGCCACCCCGGTGATGTCTGATCCGCCCATAACCCAGGAATAGAAATGCCCATCAGTGTTTCCGACGAGCCCCGGTTCAGCAGCTTGGATAAGGGCGTCGATGACGTCCTGGCCGTCGCGCCCCTGATCCGGCAGGGGGATGCAGAACCGCTGACGCAGCGTTGCGGCCCCCTCGGTCGGGTGCAGGGGTTTGGATCGGGTTCTAAACCGCCCGGCATATCGTGCCGCGTGGTCCAGAAGCGGATCCGCCGGGGCGATATGCCGGGTGTCGTGTTTCACCGCGGGTGCAGCCAGTTGGGCAAGAAGCTGTAGGCGTCGCGCTTCATTTCCTCGTCAAAGGCGACTTTGTTCTTGCGTAGCATGGCGCGCAGGCTGCCATCGTTGAAGGCGTCAAAGGTTTCCGTCGCGCCGCCCACATGCGTTCCACCGACAAAGATTTGCGGGATGGTCGGGCTACCCAGCATTTTCAGCAGCGCGGCCCGGTATTCGGTGCCCAGGTTGCCTTCCTGATAGGCGACGGAATCCAGATCGACGGACCGGTAGGGGATCCCTGCGGCAGCGAACATTTTGCGCACGGACCAGCAGAACTCGCACCATTCCAGCGCAAAGAGCACGACAGGTTGGTCCGGGTCTGCGATGATCTTGTCGACTTCGGCCAGGATTTTGGGTTTGGCCTCTCCCATTGCCGCCGGGGCAGATGAACTGGCCACGTCAAAGCGGAACCGCGGGGTAGAGGCGGCGATGTCGTGTTCCTCTGCCGTCATGTTTTCCTCGACATCCATGAACAGCGGGGTGGAGAGGTAGCGTTCGCCAGTGTCCGGAATCATAGCGAGGATTTTGGACCCTTCGGGCGCTGTTTCGGCAATTTTCAGGGCGGCGGCAAAGGTGGCCCCGCCAGTGACACCGCAAAAGATGCCCTCTTTGGTGGCGAGGTCCTTGGTGATTTGCAGGGCATCATCCCCTGCGACGGGTTGGTGGATGTCATAATGTCCGGCATCGACGGCCTCGCCCATGATTTTCGGGATGAAATCTGGCGACCAGCCCTGCATCAGATGCGGGCGGAAATTGGGGTGGCTGGCAGCGGCGGAGCCATCTGGATTGCGCTCTTGCGCGATACCGCTGGTCAGAAGTTGGGAATTGTCAGGTTCGGCCACGACGATGGTGGTTGTTGGGCTTTTGGCCTTCAACACCCGTGACACACCCCGGAAGGTTCCGCCGGTGCCAAAGCCAGAGACCCAGTAATCCGGCCCGGTGCCACCGAAATCGTCAAGGATTTCCTCGGCCGTGGTGCGCGAATGGGTGTCGGGGTTGGCGTCATTTTCGAACTGTCGGGTCAGGAACCAGCCATGTTTTTCGGCCAGCTCAACGGCCTTGGCAATCATGCCAGAGCCTTTTTCCGCCGCCGGGGTCAGGATTACACGGGCCCCCAAAAAACGCAGCAGCTTGCGCCGTTCGATCGAGAAGTTTTCTGCCATGGTGACGACCAGCGGATAGCCCTTTTGCGCGCAAACCATGGCGAGGCCGATGCCGGTATTGCCCGATGTGGCCTCGACCACGGTTTGCCCGGGTTTGAGCGATCCGTCACGCTCTGCCGCCTCGATCACGCCCAGGGCTAGACGATCCTTGACCGAGCCAAGGGGATTGAAGGATTCCAGTTTTACATAGAGGTCGACATGTTTCGGGCCGAGGTTGTTGACCCGGACGACAGGCGTGTGACCGACCGTATCAAGGATGGAATCGTAGAGGCCTGCACGTTTGACAGGGCTTGCTTGGATATTGCGGTCGGTCTTGTTCATGGCTGGATCCTGTGTGAAAGCGTGGGATTAGCGTTTGGCGATGGCGTTGCAATAGGTCGCCGGGGCGCCGACGCCAGCGATGCTGGAAAATGTAAGAGTCTGATCGGTGCGGTCTTGGGCCTGTCGTGGCCAGCGGGAATAGGGGCCGACGATCTGTGGTGCGGGCAATGCGGCGACGGTACATTCGGTTTTGCGGGTCATTGGTGATCTCCTGATGATCTGATCTTGATGATCCCAATATGAGCATCTTGCATGCTATCACCGTGAAGCGCGCCCGACAAACGCCGTGAATTCGGCGTTAGTTTTTTCCGGACGTGGGTATTTTCGCAGAAATACAGGAAAAATTGCACTGATTGCGGCTTTCGGCTTAGAGTTTCACCAAGAGAGGGCGCGCGATGATTTCGATAAAACTGTTTGGGCCGCTGACGGTGACCGATGCCGGGGGGCAGGAGGTGCCGTTGGGCGGGGCCAAGACGTTGGGTCTGGTGGCCTATCTGGCGCTAAACACTGGGATGCCACCGTCACGGGATAGGTTGATGGCGCTGTTTTGGGGGGATCGTTTTACCGATCAGGCGCGCCAGAGCCTGCGCCAAGCCATCGCCAAACTGCGTCGGGTGCTGAACAGTGATCTTGGTGATGCGATCGTAGTGGAGGGCGACCGTGTGGGTCTGGACCCGGCACAGGTGCATGTCGATGTGGATGAGTTCACCCAGTTGGCTGGGGATCCCACCCCAGAGGCGGCCATTCGCGCCGTTAGCATTATGAACAATATGTTGCTGGAAGGGCTTTACGGTCAGCAAAGCGATTTTGAGGATTGGATCACCTCGGAACGGCAACGCGTAGCCACCTTGGCTGCCAAAGTCTTTGAACGTGCGGCAGAGGCGCAGCGGCAGGCCGGAGAGGTCGACGCCGCGTTGGAAACCGCCCGCCGGCTGGTGGCGATTGATCCCCTGCGTGATGCATCGCATATGGTTTTGATACGGCTTTTGGCACAGTCGGGCGAACGCGCAGCGGCGGTGCAGCAATACAATGCCTATGAACAGCAGTTGAAAGACGAACTGGATGTCACACCTGGCCCGGATCTGAAGCGGCTGATCAGCGAGATTAAGGGCGAAAGCTTTATGGTGCCGATCGAAGCGGGCGCAGGGAAAGAGGCGGAAAAAACGATGAGCACCGCACCGATTGCTGCGGATGAGACACGCTCTGCCATTACCGTGGTTCCCTTTGGCACGATGGGATCGGATGCCGAAGAGATGTATTTTGCAGAGGTGTTGTCACAAGATGTCACCACGCATTTGTCGCGCTTTCGCTGGTTGGATGTGTTGGCGAGCCCGGATTTACAGGGGCCCCGGCTGACGGCGGCGCAGCTGGCGGATTTGGGGCGGCAGTTGTCGCTGGATTATGTGCTGCATGGGTCCTTGCGTCGTCATGACCGCAACCTGCGCCTGACCGTGCAATTGGCTGAACCACATTCCGGGCGCTATCTGTGGGTCACGCGGTATGACCGGGAATGCGACCATCTGGATGACGTGCTGGATGAACTGTCGGACACCATTGCCGCCTCTGTCGATGCAGAGCTGGAACGGCTGGCAGGCAAGGCAGCGCGCAAGTTGGACGAGGGCGAAATGTCGGCCTGGGAATGCTATCACCGAGGTCTGGCGGTGCAGTATGAATTTGCGGCTGAAACCAACGCCCGCGCCCAGCATTATTTCCGCGAGGCGATCCGGCGGGACCCGCATTTCGCCGCTGCCTATGCGCGGCTGAGTTATGCGATGGTGATCTCTGCCATTTATTTTGAGGCTGGGGAGGTCGGCGCACTGCTGGACGAGGCATTGGAATTGGCGCGTAAATCCTGCCGATTGGACCCCGACGATGCGGTCGGACGGTTCGCGCTGGGCCGAGTCTATCTGGCGCGGGGCGAATATGATCGGTCGGTGACCGAATTGCAGGCGGCGATCGGGTTGAACCCATCGATGGCGCAGGCCCATTGTGCGCTGGGAGACACGCTGGCCTATGCCGGGAATATGGAGGCCGCGATCCCCTGTTTTGATGAGGCGGTTCGGCTGAGCCCGTCAGACCCGTACCGCTGGGCGTTTCTGGGCTATGGGGCGACGGCGCATCTGTTCCGGCGCGATTTTCCGGCTGCGGCCGCGTGGGCGGCACAGGCAGAAGCCGTGCCAAATTCGCATTACTGGGCGACGGCGATCAAGGCGTCAGCGCTGGGTCATATGGGAGAGTTGGCAAAGGCGAAACAGGCGTTGGACGATTTGCAGACCCTGCGCCCGGGCATCACCCGTGATTTCGTGCGCGAACGGCTGTTTTACCTGCGCGACCCGGAACAGTTAGAGATTTACCTGAGCGGGCTGGAAAAGGCGGGGTTGGCATAGGGCATGGGCACTGTTTCTGACAGGCAGGCGATGATCGCAGGCATGACGCCGGAACTGCAGCCGGGGGTGTTTGTTTTTGCCTCCACTGATGATGCGGACGTGATGGCGCAGGTGGCCCCGCAGGCGGTTGCGAGCTTTGCGGAGGCAGAGGGCATGTCATTTATTCTGCCGGTCGAAGTGGCACAGGAGGTGGGGTTTGATGTTGATGCCCCCATGCAACAGATCACCCTGCAGGTCTATTCCGATCTGGAAGGCGTCGGCCTGACCGCCGCCGTGGCAGGGGCCCTTGCCGACGCTAATATTGCCTGCAACATGGTCGCCGCCACCCATCATGACCACGCGTTCGTGCCAGAGCGGATGGCAGAGAGGGCGATGGAGGTATTGCGGGAGTTACAGGCCGAGGCGTAGATGCCGGGCTGAAGCCCGGCCTACGAAATCTGATTGATTGTATGAGGGCAGCCCAGACCCGGGGTGGGCGAGAAGTGCCCGCCCATGGGGCGGGTCGGGCGCTGCCCGGCGGTGCCGCCGGGCGTATGGGTGCTAAGTAAACTACCGCACCGCCTCTATCGGCCCGTCTGCACTGCCGCTGACGAATTGTTCCAGATAGGGATCGCCGCTGTGGTCCATGTCACCCACCGGGCCGGTCCATTGGATGATGCCGTCATGCAGCATGGCGACCTTGTCGGCGATGGCGCGGACGGATGTCATGTCGTGGGTGATGGTCATGGCGGTGGCGCCCATTTCAACCACGATCTCTCGGATCAACTCGTTAATGACGCCCGACATGATCGGATCGAGCCCGGTTGTGGGTTCGTCAAAAAAGATGATCTGCGGCTCAGCAGCGATGGCGCGGGCAAGACCCACACGTTTTTGCATACCGCCGGACAGTTCAGAGGGGAAGAGATCTGCCGTGTCGGATTTCAGCCCCACGCGGCGGAGTTTTTCGATGGCAATCTCGCGCGCCTCCTCCTTTGGCCGTTTCAGTGATCCGCGCAAAAGGCGAAAGGCCACGTTCTGCCAGACGGGAAGGCTGTCAAACAGAGCGCCACCCTGAAACAGCATCCCGAACTGGGCGAGGAAGGCGTCGCGCTCGGCAGAACCTTGGCGCAATTGGGTGACGTCTTGGCCCTCGACGGTCACGGCCCCCTGATCGGGTGTAATCAGGCCTAGAACGCATTTCAGGGTGACGGATTTGCCGGTACCGGATCCGCCGATGATGACCATCGATTCCCCCTTGGGGATCGACAGATTGACCCCCTTCAGGATCTGTTTGGCGCCAAAGGCCTTGTGGACATTATGAAGGTCTATCATGCGGAGAAGAACATTTCTGTCAGCAGGTAATTGGCGGCAAGGATCAGGACGGCGGCAGCGACGACCGATGCCTTGGTCGCGCGGCCCACACCCATGGCGCCGCGGCCCGAATTCATGCCGTAAAAGCAGCCCATTAACGTGGCGAGAAAGCCAAAGGCCGCGCCCTTAGCCAGAGATGAGACCACGTCGCGCATTTCAATAAAATCGACGGTGTTTTGCAGATAAGCCTGGGTGTTAAAGCCCAACCGCCCCGTCGAGACCATATAGCCGCCAAATATACCGACCGTATCACCTATTGCGACCAGGATCGGCACAGAGATCAGCCCGGCCAGAACCCGAGGCACGGTCAGGTACTTCATCGGGTGGGTGGACAGCGTCACCAGCGCGTCGATCTGTTCCGTCACCTTCATCGAGGCGATTTCAGCTGCGACAGAGGAGGTGACGCGCGCGGCGATCATCAGGCCGACCATAACGGGCCCCAATTCACGCACAACGCCGATGGCGACGATTTGGGGCACCACAGCCTCTGCATTGAACCGTGCGCCGCCAGAATAGATTTGCAGCGCCAGCGCGCCACCGGTGAAAAATGCCGTCAAGCCAACGACGGGTAAGCTGAGATAGCCGACATTCAACAGCGCCTGTGCGAATTCCTTGGGATAAAAAGGCGGGCGGAAGAAATGCGTAACGGTTTGGGCGGCAAAGAGCGTCACCCGACCTATCGCGGCGAGAAAGGCAAGGACAGAGGCGCCTATGGTGGCCAGAAACCGGGTCATCTGCGCCCCTGAATGTAGCGGCGATCATAGCGGGGCCCGAGAGAGGTCAGAATCTCATATCCGATGCTGCCAGCGGCGTCGGCCAAGGTGTCGATGGTTTGCAGTGGTGTCAGGATATCCAGTTCCTCTGGCAAATGGTTCAAGTGGCTGACATCGACGCCAATCAGGTCCATCGAAATGCGACCAACTGCAGGGCAGGGCGTGTCGCCGGAATAAAGCGATAGATTGCCGCCCATTGCGCGAAGCAGACCGTCGCCGTAGCCAGACGATACTGTGGCTATTCGGGCCGGCCGATCGGCCACCCAGGTGTTGCCGTAACCCACGCTTTCGCCCGCCAGAACATCGCGGATCTGGATGACGGGCAGGGTCAGATGCGCCACGGGCTGTGCCTCGGCAAAGGGATGCCCGCCGTAAAGGCCGATCCCGGGGCGGGTCACATCAAAATGATAATCACTGCCCAACAGGATGCCACCGGTGGCTGCCAAAGATCGCGGGGCGTTGAAGCCATCGGTCATGTCGATAAAATCACGCAATTGCCGTTGACTCATCGGATGGTCAGGCGTGTCGGCACAGGCCAGATGGCTCATGATCAAAGTGGGGTTGAGGCCTGCCACGATATCGCGCAGCGCCGCCCATTCACCGGGCTCCATCCCCAGACGGTTCATGCCCGTATCCAGCTGCAGGCCAAAAGGGTGGCCGGGCAGGGCCTCCAGATGACGGGTGACCTGATCCAGAGAGTTCAACATCGGGATCAGGCCCAGATCGCCGATCATGTCCGTGTCGCCACGCATGTGACCGGCAAAGATGCAAATTTCAGCCGCTTCGCCCAAGGCCTCGCGCACTTTGGCGCCCTCTTCGGCCACTGCGACAAAGAACCGCCGCGCGCCTGCATGGGCCAAGGTACGGGCCACGCGGTCTGCCCCCAGACCATAGCCATCAGCCTTGACCACCGCGGCGGTTTCTACGGTAGGGTCTGACAGGCCATCAAGCGCCCGCCAATTGGCAGCGATGGCGTCCAGATCAATCGAAAGAATACCAGTGCTCATGGAATAGGGTTTTGACATGGGGGACAGCGGGGTCAAGGGGGAATGTTGTCAGGGTGGCTGGTCCGCCAGGATTTGCGCGCAAAACGCTTAGTCAAAATCCAGAGAACTGATAAAATCAAAACAGGTATCGGTCAGGTCTTTGAACCGGGTACGTTCGCGTCGATAGAGATAGACCTGACGCTTGTCTGGCAGGTCGACAATCGGACGAAACGATACTGTTTCGGGGGCAAATTTGGCGACGGTTTTAGGCAGAACAGTGACCCAGCGCCCGGTGTTTACCATGGTGATCAGGGAGTGGGTGTTTTGAATGGTCACGTCAGAATTATCGAGTATCCCGGAAAACGCTGGCGTTTCAATCAGATCGCACAACGCATTGCGGAAAAATACGGATGGATCAATATCTGCGATTTCCAGTGTTTTGTCCTGGGTGATCAGGGGGTGATCTGACGCACCGATCAGTCCATATCTGTCGGAAAACAAGGGTTCTGCCGTCACACCGTTTAAGGGGTGATACCCAGAGGCAATGCCGATATCGGCCTTACCCTCTGCCAGCGCATCGATCACCTGCGATGTGTGGGTGTCGCGCAGTTCAACTTTAACGCCCGGAAAGAGCCCCGTGACATGGTCCAGTACAGACGGAAAGATCAGGGCCGCAACAGAGGGAACGGAGACGATACGGATCAGCCCGTGATTGGCCTCTGCCGCCAGATTGATGCTTTGCAAGGTTTGATCGTAGTGGCGGACCTGCCTGAGCGCCAATTCAAAGACTTGCTCCCCAAAGGGGGACAGGCGATTTTTACGCTCTCCTTCGAACAGTTTTTTGCCAAGGTTATCTTCGAGTTGGCGAAGCGTCATGGAGATGGCCGATTGAGTTCGGCCAAGGCGATCTGCGGCCTCTGCCAGGTTGCCTGTTTGAACGACAGTGCAGAAACAGCGGAGCATACTGGTTCTTATTGCCATACTTCAATAACCCTGAAATGGTGTTAAGTTGTTTGAGTTTGACTGATGCCTATGCGAAAGTCCACAAACAAGCTTAACTGATATTCATGGACTCGAGGATTAATCGTGACTCAACTGAACCTGATTGCTGGCGAATGGCTGGCAGGCGAAAGCGAGATTGAAAACCGTAACCCTTCTGATTTGTCGGATCTGGTGGGCGTTTTTGCGCAAGCCAGCGGTGATCAGTTGGAGGCAACACTGGATCAGGCCCGTGTGGCACAGCGCGAATGGGCCGCTTATGGCATGGAGCGCAAGCAGGCCGTTCTGATGGCTATCGGCAACGAACTGATCGCCCGTGCAGACGAGTTGGGAACACTGTTGGCCCGCGAAGAGGGCAAGCCGCAGGCCGAAGGCAAGGGCGAAGTTTATCGTGCCGGTCAGTTCTTTACCTACTATGCCGCTGAATGTCTGCGCCAGTTGGGCGAGAATGCTGATTCAGTGCGCGCTGGTGTGGAAATCGACGTACGCCGTGAACCGATCGGCACTGTTGCGATCATCAGCCCGTGGAACTTCCCCACTGCCACCGCATCGTGGAAAATTGCCCCGGCGCTATGCTATGGCAACGCCGTTGTGTGGAAACCTGCCAATGTGACCCCGGCCTCTGCCGTGGCTTTGGCCGAGATCATCAACCGTCAGGACATTCCGAAAGGTCTGTTCAGCCTGGTGATGGGCGCAGGGCGTTCCGTTGGTCAACGTCTGGTCGAAAGCCCGAAAGTAAACGCGATTTCCTTCACCGGTTCTGTGCCGGTTGGCAAAGGCATTGCAACCGCCGCCATTCAAAACCTGACCAAGGTGCAGATGGAGATGGGATCCAAAAACGCCTTGGCCGTGATGGATGATGCCGATCTGGATTTGGCTGTGACGGTTGCGCTGGGCGGGGCCTTTGGCGGCACCGGTCAGAAATGTACCGCGTCTTCGCGTCTGATCGTGCATAGTGCCATCCATGATGCGTTTGCTGAAAAGCTGATTGCCGGTGCACAAGCGATGAAGGTTGGCCATGCTCTGGAGGCTGGTGTTCAGATGGGCCCCGTGGTCAGCGAACAGCAGCTGAACGAAAACCTCGCCTATGTTGATCTGGGTAAATCCGAGGGCGCAGAATTGGCCTGTGGTGGCGCGCGTCTGGATATGCCGCATGAAGGCTTTTACATGTCCCCAGGCGTGTTCCTGAACACCACCAATGATATGCGTATAAACCGGGAAGAGATGTTTGCGCCCCTGACCGCGGTGATCAAAGTGGACAGCTATGACGAGGCCCTGGCCACCGTCAATGACACCAATTTTGGTCTGACCTCTGGGATCGTGACGCAAAACCTGGCACGTGCAACCCATTTCCGTCGCAACGCCCAAACTGGTGTTGTGACTGTTAACCTGCCGACTGCCGGGACAGATTACCACGTGCCGTTTGGTGGTCGTGGGGACAGCTCTTACGGGCCGCGCGAACAGGGCCGGGCGGCTGCGGAATTCTACACCACGGTTAAAACCGCCTATATCAGCGCCGGTAATCCGGTCTGATCTAGATCAAAGTATTTCTCTCGTTATTAGGTAGAGGGATCTGATCGATAGCGACGGGACGAGACGCCTCGCCCCGTCAAAACAAGTAAAAGTATTCATACGCCCACCAGGGAGCCATCATGACCGGATTTCTGATCGATAACCTGCAATACGCCAACTGGTCGGAGAAAATTTTCCGACAGATGCGTGAGGGCGGTGTGGATGCCGTTCACGTCACGATTTCGTATCATGAAAACTTTCGCGAGACGGTTCTGAACTTTGAAAAATGGAACCGGTGGTTTGAACAATACCCGGACCTGATCATGAAGGGGCAGTGGGCCTCTGACGTAGAGAAAGCCCGTGAAACCGGCCGCACCGCGATTTTCTTTGGCTTCCAAAACCCAAGCCCGATCGAGGATGATATCGGTCTGGTGGAAATTGTCCATACGCTGGGCGCACGGTTCATGCAGCTGACCTATAATAACCAGTCCCTGCTGGCGACCGGTTGTTACGAGGCCGAGGATCCCGGCATCACCCGGATGGGCAAGCAAGTGATCAAGGAAATGAACCGGGTTGGTCTGGTTGTGGATATGAGCCATTCGGCGGATCGGTCCACGATCGAGGCCGCAGATATTTCTGAGCGCCCGATCGCGATCACCCACGCCAACCCGTATGACTGGTCACCGGCCCTGCGCAACAAAAAAGATGACGTCATCCGCGCCGTTACGGAAAATGGCGGGATGCTGGGCTTTTCCGTCTATCCGCACCACCTGAAGGGCAAGTCGGATTGCACCTTGGAAAGTTTCTGCGAGATGATCGCCCGGACTGCCGAAAAATACGGGGCGGAGCATTTGGGGATTGGCACCGACCTGTGCCAGGACCAGCCAGATAGCATCGTTGAATGGATGCGGGTTGGCCGCTGGTCCAAGGAAATCGATTATGGCGAAGGATCTGCCAGCGCACCGGGCTTCCCCCCGATGCCGAAATGGTTCAACGACAACCGTGATTTTGGAAACATTCGGGCAGGTCTGTGCGCGACAGGTCTAAGCGACGAAGATGTTGATGGGATCATGGGCAACAACTGGTACCGCTTTTACGCGGAGAATTTCATTCCACAAGGATAACGTATATGGAAAAACTCGCGTCGACACACATTCCCCAGAGGGACCCGGCCGTTGTGATGCGGCTGTCACGTTTGGGATCTTTGCATCAATGCAGGCTAAGTTTCATGCGGCAACTTACCCGCCGTATGGCCAGGGAAAACTGGAGTTTTTCCCGGCCGGTCTTTGACATTGATGACAAGGGTGTGGGTGTCGCCGTGTATACGGCCCAAGGGCCGGAGCGGGCTTATTCCTTGGTTGCGTTTGCCCATGATCTGCCACCAGAGATGCGGTCGGACCGGGTGATTGCAACAGCGTGGGATTCCACCTTTACGCTGTATGATGGTATCCCAACTGCTGAGGATATCGAGCGCCTGTCGAAAAACATTCCGCTGCAAGAAGCCGGGCGGGTGAGCGAGAAGGAAATCTCTGTTTCGCGCGCCAACCGCTCTGTGCGCTTGTGGGAACATTTTGTGGATTCGCTTGCCTCTGGCAAACAACCTGACTTGGAGAAGGTTTATGCCGTCGGCTATCTGATGCGCACCACGGCGGTTTACGGTTCCGGCAAACTGGGGGCTGCAGATCGCGAGGTGATTGCCGATCGGACGGAGATGAAGGCGCCGTTTCAGGCGGAGATGCTGTCGGTTTATCTGACCCGTGTCTATGTGCGTGACCTGGTGCAGCACATGGCCAATGTGCGAGGCGGTGATCAGACCGCCCAACTGGACCCTGAGATCGCCCGTTGGATGGGGATTGGCAACTCCACCGGGTTGGGCATGGCGCCTTATCTGGTGAACCATCCGGTTTTGTTCAACAATTGGATAGCCGCACGTGAAGAGGCAATTGCCCGTGTGCGGTCGCTGGAAACAGCCTCTGCCGAGGAGATCGACCATTTCCGCGATGTGTATGAGCGCAGCAAATTGTCCATGTCCTGGTGGCATTCAGAGCATGAAATTCAGATTGCAAAGCTGGCGGCACTGCGGGCCGATCTGGAGGCGATCACAGGCTACCTGGCCGAGGATGATCTGACCTCTGACCACCCATGGAACCGGATTGTGAGCTGGTCCGAAGGCGCGCTGAGCGAAGAGGGGCAGGAACTGGTTGCCTCGCTTATCCTGGAACCTTACGGCGACCTGGTTGATGATCTGGGTGCGGCCATGTCCAACAGCAATATGGATGCGTTCTATATCGACGGATCGATGAGCATTGATCGGTTGCGCGATTTGCTGACCGAACAGTTTGGCTGGGCATTGGACAAAGACTGGTCAGACCGGCAGCAATGTGCACGGGCCTGGTATGTGTCTGAAGAGAAACTGGAACCGCGGTTGGGCGAACGTTTTGATGAGCCGATTGCGGAGTATGAACAACCTCTGGCCCCGGCCCGCGATGCGGCCATGGCGCATGGTGATCTGGCCAAATGGGATGGCGACCTGACGGTGGCTGAATTCCTTTTGAAACATCCGGAACACCGCCATACCGTGCGGCGTATCCAGATCCGGCAGGTTGCCCCCTATGGGGAAATTCAGGACAACACGATCAGCGCTGAAATCCTGCCGATCGATATGCTGCGCTGTAAACTGTCCTTCTTTGGGGCCACGCATTTTGACCCGCGGTCAGATCGTTGGCTGCGCATCTGTATGTATTCAGGCGCGCCATATCCTGAAGAACTGTCCGCAAAACGGGCGGATCAATGGGTCTATCCGGAGGTGGGTGCATGAGCTTTTCACTGAACGAAGTCGAAGCAACATCGAAAAAAGCAACCCGTGGGGCTGGTTACAGCTGGGGTCTGGCCGAAGAATCCGGCAAGATCGCGCGCTGGCTGTGCGCGCAAGGATTGGATGGCTGTGGAATATTGGCGTCCTTTCTGGAAGAGTTCGACGGAAGCGACCCAGAGAGCCGACGCCCTGCTGATTTGGGCGGTGAATGGACTGCGGCAGGCAAGCTGTGCACCATTACCGCAGGGGCGGCGCTGGCAGATTCGGCCAATCGGTTGAAATCGGGTGAAATCCAAATGGCCTCTGTCACCCAACCAGCAATTTTGCTGCAGTTTTCTGCAATTGCTGCACGCAAGTTGCAGGAAAATATCACGGTGGATATGGGCGATTGCGTTGCCTGTACTGATGGTAACTCTCTGAGTCTCTCAGGTAATTTGCCGGGTCGTGCGGATCGGGTATCCGTGCGGATCGGCGGGGATTTGGGTACCCCGACAAGTACAACAACCCGTGGCGCGCCCGCAGCAGAAGTTTGGGCGACACTTAACGAATTTGCCCATCGCACCTATGCACCAGCGACAGAGGAATCTCGACTGTTGGGTGCCGGTGCGGGCACAACTGACAATGATTGATTAGAGGAAAACATGGTCGAAACCAAAACACTCACACTCGCTGAAATCGAAGACCTGTCTTTCCGTGCGCTGGTTGCCGCCGGCACGTCAGAGCAAAACGCAAGGCCCCTGGCTGTTGCGACGGCCGGGACAGAGGCCGACGGCGTGGCCAGCCACGGTCTGGCCTATATCCCGATTTATTGCGAGCATGTTCAATGCGGTAAGGTGGACGGGCAGGCAGCGCCTGTCCTGACCCGCCCGCGTCCGGGCGTGGTATCCGTGGATGCGGCCACCGGTTTTGCCCATGCAGCCATTGATCTGGGCTATGAAACCTTAATCCCGTTGGCCCGTGAACAGGGCATCGCGGCACTGGCGATCCGTAATAGCTATAATTGCGGGGTGCTGGGCTATCACACCTACCGTCTGGCTCAGGCCGGTTTGGTTGGGATTGGGTTCACCAACGCGCCTGCCTCTATCGCGCCGTCGGGTGGGGCAAAGCCTGTTGTCGGCACCAACCCGTTTTCCATCGCCGCCCCGGGGCCGGATGGTCAGCCCGCAATCCTGATTGACCAAAGCGCCAGCACCATCGCCAAATCCGAGGTGATGAAACACGCCCGCGAAGGCAAGCCAATCCCCGAGGGCTGGGCATTGGATGCTGATGGCAACCCGACAACCGACCCGAATGTCGGGCTGAAGGGGTCAATGGCACCCTCTGGCGGCTACAAGGGTGTGGGTATCGCCCTGTTGACCGAGATCATGGCCGCGGCCCTGACCGGCGCCACGCTGGGCATCAGCGCATCACCGTTTTCCGGAACCGCAGGCGGGCCGCCCAAAACCGGCCAATTCTTCATCGCGATTGATCCTTCCGCCACATCTGACGGCGGATTTGCGAACAATATGGCAGCCCTGGTCGAAGCAATCCGCTCCCAACCCGGCGCCCACCTGCCCGGCGATGGCCGCGGAGGAAAACGCGCACGTTCCGCCAAGGAAGGGGTGGCCGTGAACGTGGCGACACTGGCGAAGATTGAAGGAATTTTGGGGTAGGGTTTCTCTGATAGAAATGGGTCAGGGCGCACGGTGCTGAACCTGGATTCAGTCTTGACCCTTTCAGCGCTTCAATCCCAACCTGGAAACCGCCCACCGGGTGCTGATGCCAATGGCCCGATGTCCGCATTTATTGCGCGGTGTCAAGCATGGTGCTGCGAGCACGGAAACGAGATCAGCCAAGAGGCGAAGCGGTTCTGTGGAGTTGTTTCGTCTCTGTTTTGGCCCGGTTACGTCTAGAGTAAAACCTACATTTTGAGCGTTCACCCTTTGATGGAGGCATCCGCTATTTTGTGGGTGTCCGGGTCGATTTTTAGCATTGTACCAGTGCATATTATCGGCGGTTTGAGTCGGAGGAGGGGGGAGGTTGCGAGAAAATTTTTAAAACAACCCTGCGCACAGTATATTTAAGTATCAAATCGGTACTAAAGTTAGCGTTCAGGATCTGCTATAGTGCCAATAATCATCCAAGTGACCGAGGTGGAGTAGAATGGCAAAAAGAGCGACCTATCCGGGGCGGTCCGAAGAACCCGAAGATAAAGAAGATCGGAAACTGCTCGACGCGTTTAGGACTTGCCGACTCCCCGTGAACGAGCTCCATCCTATTGAGGCTTATGTGAATGTCGCGCGGAATATTGTCGAAAGCCGAAAACTGAATGAGATCGCCGAGTTGTTATGGCCTCCTGAATCCTTGAGTAAAGACGAGTTGAACGCACGCATTGTTCGGGCCATCGAGTTGTTCGAGGGACTAGAGCCACAGGATGCGGCCGAAACCATGTTGGCGATGCAGATGGTCGGAACGCATTCGGCGGCGTTGGATTGCTTGCGCCGTGCAGCGGTGCCAAACCAAACTTTTGAAGCGCGAGTTCAGAATCTCAAACATGCATAAAAACTGATGGCCCTTTACGCCCTACAGCTCGCCGCCTTGAACAAGCACCGTGGCAAAGGTCAACAAAAAATGACCATTGAACATGTGAATGTTGAGCCAGGCGGGCAGGCAATTGTTGGTAACGTTGAGGCTGGCTTGGCCGGGACCGCTAAACCGGGGACGCCCTCCGCAATCGAGCGCAAATCTGAGATGCCCGGGAAGGGTTCCCGCAACAACGCCAAGGCGCCTTCAAAGCGATCAAAATGAATGGCCGGGACGCATAAAAGAAATACCGGGGCGATGCTGGCCACACCACGCTGTGGGGCTAAAACCCGCAGAGGCACGCCCTGTCGGGCACCCGCGGTCAGGGGTAAGAAACGGTGCCGGATGCATGGAGGCGCGCAAGGATCATGTGCGCCAATAGGAAATCAGAACGCTCTGAAACACGGTATGTACACGGCTGAGAATCTGGAGTTTCAGAAACATGTTCGCCGCCTACTGAGAGATGGGAAGGATGCAATTGAGAAGTTTTGAGTGTGCCGGGATTCATCGGGAGAAAAGGGATAAAGCTAATGAATTCCGTGCAAAGTATGGATATCGCTAGCCGCAATATGGCTCAAATGTATTATGAATGCCTTTTGACCCGTCTTCGGATTGTTGCGCATAAAGTTAAGCCCGCTGCAATGCCGACATGTACTCCAAACAGATCAGCGGCAAAATCCATCCATTCGCCAGAGCGTCCCACTTAGGGTTGAATTAGCTCGATTGTGCCGCCGAAAATTAGGGCAGCTGGTACCATCCAGATTAGACTGCGCGCGTAGAAACGCGCTGCCGGGAGGATTAGAGCGGCAAATGCAATGGCGAGAGCGACTTTATCTGACGGGAAATCACCTAGGGCTGGATCTGGTGGAGGCTGTGTCAGATATGCGAGGAGTGCCGCGAGCGCAATCGTCGCAATAAGCGCAAGGGCGTTTCGTAAATTGTGCTTTGAGGGCTGCGTTCAGGTTTATGCTAAGATTTGATCACGTTTCTGATGATCCGCCGTGAATGCGAATTCCTGGTGCGTCCTCGGATGTGCCGATGAATTCGATGCCGGCGGATTCTAAAGTCGTCTTAATTGCTAAGAGTGAACTTTTCCTAATCTTCAACTCGCCCCCGTCAGTTTCGGAGGTTTGGATCGTTCGAAGTGATAAGCCTGCCAGATTGCCAAGGTGAGAGGCTGACCATCCAAGTGCGCCTCTGGCGCTTCGAATCTGAGATGCTGTTATCACTTGCGCATATCCATTTATATTGCATAATATACGCAAAAAAAACTAATTATGCGTACAATGGCTGGATTCGAACACAATTGGCGGCATGAATTCAAGCGTCTTGAGGGCGCTTATGCACCGCCGACCCTGAAATCCTACTATTCAGATATCGCAATCTTTGAAAATTGGTGCATGGAACAGGGGATCGTGCCATTTCCGGCTGCGGTTCCTGACATATGCCGGTTTTTAGAAGAGCAGGCTCCGGGTAAGGCGCCTTCAACAGTTCGTCGGCGTCTCTATGCGATCCGTAAAGCTCATCGAATTTTATGTCTCCCCGATCCCACTTGGGATGAAGATATTAACATCACATTTCGCCGTATACGGCGCGCAAAACTCACGCGCCCCAAGCTAGCAAAAGGACTGACACGAAAGTACCTAGATGCATTTCTTGATGTACGGCCTGACAATTCTATAGGCTTGCGAAATCGAGCAATGCTGTCACTGGGATATGAATTGCTTACTCGTAGGTCTGAGCTTGTGGCATTGACTGGAGTTCCCCCGGTTTGATGGACACTTTTTATCGATGAAGGAGAATGTTTTTCATGCCGAGAACGAGGAACCCGTACCCTGCGGAATTCAGGGATCAAATGGTCGCGCTGGTGCGAACCGGGCGCAGTGTTGAAAGCCTGGCGCGGGAGTATGAA